>NZ_NPKS01000011.1:0-185700 GCF_008329595.1 Methylobacterium sp. P1-11
CTGGTCGAAGACCCGGGTCGGCAAGGCCAAGACCGACGGCCAGTTCGAGATCGTCTACACCAGCCCCGAGCTGATCAAGCCCGACCCGTTCCCGAAGGGCTATCAGTGATCTTGATGACCGATCATCCTGGCGAGGACGGGAAGGCCTCCCCTTCCCCCATCCCAGCTCCTGCCCCGTCGACCGCCCGATGCAGAACTCAACGACCGGGATGCGCGAGCGCCCGGTGCGGATGGTGCTGAAGGACCGGCTCGACGCCGGGGAGGCGCGGAGCGGGGCGGCGGCGGGACGTCCGCGTCGCGCGGAGACCGGGTCTCGCAGGCGCTGACGCGACCGATCGGTCGCTCCTGTCAGCTCTGCTCCGCGCGGTCCGCTCCGTCGCACGATTCGGCCTCCCGGCGGGCCGCGCGGGCCTGGGCGATCAGGTCGACGGCCGTCAGCGCGGCGTTCGTCCCCGCACCGCCGGCCAGCAGCAAGCCCGGCGGGACGGTCCGGATCTGGGTGCGGGCGCCACGCAGGCCGCGGCGCCCGGTTCTGCGATCCGTCGCGTTCGTCATGACGCCGCGCCGCCTGTCAGCGCGGGCCTGATTGCGGACGAGGCCTCGGTACCGCGATGGTGACCAGCTCGCCGGTGATCGGATCGAGGATCGTCATGGGCCCTCCCGTGATTGAACCCCCATGGCGAACCCGAATTGTGGTTTAACATGGGCCAAGCGGGGCATGTGCACAGATTTGGAGGCCGATGATCTGAATGGCCGCTCTCTGATTGCTGAGTATCCACCCCAATATATGTGTTAAGGGGCCGCATTCCCGGAGCGGGGCGTTGCGGCGGTCGCGCCCTAAACCGACATCCACCGGAGCACGTCGGCCTCGACCATCCCGGCCCGGGGGCCGGCCAGCACCACCTGCCCGCGATCCATCACCGCGTAGGAATCGCAGAGGTCGCGGGCCCAGGCGAAATACTGCTCGACCAGCACGATTCCCATCTCGCCCTTGCCGCGCAGGTAGGTGATCGCCCGGCCGATATCCTTGATGATCGAGGGCTGGATGCCCTCGGTGGGCTCGTCGAGCACGAGGAGCTTCGGCCGCGTCACCAGAGCCCGGGCGATGGCGAGCTGCTGCTGCTGGCCGCCCGAGAGGTCGCCGCCGCGCCGGTGCAGCATGTCCTTGAGCACCGGGAACAGGTCGTAGATCTCCCCGGGGATGTGGCGGTCCCGGCGCTTCAGCGGCGCGAAGCCGGTCTCCAGGTTCTCCTTGACGGTGAGCAGCGGAAAGATCTCGCGGCCCTGGGGCACGAAGGCGATCCCGGCGCGCGCTCGGTCGTAGGGGGCAAGCCCCTGGATCGGGCGGCCGTCGAGGCGGATCGCGCCGCCGCGCACAGGCTGCTGGCCGACGATCGCCCGCATCAGCGAGGTCTTGCCGACGCCGTTGCGGCCCAGCACCGTCGTGACCTGCCCGGCCTCGGCGGTCAGGGAGACGCCGCGGAGCGCCTGCGCGGCGCCGTAATACAGGTCGATGCCCTCGACGCTCAGCATGGTCATCGGCCCAGATACACTTCGACCACCCGCGGGTCGGCCGAGACCGCGTCGATCGAGCCCTCGGCCAGCACCGCGCCCTCGTGCAGGCAGGTGACCCGGCAGCCGAGGTCGCGGACGAAGTGCATGTCGTGCTCCACCACCAGGACGGCGTGCTCGCCCGCGATCCGCCGGAGCAGGCGGGCGGTCTCGGCGGTCTCGGCATCGGTCATGCCGGCCACCGGCTCGTCGACCAGCAGGAGCTTCGGGTCCTGCGCGAGCAGCATGCCGATCTCCAGCCACTGCTTCTGGCCGTGGCTGAGATCGGCCGCAGGGCGGTCGCGATGGGCCAGGAGGCCGACGGTCTCCAGGAGGGCGTCGATCCGCTCCCGCGCCACCCGGTTGCGCCAGCCGAACAGGGACGCGAAGGCGGCCCGCGGCCCCTTGAGGGCCAGCAGGATGTTGTCGGCCACCGTGTGGCTCTCGAACACCGTCGGTTTCTGGAACTTGCGGCCGATGCCGAGGTCCGCGATCGCCGGCTCGTCGCTCTTCAGGAGGTCGTGGGTGCCGTCGAACAGGGCGATACCGCTATCCGGCCGGGTCTTGCCGGTGATGCAGTCCATCATGGTGGTCTTGCCGGCGCCGTTCGGGCCGATGATCGCCCGCAACTCGCCGCGGGCCAGCGTCAGCGACAGGCCGCGCAGGGCCTTGTAGCCGTCGAATGTCACCCGCAGGTCGTCGACATAGAGGAGTGCGTCCGTCTCGCGCTTCCGGTTGGCGGGGCCGCGGGCATCCGGGTGTTCGAGGAGGTCGGTGCTCACGAGCCCTGCCCTTCTTCCGCGAGTTTCGGGGCGATCTCGGGCTCCGGCGGCAGCTTGGCGGCCGCGCGCCGGCCGCCGAACCGCTCGATCGCGGTGCCGACGAGGCCGCGGGGCAGGAACAGCGTCACGACCACGAACAGGCCGCCGAGCGCGAACAGCCACGCGTCGGGCATCGCGCCGGTGAGCACGGTCTTGGCGTAGTTGACCAGCACGGCGCCGAGCGCCGCGCCGACCAGCGTGCCGCGGCCGCCCACCGCCACCCAGATCACCGTCTCGATGGAGTTGGTGGGGGCGAACTCCCCCGGGTTGATGATGCCGACCTGCGGCACGTAGAGGGCGCCGGCGACGCCCGCCATCATGGCCGAGACCGTGAAGGCCAGCGTCTTGAAGTGCTCCGGCCGGTAGCCGAGGAAGCGCGTGCGGCTCTCGGCATCGCGCACCGCGATCAGGATCTTTCCGTAGGCCGACACGGTCATGATCCGGGCGATCAGGTAGCCGAGCGCCAGCGCGATTCCGGTGGCGACGAAGATGCCGACGCGGAAGCCCTGTGCCTGGACGGAAAAACCCAGGAGATCTTTGAAGTCGGTGAGCCCGTTGTTGCCGCCGAGGCCCATGTCGTTGCGGAAGAAGGCGAGCATCAGCGCGTAGGTCAGCGCCTGGGTGATGATCGACAGGTAGACGCCCGTGACCCGGGACCGGAAGGCGAGCCAGCCGAACACGAAGGCGAGAAGCCCCGGCACCAGCAGCACCATCAGGGCCGCGAAGGCGAAGTGGTCGAAGCCGTACCAGTACCAGGGCAGGGCCTTGTAGTTCAGGAACACCATGAAGTCGGGCAGGATCGGGTTTCCGTAGACGCCGCGCGAGCCGATCTGGCGCATCAGGTACATGCCCATCGCGTAGCCGCCGAGCGCGAAGAACGCCCCGTGACCGAGCGAGAGGATGCCGCAATAACCCCAGACCAAGTCGAGGCTGACGGCGAGCAGCGCGTAGGCGAGATATTTTCCGAAGAGCGAGACGAGGTAGGTGGGCACGTGCAGGCCGGAGCCTTCCGGTACGGCGAGGTTCAGCACCGGCACGGCGAGGCAGAACGCTGCCAGCACGGCGAGGAAGATCCAGCCCTTCAGGTCGATGAGGGGGGTGCGGGGAGTCATAGGACAGATCCGTACACGCGGACGCGCATCCCCTCCCCCTTGCGGGGAGGGGTGGGTGTGGGGGTGGTCCCGGATCGGGCGCGGCGGTGCCTTCTGCGCCACCCCCACCCTCGGTTCCTCCCCGCAAGGCGGAGGGAAGGACGCTGGTCCCTCACGATTCCACCGCCCGGCCCTTGAGCGCGAAGAGGCCGCGCGGGCGCTTCTGGATGAACAGGATGATGAAGATCAGCAGGCCGATCTTGGCGAGCACCGCGCCGATATACGGCTCGGCGAGCTTGTTCACGACGCCGAGCGTCAGCGCCGCCACCAGCGTCCCCCAGAGATTGCCGACGCCGCCGAACACCACCACGAGGAACGAGTCGATGATGTAGCCCTGGCCGAGATTGGGCGAGACGTTGTCGATCTGCGACAGCGCGACTCCCGCTATCCCGGCGATGCCGGAGCCGAGCCCGAAGGTCAGCGCGTCGACATAGGGCGTGCGGATGCCCATGGCGGCGGCCATGCGCCGGTTCTGGGTGACCGCGCGGGTCTTCAGGCCGAAGGACGTCCTGCGCAGCACGAACAGGAGGCCCAGGAACACGGCCAGCGCGAACACGATGATCCAGAGCCGGCCCCAGGTGATCGACAGGCCGTAAAAATCGAAGGCGCCGCTCATGAAGGCGGGGGCGCCGACCTCGCGGTTGGTCGGGCCGAAGAGCGAGCGCACCCCCTGCTGCAAGGCGAGGCTGACCCCGAAGGTGGCGAGCAGCGTCTCCAGGGGACGCCCGTACAGGAAGCGGATGATGAACCGCTCGATCAGCACGCCCATCAACCCGGCCACCAGGAACGCGCAGGGGATGCTGATCGCGAGCGACCAGCCGAACAGGGCCGGCGCCTTGGTGCGGATCAGCTCCTGCACGCCGTAGGTCGTGTAGGCGCCGAGCATCACCATCTCGCCGTGGGCCATGTTGATCACGCCCATCACCCCGAAGGTGATAGCAAGCCCGATGGCGGCGAGGAGCAGGACCGAGCCGAGCGAGATGCCGTACCAGACGTTCTGGAGGGCGCCGAGGATCGCCAGCCGCGTCTCGATCGCCGCGACGCCCCGGCCGGCCGCCGCCCGCACCGCCTCGCTCGGATCCGCCGCGAGACCGCGCAGGATGCCCATCGCGTCGCCATCGCCCCGGGCCTGGAGGGCGGAAATTGCGGCAATCCGGTCGGCCTCCGCGGTTCCGGGCTTGGCGAGCAGCACGGCGGCGCGCGCCTCGGTCAGCGCCCGCCGGATCCCGGCCTGCGTCTCGCGCGCCAGGGCCGCGTCGAGGGCTGCGAGCGCTGCCGCGTCCCGGGCCTTGAACACCGCGTCGGTGGCGGCGCGGCGCTTGGCGGGATCGGGGCTCGCGAGGTCGAGCTGGCCGCGGGCGGCCTCGATCGCTCGGCGGACCCGGTTGTTGGCCCGCACCGGCTTGAGATCGGAGCCGTCGGCGGCGGGAGAGCCGGTCCGGGCATCCACGACGGCGTTGCCCTGCCGGATCAGCAGGGTCTTGTCCGGGCCCACCAGCAGCCGTCCGTCCGCCAGGGCCGCGAGGATCGCGTCGGCGCGCGGATCGCCGGAGGCGGCGAGGCCGGCGACGCCCGCCTCGATCTCGGCATAGCCGTCGCCGGCGAGCTGGCCGTAGGGATCGGGCGCCTGGGCCAGCGCAGGGGCGGCCAGCAGCAGGACCAGGAGGGTGAGGAGACGGAGCATCGAGACTTTCGTTGCGCCTGGAAACTGGGACGGGGACGCATGCAGCACCCGGGGTCGCGGTCCGGCGGCTGCGGCCTGTACGGACCGTTCAATGTTTGGCGCGCCAGGCCCCCTCTCCCGAACGGGAGAGGGGGCCCGCGCTGATCCTGAGCCGGGAGAGTGACCGCTTAGGCGCCGCCGCAGGTCTTGGTCTTGGTGTTGTAGTTGCCGCACTTGAGCTTGACCCAGTCGGCCTCGAGGTCCTTCGAGCCTTCCAGCTGCTTCGACCACGCCTCGCCGGGGATCAGGCCCTCGGTTTTCCACACCACGTCGAACTGGCCGTTCGACTCGATCTCGCCGATGAAGACCGGCTTGGTGATGTGGTGGTTCGGCAGCATCGTGGCGGTGCCGCCGGTGAGGTTCTTCTGCTCGATACCCGGGAGGGCGGCGATGACCTTGCCGGGGTCGGTGGTGCCGGCCTTCTCGACCGCCTTCACCCACATGTTGAAGCCGATGTAGTGGGCCTCCATCGGGTCATTGGTGACGGCTTTGGGGTTCTTCTTGAACGCCTGCCACTTCTTGATGAACTCCTCGTTCTCCGGCGTCTTGATCGACTCGAAGTAGTTCCAGGCGGCGAGGTGGCCGACCAGCGGCTTGGCGTCGATACCGGCGAGTTCCTCCTCGCCCACCGAGAAGGCGACGACCGGGATGTCGGTGGCCTTGATGCCCTGGTTCCCGAGTTCCTTGTAGAACGGCACGTTGGCGTCGCCGTTGATGGTCGAGACCACGGCGGTCTTCTTGCCGGCCGAGCCGAACGCCTTGATCTTCGACACCTCCGTCTGCCAGTCGGCGAAGCCGAACGGCGTGTAGTTGATCAGAATGTCCTCGTCCTTGACCCCTTTCGCCTTGAGGTAGGCTTCGAGGATCTTGTTGGTGGTGCGCGGATAAACGTAGTCGGTGCCCTCCAGCACCCAGCGCTTGGCGCCACCGCCCTCCTCCGACATCAGGTAGTCCACTGCCGGGATGGCCTGCTGGTTCGGGGCGGCTCCGGTGTAGAACACGTTCCGCTCGCTCTCCTCGCCCTCGTACTGGACGGGGTAGAACAGGATGTTGTCGAGTTCCTTGAAGACCGGCAACACCGACTTGCGCGACACGCTGGTCCAGCAGCCGAACACCGCCGCGACCTTGTCCTTGCTGATGAGTTCGCGGGCCTTCTCGGCGAAGAGCGGCCAGTTCGAGGCCGGATCGACCACAACCGGCTCCAGCTTCTTGCCGAGCACGCCACCCTTGGCGTTCTGCTCGGCGATCAGCATCAGCATCGCGTCCTTGAGGGTGGTCTCGGAGATCGCCATCGTGCCCGACAGCGAGTGAAGGATGCCGACCTTGATGGTCTCCTGCGCCCGCGCGGCCCCCGCCCCGAGGGCGCCCATCGCGAGTCCGGCGGCCAGCGCGGCGGCCGAGGCCCAAGTTCCAAATGCCTTCATGGCGGTCCCCTGCGTCGTCTTCCTTGCGACGGGTCGGAGCTTTGCAAATCACGTGCCAATTATTTAGGCAGGTCGGGTCGGACGGCTGTTTCGTGGCAGTCGACGCATAGAAGGGCGGCGTTTCGCCTTTCATGCCGGCAGATGCACGAGGCAGTTGGATCAACCGATGGGCATCGCGACCGGAAATGCGCCGGCACGTTGATCAGGCACCGATCGGTGCCACTTACCTCAGCCCGCGGCGCGAGCGGAGACGTCGCCCGACGGGCGGCATCCATGCGGCGTGTCGAAGTCGGGTCGGGGCCCGGTGCAGCAGGATAATATGGCAGAGCGCTACTATTTTCGCCTGAGCCGCGATGGCGAGACGATCGAGGACGAGGCGGGAGTCCCGGCCGCATCGCTCGCGCATGCGGAAGCGGAAGCGCTGGTGCTGATCGAAGAGTTCCGGCGCTCTGGCGAACTCCCGGACCCCGCGGCGGGCTGGCGCATGGAGATCCATGACGGGAACGGCACCGTCCTGCGGACGCTTCAGCTCTCCTGATGCGCCCGCCTCATCTTCCGACGGCCCGACCGGGCGCATCCCGACGGTCCTGAGCGGCTGCCGGCAGGGACGTCAATCCGCGTCCCGGCATCCCTTGCGGTGTCCGCCGCGATCCGGGGCATTCTGGCTCTGGGCGGGTTCCGCCGGACGTCCCTTGGGGCGCCGACACGGGTGATCGTCGCATGTTTCCGCGGATGAGGGCCGTCGGAAGATGGGGCGGGACGAGGCGGTAATTTGATGACCCCGAGGAGTAAGGATAGACGGTCGCGCGTTAAGCTTGCGCGGCTCCGTGCGCGGGGCGGTACCTGCGGGAGATCCCTTGAACCCCTTCCTTCGCAAGTTGGCGCTGCGCGCATCTTTGGACGACGGTGATGTGGCCGCGCTGGACGCCGCGACGCGCGATGTCGCGCAGGTCGATGCCGGCCGCGACCTGGTCTCGGAGGGCGAGCGGCCCGAAGCCGCCTACGTGATCCTCGACGGGTTCGCCTGCCGCTACAAGCTCCTGCCCGACGGTGGGCGATCGATCCTCGCCTACCTCGTTCCCGGCGACGGCTGCGATCTGCACGCATCCCTGCTCGACCGGGCGATCCACTCCGTGGCAACGCTGACGCCCTGCACCGTCGCCTCCGTGCCCTACCGGACGATCAAGCAACTTGCCGCTGTCCGGCCCAACATCTACCGCGCCCTGTGGTGGTCGATTCTGGTCGACGAGGCCGTGCTGCAGGAATGGCTGGTCGGGGTGGGGCGCCGGTCCGCCGACAGACAGGTCGCCCACATCATCTGCGAACTTTTCGCCCGCCTGAACGCCGTCGGCCTCGGCCTGGAGCCCGACTATCGGCTTCCGCTGGCGCAGTCGGAACTGGCCGACACCGCGGGACTCTCGAACGTCCATCTCTCGCGGGTCCTCTCGGATCTGCGCCGGGCCGGGCTGATCGAGAGCGGACGCAAGAGCGTGCGCGTGCCGAATCTCGAGCGTCTGCAGGAATTTGCCGGCTTCACGCTCGACTATCTGCTCCTGCCCGGCCCGAACCGGGCCATGGAGGCACTCGGTGCGCTGCCCCAGATGACCGGACAGGTGCGGGCGGCGTCGGCATCGTGAGGGCGCCGGCGGGCGCGCGGGGCGCGTTTCGTGCCGGATCGCGCCGGACCTCACCGGGTATCGCTGTCCCAGGCCGTCTCCGGCTCCTCAGCCACGTGGCATCCGATCCGAGCGGTGAGCGGCAGGCGGATCGTGCAGCGCAGCCCGTCCGGCTCGTAGTGCAGGTCGACCGCCGCGCCGAGATCGTCGGCCAGCATCTCCGTCAGCACGTCCGTGCCGAAGCCGCGCCGGTCCGATGCCCGGATGCCGCTGCCGCCGGTCTCGGCCCAGTCGAGGGTGAGGACGGGCGGTTCGGCCTCCCGGCTCACCCGCCACGCGGCGCGGATCCGGCCCTGCGGGAGCGCCAGGGATCCGTGTTCGACGGCGTTGCTGGTCAGCTCGTGCAGGGCCAGCGCGACGACCTGGGCGGCCTTGGGGCGGAGGCGCACCCGCGGGCCGGCGAGGGTGGCCTGCTCGCCCTCGCGCGCGAGGTGGAACATCAGCTCGTCCGAGATCAGCGTGTGCAGGTCGGCCTCGCCGAACGCGTCCGTGGCGGCCTGCACGCGCATCACCGCTCCGAACCGGCCGTCGAGATGCGCCACGTAGCTCTCGACATCCGCGGTGCGCTCGGCGGACCGGTGCATGACGGTGCGCATCATCGCCATCGTGTTGCGCATTCCGTGGCGCAGGCCGTCCGGCAGGCCCGCGGCGTCGAGCTGCCGGCGCAGGCGTGCATTGTCGGCCTCAAGGGCCGCGAGGCGCTCCGCCGGATCGCGAGGGTCTGTCATGCCGGGCCACTCCGGATGTCGTTCAACCTGGCTCAATCGCCACGGGGCGGGCAGGGTTCAGCGCGCGGCGGCGCGCTCGGTCTCCGTGAGGTGGAGATAGGCGATGTCGAAATGCGCGAGCCGGGCGAGCGCGACCGGATCGTGGATGGTCAGGCGCCGGCTGCGCAGGGTGATCAGCCCCATGCCGCGCAGCTCCTGAAGCGTCCGGTTGATGTGCACGCTGGTCTGGCCCATTGCGTCGCCGAGATCATTCTGCGTCATCGGCATCGCGCAGGTGTTCCCGTCCGTCAGCCCGATCGCCGCCAGCCGCGCATGGAGCTCGCAGAACAAGTGGGCGAGGCGCTCGATCCCGGTGCGGCTGCCGAGGCTGACCGTCCACTCGCGCTGGATCGCCGCGGTGGCCAGGGCCTCGCGATGGAAGGCCAGATCGAGCCGCGGGTTTCGGGCGGTCAGATCCTGCATCGCCGTGCCGGAGATCTGGCCGAGGAGCACCGGCGTGATCGCGCCGATCGCGTGATCCATCGCGTCGAGGAGGAAGACATGCGGATCGCACGGATCGCCCGGAAGCAGGAGCGAGACGATCTGGCGGCGCCCATTGGCGAATTGGCGGTACCGGCAGGCCCAGCCGTCGAGGATCACGTTGATGGCGCGCGGATCCTCGCCCTCGTGGATGATGTCGGTGCGCGCGGCGACCATGCGGCTCGGGCTCATGATATCGGCCAAGCACATCCGGTCGTCTTCGGAGAGCCGAACGTAGCGATTTAGCTTGTGCGCGAGCGGGTTTGGCATGGCGGCTTCTCCACGACGGCGTGGGAGCGCGAGCCTACATTTAGTTTCGCTCCAATAATACTTATGTAGATTAGTTTGCGCTACCGCAAGGTGTCCTTCGGCCCTCATTGCCCGCCTGACGGGCCTGAATCCGGATCCGGATTGAAGCCGCGCCGCCACGCCTGACCGGCACGATCCGGCAGTGCCGAACGGCCCGTCGGCGCGGCGGTGGAAGTGATTTCGTCACCCCGCCATGTGACGGGATAATGTTCGCGTGTCGTCTCGAAATTGGAAAGACTGTGCTTTTGACTTCAATGCTGCCCCAGAGCAGGATTTGACGAACGGGAGCAGCAAGATATCCGTTCAAGGCGGGTTCTCGTCCTGCGTATCATCTTTTCTCAACGGGGCCCGTCGGTTCGCGCCGATCCGGGCGGCCTATCCTGGACGGAGTCCGGATCATGCAGCCTGCGCTGCGCCCTGTTCGACCGGGTCGGGAGGGGCTACGTCCCCTCCCCCGTTCCGCCGCCCGCCCGGCCGCGGTCCCTGTCGCCGGCGGCAGCCCGCGTGGCGACCGGGCGGGGCTGGTCCTGTCGATCGAGGGATTGTCCCTCGCCTTCGGCGGCACGGTGGCCTTCGCGGAGATCGATCTCGCGGTCGGCGCCGGCGAGATCCATGCGGTGATCGGGCCGAACGGCGCCGGGAAATCCTCGCTGATCAACGCGGTCACCGGCCTCTACGCGCCGCAGGCCGGGCGGGTGCGGATCGGCGCAGAGGCTTTCGCCCGGGTGCCCGCCGGGCGGCTCGCCGCGCTCGGCGTCGCCCGGACCTTCCAGAACCTCGCCCTGTTCGCGGGCCTCAGCGTCCGCGATAACGTCCTGTCGGGGCTCGCGGCGGCGCGGCGCGCCGGGCTCGGGGCTCAGATCCTGGGCCTGCGCTCGGCCCGGCGAGAGGCGCTGGCGCATCGCGACGCCGCCGAGGCGGTGATCGGGCGCCTCGGACTCGGGGCCGTGGCAGACCGTCCGGCCGGCCGCCTCCCCTACGGGCTCCAGAAGCGGGTCGAACTCGGCCGGGCGCTGGTGGCCCGGCCGCGGCTCCTGCTCCTCGACGAGCCGATGGCCGGCATGACCGCTACCGAGAAGGCCGAGATGACCGGCTTCATCCGGGCGGCGCGGGAGACGTCCGGGGCCGCGATCGTGCTGATCGAGCACGATATCGGCGTCGTCATGCGCCTCTCCGACCGGGTGACCGTGCTCGACCACGGCCGCCGCATCGCCACCGGCACGCCGGCGCAGGTGCAGGCGGACCCGGCCGTCATCGCCGCCTATCTGGGGCTCGCGGACGGAGATGCCGCCATGGATGCCGCATGAGCCCGGATCTCGCCTTCCTGATCGAGGTCGTGGTCGGCGGCCTCCTGTCGGGGATCATGTTCGCCCTCGTGGCGATCGGCTTCGTGCTGATCTACAAGACTTCGGGCGTGCTGAACTTCGCGCAGGGCGCGATGGTGCTGTTCGCCGCCCTCACCTTCGTGAGCCTGACCGAGCGCGGCCTGCCCTTTCCCGCAGCGCTCGCCGCAACCCTCGCCGCGATGGTGGTGGTCGGGCTCGGCGTGGAGCGCTTGGTGCTGCGGCCGCTGGTCAACCAGCCGCCGATCACCCTGTTCATGGCGACGCTGGGGGTCGCCTACGTGATCGAGGGCGCGGCCCAGCTCGCCTGGGGCACCCAGGTCCACGGGCTCGACCTCGGCATCGACGACACGCCGCTCGATCTCGGCGGCGTTCTGGTGAGCCGGTTCGACCTGTTCGCCGCCGCGACCGCCGGCCTGATGGTGGCGCTGCTCTCCGCCTTCTTCCGCTACACTCGCACGGGCCTCGCCTTCCGGGCGGTGGCGGACGATCCGCTGGCCGCCCTCAATACCGGCCTGCGCCTGCCCCGGATCTGGTCGGCGGTCTGGATCGCCGCCGGGATCGTCGCGCTGGTGGCGGGGCTGCTCTGGGGCGCGCGGCTCGGCGTGCAGTTCTCCCTGTCGCTGGTGGTGCTGAAGGCGCTGCCGGTGCTCGTGCTCGGCGGCTTCGATTCCATCGCCGGGGCGATCGTGGCCGGGCTGATCGTCGGCGCGGTGGAGAAGCTGTCCGAGGTCTATCTCGGGCCGGTCATCGGCGGCGGGATCGAGGGCTGGATCGCCTACGTGGCGGCGCTCGGGTTCCTGCTGGCGCGGCCCTCGGGCCTGTTCGGCCTGCGCGCCGTCGAGCGGGTCTGAGCCGCCATGGTCGCCCGCCCCCGCGCCGCACCGCGCCTCCGCCCGTCCGCCGGGGCCCTCGGCCTCGGCGCCCTGCTGGTGCTGGCCTACGGGATCGTGCCGCTCACCGGTACGAGCTACCTGTTCGAGGCGCTGCTGACGCCGTTCCTGGCGCTGGCGCTGGCCGGCCTCGGGCTCAACCTGCTCACCGGCTATGCCGGGCTGCTCTCGCTGGGCTCGGCCGCCTTCATGGCGGTGGGGGCCTACGCGGCCTTCAACCTGTCGCTGCGCCTGCCCGGCCTGCCCCTGCCGGGGTCGCTCCTGTTCGCCGGCCTCGTGGCGGCGCTCGCCGGGCTGGTGGCGGGGCTGCCGGCCCTGCGGCTGCGCGGCTTCTACCTCGCGGTCTCGACGCTCGCCGTACAGTTCTTCGTCGCCTGGGCGCTGAACCGGATCGGCTGGATCTCCAACGACAGCCCCTCGGGCATCATCACCGCCCCCCGGCTGGTGGTGGCCGGCCTGTCCTTCGACGATCCGCGCGGGCGCTACTTGGTCTCGCTCACGGTGGTCACGCTGCTGACCGCCCTCGCGTGGCGCCTCGTGACCTCCCCCACGGGCCGCAACCTCGTGGCGATCCGCGACAACGAGACCGCCGCCCGCCTCGTCGGCGTGAAGGTCGCCCGGACCAAGCTCCTGGCCTTCGCGGTCTCGTCCTTCGTGATCGGCATCGCCGGGGCGCTGTGGGCCTTCGCGTATCTGCGCACCGTCGAGCCGGCGGGGTTCAACCTCGACCGCTCCTTCCAGATCCTGTTCATCGTCATCATCGGCGGCCTGGGCACCCTGCGCGGCGCCTTCCTGGGCGCGGGCTTCATCGCGGTGCTGCCCCTGCTCCTTTCCCGCCTCGGCGCGGCGGTCCTGGGCGACGGGTTCGATTCCGGCGCATGGTGCTCGGCGCCCTGATCGTCGCCGTGCTGATCCGCGAGCCCGCCGGCCTCGCCGCGCTCCTCGACCGGGCGGGCCGCCGCCTCGGCCGTCGCGCTGCCTGATCCCCTCCCCGTCTGACCAACCCCAGGACGATTATGCCCCTGACGACCCGTCTCCGCGCCGCGCTCCTCGCCGGCACCGTCGTGCTCGCCGGCGCGGCCCCCAGGCCGGGTGGGCCGACGAGCAGTATTTCCCGCTCCAGAGCTACCGGGTCGGCCCCTATGCGGCCGGTGGGACCGGCTTCTTCGGCGGCTTCATCGACTATCTCAACCTGATCAACGCCCGGGACGGAGGCGTGAACGGCGTCAAGCTCATCTGGAGCGAGGGTGAGACCCAGTACGAGGTCGAGCGCGGCGTCGAGGTCTACGAGCGGCTCAAATCCCGGCCCGGCATCGCCGCCTGGAACCCGCTCTCCGTGGGCATCGCCTACGCGATGATCGACCGCATCAGCGCCGACAAGGTGCCGCTGATCACGATCAATCACGGCCGCACCGATTCCACCGACGGGCGCGTCTTCCCCTACGTGTTCCCGCTGCTGCTCAATCCCTACAGCGAGACGAGCGGCATCATCCAGTATCTCGGCACCCGCGCGGGCGGCCTCGACAAGCTCAAGGGCAAGACCGTCGCGGTGCTCTACCACGGCTCGCCCTACGGCAAGGAGACGATCCCGATCTACGCGCAGCTCGCCAGGCAGTACGGCTTCACCGTCGAGCAGATCGAGGTCCCCCATCCCGGCAACGAGCAGCAATCGCAATGGCTGACGATCCGGCGGCTGCGGCCCGATTTCGTGGTGCTGCGCGGCTGGGGCGTGATGAACCCGGTGGCCCTCAAGACTGCCCAGAAGACCGGCTTCCCGGCCGACCGGATCGTCGGCAATGTCTGGTCGAACTCGGAGGAGGACGTCGTCCCGGCGGGCGACGCCGCCAAGGGCTACGTCGCCATCACCACCCAGGCGTCGGGCACCGCCTACCCGGTGATCCAGGAGGTCGTCGGCAAGGTCTACGGGGCCGGCAACGGCAACCTCGCCGACCGGAAACGGATCGGCAGCGTCTACCACAATCTCGGGGTGCTGAACGGCATCCTCAACGTCGAGGCGGTGCGGATCGCGCAAGGCAAGTTCGGCCAGCGCACGCTGACCGGCGACGAGGTGCGCTGGGGCTTCGAGCACCTGCGCCTCGACGAGGCCCGGGTGGCGGCGCTCGGCGCCAAGGGGCTGTTCCACTCGATCACCGTCACCTGCGCCAACCACGAGGGCGAGGGCCGCGTCACCTTCCAGCAATGGGACGGGGCGCGGTGGAACGTGGTGTCCGACTGGATCGCCCCCGACTGGGCGAGCCTGCGCCCGATCATCGAGGCGTCCTCGACCGCCTACGCCAAGGAGCACGGCATCACCCCGCGCGACTGCGCGGCCGAGGAGGCCGCTGACAACCAGGGCGGCCAGCAGGCCGCCGCGGCGGGCCGATGAGCGACGGCGCCGGTCCGCCGCTCCTGCAGGTCGAGGCGCTGGAGGCCGTCTATGGCGGGGCCGTGCACGCTCTGCACGGCGTCGATCTCGCGGTCCGGGCGGGGGAGATCGTCGCCCTGGTCGGCGCCAACGGCGCCGGCAAGACGACCCTGCTGCGGGCGGTGTCGAACCTGCTCCCGGCCCTGCGCGGGCAGGTCACGGCCGGGCGCCTCACCTATGACGGACGGGACGTGACGCGGACCCGGACCGATAATCTGGTCCGTGCCGGGCTCGTGGGCGTGCTGGAGGGGCGCCACTGCTTCCGGGGCTTGAGCGTCCAGGAGAACCTCGTCGCGGGCGGCCTCGGGCGCGGCTCGAGCCGCGGAACCGTGCGTGCCGACCTGGAGCGGGTCTACGGCCTGTTCCCGCGCCTCGCAGCGAAGCGGGGAGTCGCCGCCGGCCTGCTCTCGGGCGGCGAGCAGCAGATGGCGGCGATCGGCCGGGCGCTGATGGGGCGGCCCCGGCTGCTCGTCCTCGACGAGCCGTCCACGGGACTCGCCCCCCAGGTTGTGGAAGAGATCTACAGGATTCTGGCGGGCCTGAACCAGGCCGAGGGCCTGACCCTGCTGGTGGCGGAGCAGAATGTCCGCCTCGCCCTGCGCCATGCCCACCACGCCGTCGTGCTGGAGAACGGACGGAGCGCGCTGGCCGGCAACGCCGCGTCCCTGCGGGCGCGGGATGATGTCCGGTTCCTGTATCTCGGCGGTGCCGAGCGTCCTGGTGCCGAGCGTCCTGTCGCCGCGTCGCCGGAGACGCGCCGCCGCGCGCCGGCCTGACGGCACCGGCTCACCGCAGGGTCCGCGTCAGGACTCGAGGTCGGCCCGGCGCAGGGACCAGAGCAGGGTGCCGTGGGCGTCGACCAGCCACAGGGCGTTCACCGCCTCGTCCTCGATCGCCAGCGAGCGGCTGTTGGCGAGTCGGACCGCCTCCTTCGCGTCCGCGGCCGTGAGTTCCTCATCGACGCGCGGCGCGCCGATCTCCCCATCCGCGCCACGAACCGCCCCGCGCAGGCGATAATCCGGCATCCGGCGACTCCCATCTCCGACCGACCGCTCCGAGGCGTGGCCTTGGGTGCGAAGATAGGCGCCGGCGCGGCAAGTCGAGGGTGCGCGGGCCGCTACGGCCCGGCACGGCTCGCCAGAATCTGCTGCGGCCCAGCGAGGAACAGCGCCCGCAGCGCGGCGGCCGATTCCCGGGGCGGCAGGTCGAGGGCGTGCCGCGTCTCCGCGATCCGGGCGGCGCAATCCGCTGGCGGGGCGGCATCCGGGACCGTGGCGGACGCGTCCGCCCCGTTCGGCCGCGCGGCCTGTGTCCGGGCGAGGAGCGGGGCGAGCCCGTGCGATGCAGGCCCCTCGGCCCGCAGACGCGCGTCCAGCGCCACGAGGTCACCGGCCGCGAGGATGCCGCAGGCCGCCGCATCCTGCGTTTCGGTACGCCGCAGCGTCGCCAGGATCCGGTGTCCCAGGGCCCGGACGACCCCATCATCGGCTGCCCGGAAGCGCCGCTGCAGGTAGCTGGCGGCCATCCGCCTCAGGTCCGCGGCGGCCACCGCCTCCGGCCGACCGGCGACGTAGCCGTCCCGGTACCGACGGGCGATCGGGTCGAGCCCCGCCGCCTCGGCCTGGCGCAAGATCGGCAGGCTCCGCAGGATCGCGGCCCGAGCCCCGGACGCGCTCGGATCCGCGTCCAGGGTCGAATCGGGGAAGCGGTCCGGGCCGACGACCTCGGTGACGATGCCGGCCGCGCGCAGCTCCCCTGCCGTCGGGATCCAGATCCCGGCCGGCGGTACCGCCAGGGCCCGCGTCACGAAGGCGACCGGCAGGCCGGCGGCCCGGTAGGCCGCCCGCTCCGGCGCGGAATCCACCGGGCGCATCCGGCCCCGCGCGCCGATCTCGTAGGGGGCGTGGAAGCCGAGCCGGCCGCCGGTCGCGAGGTAGCGCGTCCGGCCGCGGACGAAGATCAGCGTGCAGGCCGAGGCACAGGCATCGGGAACGTAGGTGGAAAGCCCCCGCGCCGCCACGAGCGCCCCGATCGCCGCGCCCTCCTCCACGAGGCCGCCGTCGCTGGTGAGATGGAGGCGCGCGATCTGCGGGTGCGCGGCGAGGATGGCGGCGACCCGCACGGCCACGCCCTCGGTGAGATCGCCCGCGAGGCGCAGGTCCCGGCCGCCCGGCCCGACCGTGAGCCGGGCCGGGACCTCCGGCCTGTCGGCCAAAGACGCCGCTTGGCGGCCCTTCGGCGGGTGCCCGGCGGCCGGGCCGGCGGCACCCAGCGCCAGGGCGAGGGCGCAGGCAGCCGTCCCCGTCCGGCGCTTCCACCCGCGGGGGAGGCCCGACATGATAGGTTTCCGTCGTTCGTGTTCGGGGAGGCCGGCGCGGCCGGACGCGGCGCGCCTACTGGAGGTAGGCGACGAACATCTCGGATACGGCCCTAGACGCGTAGGCTTCCGGGCTCTCGCCCCAGCGGATCGGGAAGGCCTCGGCCACCGGGCGGCCGGCGAGGATCCGGGCGACCTCGTCGGGCATCAGGCCGTCGCCGAGGGCGCTCGCGAGGGCGGCGCGTTCGTGGGAGGGATGGGAGCGGATGCTCCGGGACAGGGCCCGGCCGAGGGCCAGGGCCGGCTCGGCGCCCAGGCCGGAACGGGTGTTGCGGGTCGTGTCATAGGTCAGCATCGGTGGTCGCCTTTCGTGTCTGATGTCGTGCGCTCTCCTCCTCCTGGACGCGGCAACACGGCAGACACGGCGCAGTCATCAGGGCGATCCGTTTGTTGCTGGCGATCACGGCAAACCTCCATCCGGCTCTGCGCCGACTGCGCGTCGACCCCTTCAATCTAGAGGCCGGGCCTGAGAATGTGCTGCCAAATTGACGAAGACTTGCAGCGCAGGTCGTTCGTCGAAGGCGCATCCCGGAGCAGAAGCACGGGCCGGCCGGCATGGACCGGCGTCGCGGCCGCGATCGGTCGCGCTCCCGTCGGCCGGGCGCTGAGCTTGCCAAATGCGGGGCGATGCGTAAACATCGTGTTATAACAAGAACTTAGCGAAAATGATGCTCCGGCTTCGGCCGTGCACGGTCGAAACCTTCTCCGCCGGACCGGGGCATCCGGAAAAGACTTCTCGCCATCAGCGCCGATCCTGGTTCGGGCGTCGGCGGCGGTAGAATCGGGCCGCCGCGACCGGCCGATCCAAGGGGGACCACACTATGGCCTCAGCGACGATGATGCAGGGCGACGAGGTCGTGTTCGCGCGGCTCGACCTCGCCGAGATCCTGGGGATCTGGCGGCATGCCCGGGGCCGGGTGGTGGGCATCCACCGCTCGGGCGAGGCACCGGCCACCGTGGACGTGAAGTTCCAGGGGCACGACACCCTGGAGCGCTACCTGCCCGACCTGTTCCGCTCCGCCGCGTGATCGGCGGCGGCCGATGCATCACTCTGCCGTGCCCGCCGCGGGTGCCACGATGGCCGTGGTCCAGCCGCCCCTGCGCATCACGAGCCGCAGCACCGCGGAGGCCGAGGTTTGGGCGGCCCTGCGCGCCGAGGCCGCGGCGGCCCTGATCGAGGAGCCGCTCTATGCCGGCATCATCCAGGCGACGATTCTCGACCAGCCCACCCTGGCGCGGGCCCTCGCCTACCGCCTCGCTCACCGGCTCGGCGACGGCGACCTCGCCCGGCTGTCGATGCGCGACCTGTGCCTCTCGGCCTTCGAGGCGGATCCGCAGGCCGGGGCCCACGCGGTGCGCGACCTCGTGGCAATCCGCGAGCGCGACCCGACCTGCCGCCGCTATCTCGATCCGTTCCTGTTCTACAAGGGCCTGGCGGCGCTGGAGGCCTACCGTGTCGGCCACTGGCTCTGGCACCAGGGCCGGGCGACCCTGGCACTGCACGTCCAGAGCCGCATCTCGGAAGTGTTCGGCTGCGACATCCATCCGGCGGCCCGGATCGGCTCGGGAGTGTTCATCGACCACGCCACCGGGGTGGTGATCGGCGAGACCACGGTGATCGCCGACGACGTCTCGATCCTCCAGTCGGTGACGCTCGGCGGCAACGGCAAGGAGAGTGGCGACCGGCATCCCAAGATCGAGCGCGGGGTGCTGCTCAGCGTCGGCGCCAAGGTTCTGGGCAACATCCGGGTCGGGGCGGGCGCCAAGGTCGCGGCCGCCGCGGTGGTGCTGCAGGACGTCCCGCCCCACACGACCGTTGCCGGTGTACCCGCCCGGGTCGTCTCGCGCCTGCCCGCCGGCGAGGAGCCGGCGCTCAGCATGGACCAATCCTTCGGCTACGGGGATGGGATCTGAGACGAGACGAAAAAATCTTCCCGTGAAACAAAGTCGTCCGGATCCCGGCACGTGTGCCGATCTGATGAAATTAAATTCTCTGATCCGGCAACGTGGCTGCTGACTTCTCCTATGCGTTGTGCATGCCAGAGGTTCTATTTCCAAGAAATGGCATCAAATAGGGAGATCGTTTCGTTGACCCTCGGCCGAATCGGACGTTATCCAGAACTTGCCGGTCTCGGATGCGCTGCGGCTGTCTGAGCGGCAGACGATGATCGTCTAATTGCCGGAAAATACATCATCCGACCGACGATAATGCGATCTCTTGGTCTGCTATCGTCGTGAAATATTGATCAATACGTGTTGCGCCCGCCCCGTGCACGCTGCGGGGCGAACCATCATCTGCGGATTGATGCGGCGTGCCTGCAACCCTGGATGGAGTGAGGACGAACGATGAGCGGACCGGGTCTGAGCGTGAGCGCCACGGCGGCACGCAATCTTGCGACGGCGACCGTCACCTCGGTCCAGAACGCGGCGAACACGCCGCGCTGGCTGCTCCGGCTCCTGCCGTTCGTGGACGTGGCGGGCGGGGTCTACCGCGTCAACCGCCGCGCCGTCGTGCTGGCGCGCCCCGGCCGGATCGATCTCGCCGCCGAGGACAAGGGGGACAGCAAGGGCCGGGCGATCCGTCCGGCCTCTCTCCGCGCCGTGCCGCTCTTCAGCCGGCTGGGCGATGCCGAACTGGCGACACTGGCGGCCAAGTTCACCGAGAGCCGGCACAAGGCCGGCGCAGTGATCCACGAGGAGGGCTCCTCCGGCCGTAGCCTCACGGTGGTGGCCGACGGCACCGTCGAGCTGACCTTCTCGGGTCCCTACAAGGGCCGCCTGCGCCAGGGGCTGGCCACGAAGGGCGACTATTTCGGCGATGCGGGTCTCGCCGGTGAGAGCGCGCCCGCCCCGGCCGTGAAGGCCCTGTCGGCCGTGACCCTCCTGACCCTCGACGCCGCCGCGGTGGAGAGCGAGGAGATTCGCGCCAAGATCGCGCAGTACCGCGAGGAGCGCGACCGCCTCAAGGGCCACACCAACTCCTACGGCGAGCAGGGGATCGAGCTGCTGGCGGTCCATACCGGCGAGCCGCGCCTGCCCACGACCTTCGTCGACTACGAGGTCGACCCGCGCGAGTACCACCTCTCGACCATCCAGACGATCCTCAACACCCATACCCGCGTCACCGACCTCTACTCCAACGAGATCGACCAGCTCCGCGAGCAGATCCGCCTCACGGTCGACGCCGTGAAGGAGCGTGAGGAGTGGGAGCTCCTGAACAACGCGCAGTTCGGCCTGCTGGGCGAGGTCGGCCCGCGCCAGCGCATCCCCACCCGCGGCGGCCCGCCCACCCCGGACGACCTCGACGAGCTGCTGACCATGGTCTGGAAGAAGCCGGCCTTCTTCGTGGCGCATCCCCGCGCCATCGCGGCCTTCGGCCGGGAGGCGACCCGCCGCGGCGTGCCGCCGGTCGTCGTCCACCTGTTCGGCGCACCCTTCATCACTTGGCGCGGCGTGCCGCTGGTGCCGAGCGACAAGCTGCCGGTCGACATCGACCCGGTGACCGGCGCCGAGACCACCTCCATCCTGCTCCTGCGCGTCGGCGAGGGCGAGCAGGGTGTGGTCGGCCTGCAGAAGTCGGGCGTGACCGGCGAGATCGAGCCCGGCCTGTCGGTGCGCTACATGGGCACCAACGACCACTCGATCGCCTCGCACCTCGTGACCCGCTACTTCTCGGCCGCCGTGCTGGTCGAGGACGCGATCGCCCGTCTCGATAACGTGCTGCTGGGCAATTACCATGACTACGCCTGAGGCCTTCGCCTGCGGGCTGCCCGGGGCGAGCCCGGGCGAGCTGGCGCATGCCGATCTCGTCGGGCGCCTCGCCCGGGAGATCTACGGGCAGGGGCAGGCCGCGAGCCAGCCCTTCGCGCCGGCGATCCCCGCCGGCCCCCAGGTCCCGCAGGCTCTCGAGAGCCTGACCCAGGCCCCGGGTGGCGCGCCGCTGCCGAGCGCGCCCCTCGGCGTCCCCTCGGCCCCCTCGGGCGGTCAGCCCGCCGGCTTTCAGCCGGACGCGTCGGCGCTGGCGGCGCACGCCTTCGGGGCGCCGCCGGTCGGCCTGCCGGGCCTCTCCGGCCCGACCGTGCCGAACCTCGCGCCCGCGAGCCCGGCCTTCGCAGACGTGGCGGCGATCCCGCCGGTCCACCCGGCGAGCCCGCGCCCCGTCCTGCCGGACTTCTCCTTCGCCGGCGCCCCCGAGCTGGCGGCCGCCCTCCCCGGCGGTCCGGAGCTGCACCGGCAGATCGCCGCGGACCACCCGCGCGCCAACGCCTTCGCGCACGCCCTCGCCCCGCACCTCGTCCCGGCCGACCCGTCGAAGGCCGGCGTCGACGAGGCGCAGGAGAGCTTCGCCCGAACCGGAAAGCTGTCCCGGGCGCCCGAGGCGCCGGCTGGCGACTACTACTTCCTGAACCTCGGCCCCGGGCCGGCCCGCAAGGCGCCGGCGAGCCCCCGGTTGGAGCCAGCCCGCACCCCGGGCCTGGCGCCGCGGGTGACGTCGCGCGGGTCGAGTCCGGTGGCGGCGCCCTTCGACGTGGAGCATGTCCGCCGGGACTTCCCGGCCCTGCACCAGAGCGTCAACGGCCACCCGCTGGTCTGGCTCGACAACGCCGCCACCACCCACAAGCCGCAGGCCGTGATCGACGCGACCTCGGACTTCTACGGGCGGCACAACTCGAACATCCACCGGGCCGCCCACACCCTGGCGGCGCGCGCCACCGACCTGTTCGAGGGCGGCCGCGAGGCGGTGCGCCGCTTCCTCAACGCCCCGTCGAAGGACGACATCGTCTTCCTGCGCGGCACCACGGAGGCGATCAACCTCGTCGCCAACTCCTACGGCCGGGCCCATATCGGCCCGGGCGACGAGATCATCGTCTCGACCATCGAGCACCACGCCAATATCGTGCCCTGGCAATTGCTGGCGCAGCAGACCGGGGCGACGCTCCGGGTGATCCCGGTCAACGATCGCGGCGAGATCATCTTCGAGCAATACGCGGCGCGTCTGTCGGGCCGCACCAAGATCGTCTCGGTCACGCAGGTGGCCAACGCGCTGGGCACCGTGAACCCGGTGCGGGAGATCATCCAGCTCGCCCACGCCTACGGGGTGCCGGTGCTGGTCGACGCGGCGCAATCCTCGCCGCACATGCCGCTGGACGTGCAATCCCTCGACGCCGACTTCCTCGTCTTTTCCGGCCACAAGGTGTTCGGACCGACCGGGATCGGCGCGCTCTACGGCAAGACGCACCTGCTCGCCGCGATGCCGCCCTGGCAGGGCGGCGGCCACATGATCGAGGACGTCACCTTCGCGAAGACGGTCTACAAGGGCGCGCCCGAGAAATTCGAGGCGGGCACGCCCGACATTGCCGGGGCGGTGGGTCTCGGGGCGGCGCTCGACTACCTCGCGGGGATCGGCATGCCGGCCATCGCCGCCTACGAGCACGACCTCCTCGCGTATGCGCAGGGCGGGCTTGCCGACGTGAAGGGCCTGCGCCTGATCGGCACGGCCCGGGAGAAGGCGAGCGTGATGTCCTTCGTGATCGAGGGGCAGGAGAACGAGGCGGTGGCCCACCACCTCGATGCGCACGGCATCGCGGTGCGCTCGGGCCATCACTGCGCCCTTCCAGCCCTGCGCCGGTTCGGGGTCGACCAATCGGTGCGCGCGTCGCTGGCCTTCTACAACACCCGCGCGGAGGTCGACGCCTTCCTGAGGGCGCTGCACACCCTGCCGCGGCATTGAGCCGGGGGCGCCGGCCGCGTGCCGGCGCCTCGCCGCAGGCCGGATGATGAGCCTGGGATTCCAAAGGGCTTGAGCCCTTTGGCGGGTTGTCAGGGCAGAGCCCTGATGGCGCGTCTCAGCAGGGCTCTGCCCTGCACCCGCACAAGGTCCCGGACCTTTTGGATCGGGGTCTTCACCCCGCCGGACGGAGGTGCCGCGTCCGGACCGTGCCGTCGATGGCCCGCAGCGCGCGGAGCACCGCTTCCGCCTCGCCCGACGGCACCGACGCATCGACCACGACATAGCCGAACTCGCCGTCCGTCTGCAGGTACTGCGCGTCGATGTTGAGCGACCGGCCCGAGAAGATCGCGTTGATCTGCCCGAGCACGCCGGGCACGTTCCGGTGCACGTGGAGGAAGCGCGCGCCGGACAGGCGCGGCGGCAGCTGGACCTGCGGGAAATTCACGGCGCCGAGCGTCGAGCCGGTCTGGATGTAGTCGACCAGCTTGCGGGCCACCTCCGCGCCGATGCGGTCCTGGGCCTCCTCGGTCGAGCCGCCGACATGGGGGGTGAGGATGACGTTCGGCAGGCCCTGCAGGGGCGACACGAAGCGCTCGGCGTTGGACGTGGGCTCCACGGGAAAGACGTCGATCGCGGCCCCGGCGAGATGCCCGTCGCGCAGCGCCGCCGCCAGGGCGTCCAGATCCACGACCGTGCCGCGGCTGTTGTTGATCAGGTAGGCACCGGGCTTCATCGCGCGGATCCGCTCCGCGCCCATCAGCCCGTGGGTCAAGGGCGTTTCCGGGACATGGAGGCTGACGACGTCGCTGGCGGCAAGCAGCGCCTCGAGGCTCTCGGCCGGTTCGGTGTTGCCGTGGCGCAGCCTGTCGGTGAGATCGTAGAAGATGACGCGCATGCCCATCGCCTCGGCGAGGTTCGAGAGCTGCGCGCCGATATTCCCGTAGCCGACGATACCCAGCGTCTTGCCGCGCACCTCGAAGGCGCCGGAGGCCGACTTGTCCCAGCCGCCTTCATGTGCCGCGATCGACCGCGGCACGATGCGCCGGAGCAGCATCACGATCTCGCCGATCGTGAGTTCGGCGACGCTGCGGGTATTCGAGAACGGCGCGTTGAAGACGGGCAATCCCCGGGCGCGCGCCGTCTCGAGGTCGACCTGGTTGGTGCCGACGCTGAAGCAGCCGATGGCGGTCAGATCCGGCAGGGCGTCGAGAAGCGCGGCGGTGACCTGCGTGCGCGAACGGATGCCGAGGACGGTGACATCGGCAAGATCGCCGGTGTCATCGGGGCTGACGGCGCGAGGCAATTGCCGGATGTCGCCGATCCCGGCTTGCGTGAAGATCTTGGACGCTGTCGGCGCTATGCTTTCGGTCAGAACGACGCGCTCGGTCGACACGGTCGGGCCTCCTTCCACGAACGGGCTGTGATCCGTGACCTAGCCGCCGCTGCCGCGCAGCGGCAAGGGCGCGCGGCGCATGCGCGCCGATCCGGGCCGGAACATCCCGCCCCGGCTGCCCTCGCCGCCCCGGCGGACGGGGCGGCCCTCGACGTTGGCGGCGCTGCCTGTCAGTGTCCGCCCCCCGGCGGCCGAGGCCGCGGAGCGACAGGTGCGTCATGACCGGATCGACAGCACGGGCCGTGATCGTCCAGCCGGGCGGCGGATTCGACAAGGTCGGCTTCGGCGAGCGGCCGGTGCCGGAGCCCGGGCCCGGCGCGATCACCGTCCGCCTGCGGGCGAGTTCTCTCAATTATCACGATTACGCCGTGGTCAGCGGCCTCTGGGGGCCGAGCGAGCCGCGCATCCCGATGTCCGACGGCGCCGGCGAGGTCGAGGCCGTGGGGCCGGGCGTGACCGAATTCACCGTGGGCGACCGGGTGGTCAGCACGTTCTTCCCGACCTGGGCCGAGGGCACACCGCTGGTCGAGGGTTTCGCCACCGTCCCGGGCGACGGAATCGATGGCTATGCCCGCGAGCGGGTGACCGCGCCGGCCGCCGCCTTCACCCATGCGCCCCGGGGCTGGGACCACGCCGAGGCGGCGACGCTCACCACCGCCGCGCTGACCGCGTGGCGGGCGCTCCATGCCGATGCCGGATTGAAGAGCGGCGACGTCGTGCTGGTGCAGGGCACCGGCGGCGTCTCGCTGTTCGGCCTGCAATTCGCCAAGGCGGCGGGCGCCACCGTCATCGCCACCTCCTCCAGCGACGACAAGCTGGAGCGCCTGCGCGGCCTCGGCGCCGACCACGTCATCAATTACCGCGCCGATCCGGCCTGGGGCGAGACCGCCCGGCGCCTGACAGACGGGCGCGGCGTCGACCACGTCCTCGACGTCGGCGGGCCGGGGACGCTGGAGCAGTCCATGGCCGCGGTGCGGGTCGCCGGCCACATCTCGGTGATCGGCATCCTCTCGGGCGTGGCGGGGGAGCTGCCGCTGGTGCCGGCACTCCTGAAGCAGATCCGCCTGCAGGGCGTGCTGGTCGGCAGCCGGCGGCATCAGATCGAGATGATCCGCGGCATCGAGGCCTGCGGGCTGCGGCCGGTCATCGACCGCCGCTACCCCCTCGACGATCTCGTCGCGGCGTTCCGCCACCAGGAGAGCAACCGCCACTTCGGCAAGATCTGCATCGCGATCTGAACGTCCCGGTCGGGTCCGGGGCACCTCAGCGGAAGGCGATCCCCAGCGTCCCGGGCATCACGACTGCCCGGGGCGCCTCGGCCTGGCTCGGCGGGGGCGGCACGTGCGAGCAGCCGTTCTCGCAGAAGGCGCGGAACGTGCGCCGGTGGAGCCCGATATCGCTCAGCATCTCGTCGTCGAGCGCCGACAGGATTCGGAGATTTCGCGCCGCGATGCGGTTTTTCCGAGCATATTCCAGGACCGAGAGGATCATGATTCAGGCTCCGCCTCGCCGAAGGATCCGTGGCTCGTCCACGATCGGCCGGATCAGCGTCGTTTTATTTTAGAATATTCGCATCACCTGTTTGGACTACTGGAGAAAACCGGAGCGAATATTTATTACGTGCCGGGCTGGGCTCCGACGATCGGTTGCGGGCACAGCAGGAGCAGGCGCATCAGCTCGGCCTGGCGGCGCGTCCCCGTCTTCTCGAAGAGGTGGCGCAGATGCACGCGCGCCGTGTTCCGGGTGATCCGGCGGCGTGTCGCGCTCGCCGCGAGGTCGTTCCCGGCCAGGATGTCGACGGCCAGGGCCGCCTCCGCGGGCGTGAAGCCGAACAGGTCCTGCAGAACGCCGGGATCCGGCAGGTTCGGGGCTGCGGGATCGATGAGGCGCAGGAGAACGGCGCCCTCGGCAATCGGGCAGAGGGATCTTGGGATCGCGCAGGCGGCGACCAGGAGCGTCCCGTCCGCACTCTCCAGGCGCAGCGAGCCGCCGCGATCCCCGGCGGTGCAGCGGGCGATGATCCGGCGCAGCGCCGCGCTGTCCTCAGGGGTCGCGCCGCGCAGGCCGCCCTGCTCCAGGCGCAGGAGGCCCTGCTCGATGAAGGCCCGCGCGGCGTGGTTCAGGAAATGAGCCCGCCCGCACCGGTCGGTCACCGCGAGCCCCTGCTCGAGATGCTCCGCCAGGAGGTGGAGCGCCGCCTCCACGAGGGACGGGTCCGGGATCGTCGGAGCGCCGACGGCCTGATGCCGCCACGCCCGGGCGAGGTCGGCCTCGGATGGATTTTCGGCTCTGCGGGTCTTCAGTTGCGATTGACTGATCACGCTGGGATCCTCGCCGGATCGACATCACGATATCAGCAATAACCCGACTCGGAGAGCCGTTATTCCCGCCTCAACCCGGCTTGGCCCCCGGTGCGGGTCCGGAACAGGTCGGCGAAGGCACGCAGGTCGCGCAGATTGAGATCCGACACCGCCCAGTAGGTGAGGTCGCCGAGGTGCCAGCGCTCGATCGTGGATCCGTCCCGCCGCTCTTCGCCGGCGGCGCCGTCGGTGGCGGAGATCACCGTGACGCTGATCACGTGCCGGTCGCGGCGATAGACCAGGGTCGGCACGGAGATGCCGGCCACGATGTCGACCCGTCCGCCGACCAGCGGGAAACCCTGGTCGGACAGGTCGGGGGCATCGGGCGCGATGGTGGTCCGGCCGTTGAACCAGGGCTTCACCACGTGCCGGTCCGAGGAGGCGATGTCGAAGGGTTGAGGAGCCGCGAGACCGCGGAGATGGCCGGCGAGCACGGCCTCACCGGTATCCGGGGCGCCGCCGGTGCGATCGAGATAGGCAGCTCCGCCGCCGAGCGCGGCCCCGCCGACGAGACCCACGAGCAGGGTCGCGGCCAGCGCCCGCCAGGATCCGAGCCAGGACCGAAGTCCGACGCGGGACGGGTGCGGGTCGGAGAAGCCGATCTGCGCGATGACGCGCGCCCGCAGGGATTCCGGGGCGGGGGCTCCGGCCAGCGTTCCGCGCAGGGTGTTCGAGAGGCCGCGGAGGCGCTCCACCATCGCCCGCGCGTCGGGGTCCGCAGCGAGACGGCGCTCCATGGCCAGGACTTCGCCGGGAGACAATTCGCCGTCCGCGTAGGCGCTGAGGAGCAGGAGGGTCTCGTCGTCGGTCATCGCCCTTCCTTCGCGAGCCGTACAAGCAGGTGCTGCCGCGCGCGGCCGAGGCGCGACATCACGGTCCCGATCGGGACGCCGGTCACACCGGCGATCTCCCGGTAGCTGAGGCCGTGGTATTCCCGCAGGACCAGCGCCTCGCGGAACGCCACCGGCAGGGCCTCGACCGCCCGGGCGAGCTGCCCCGCATCGTCGCGGGCGATGAGGGTCGCTTCGGGCGTCTCCGCGGCCTCGGTCAGGGCGCCCCCGATTTCCAGTTCGGCGCGGGCCGCGGGGGCGAGGTCGTCGGCGAAGACCACCGTCCGCGGCCGGTGCCGCTGCAGCCAGGAATAGCCGGTGTTGCGGACGATGGTCAGGAACCACGCCCGGGCATTGCCTTCGGCAAATCCCTCGATCGCCCGGTAGGCGCGCAGACACGCCTCCTGCATCACATCCTCGGCGTCGGTGGCGTTGCCGGTCAGCCAATGCGCGAGCCGGTAGCCTTCATCGAGGCGCGGAAGAACGAGCTGGCTGAAACGCGCCCGCGCCAGGGTCGTCATGTCGGCGGCCGGTCCGGGGCCGTCGCGTCGATAGCCTGCGAAGCCATGGGATCCCTGCCCTGGTGCTCCAGCCTGCAGCCTTGTGCCACACGATCAGGAACCGCCCGGCGGCAGGGTTTATTCCCGCGCCCGCGCAAGGACCTTCGGGCCCATGGAGCGCGGCTCTACGGGCCGAACCGAAGGCGTCCTTTGGCCGGAGGAGGCCGGCTCCGGTGCCGCGATGCCGCACGCGTGCTCGGCCGGATCGCGCGGGTCGGGCACCGGCTCCGGGCAGCCGTCCGAACCAAGACGCTTGCGGGCGACGCGCTCGGCCGCCGCACGTTCTGCCGCGGAGGGATTCGCGCCGCCGCTCTGATCCTGGGCCATCGGTACTTCCAACCGGAGCGGAACCGCCTGCGGTCCCGATCGTGACATCTCCGGCATCGCCCGAGGCCCGAATGGGCGGATGGGCCGGATGTCCGATTCCGCCCCGATCCGTCCGCGTCACCAACGGGACGGGGCAGGCCGCCGCCTCCTCGGAGGCGGGACCTGCCCCTGTCTCAACCCACGGCTCGTGTCACGGTTCGGCGCCAGGCCGTCGCGTCACTAGCGGCAGACGCGCCGCGGTCCCCACGGGGTCGGACGGAAGAAGCAGCGCGGGCCGTAGAAGCGCGGCCGCCGGTAGATCGGCCGGCAGCGCCCGTATGGGCCGGGTGCCCAGCCGGGACCACAGCCGAAAGCGACGGTGCTGACCGCGGCGGGACCGCTGATCGTATCGGCGCCGGCGACCGCCAGGGGCGCCGCGCCGGCGGAGGCCAGGCCGAGGCCGCCGACGACAGCCGCGGCGGCCGCGATCATCTTCACGTGCATCATCATCAGACCTTCTGTTCGGTTCCGCGCCTGTTCGGCCCGGCGCAAGGCCTGGGTAGAATGGTCATCGGTCCTGAATATGGGCTGACCTCCCCCATAACCGTCGAGAAACAAACATTCCGACCGAGGCCTGCGCGGGAGCCCGCTCCGCCGAGCGGGGGGCAGCTCCGGCGGAGCGGGCGTCGCAGCAGGGCACTAACGGCGGTCGGCTCGACCCAGGAGCGAGGCCGCGGCCGCGGTGGCGCCAGCCAGCAGGATCCCGGTCAGGACCGGGTTGATCGAGGCCCGCGTGTAGACGCTGCGCATTACATGGTGGGGCGAGCTGCCGCGCACGGCCCCGTCGCGGCCAGCCGCGCGGAGGGCGCCGTCCCGGTCCTTGCCGGCCACGCCGCCCTTCTGGGTCTTCGCCACCATCTGGGCCCCCATCCAGTCGGTCACCGCAGGGGCACGCTTGCGCAGCGAACTCATCAGCTTGCCGCCGCCGCCGACATAAAGGTCCCGCGGCCCGTGTTCCGCGGCGTACAGGATCGCCTCCGCGACGTCCGCGGGGTCGTAGACCGGCGGCGGCAGCTTCGGAGCCTGCGCCATGTAGTTCTTGGCATGTTCCGGGAACGGCGTGTCGATCGAGGCCGGCTTGATGAGCGTCACCGAGACCGGGGCACCCTCTTCCTGGAGTTCCATCCGGAGCGCGTCCGTGAAGCCTTTGATCGCGTGCTTCGAGGCGGAGTACATGCCCTGGATCGGGAGGGCGAGGTCGGAGGCGACCGAGCCCAGGTTGATCAGCGCGCCGCCCGAGCGCTTCAGGTGCTGCAGGGCCGCCGTCGACCCGTAGACGATGCCCCAGAAATTGACGT
The DNA here is from genome assembly GCF_008329595.1 of Methylobacterium sp. P1-11. Classification (NCBI taxonomy): domain Bacteria; kingdom Pseudomonadati; phylum Pseudomonadota; class Alphaproteobacteria; order Hyphomicrobiales; family Methylobacteriaceae; genus Methylobacterium; species Methylobacterium sp. P1-11. The sequence continues at coordinate 29,479 of NZ_NPKS01000011.1, forward strand.
CGAACAGGCGGCGATGATCCGCGTCCGAGACCTCCTCAAGGCGGCCGAAGATCGAGAGGCCGGCATTGTTGACCCAGGTATCGAAGCCGCCATAGGCGCGCAGGGTCTCGGCGGCCAGGGCCTCGACGTCCTCGCGACGGGACACGTCGGTCACCACGGCCCGAGCCTCGCCACCCTGCTCCTGGATGTCGCGGACGATGTCATTGAGGACGGCGCCGTTCCGGGCCGCCAAGACGACACGGGCCCCGCGGCGCGCGGCCGCCCGGGCCGTGGCGAGGCCGATCCCACTGGAGGCGCCGGTGATGACGATGACCTGCTCGCGCAGGGGCTTGTGCCGGATCTGCATGCTGCGTCTTCCTCTTTCGTGCGCGCGCTCAGCCCTGGCCGCCGCTCGGCCGGTCGCGCTCCGCCCCGAGGCTGGTCCCGCCGCGGCGGGCTTCCTCCTTCTCGGTGCCCGCCCTCTCCATCAGGCCGTCCAGCGGCTTGACCGTGCCGGTGGCGGTGTCGAGGGGAGTGTTGGCCAGTCCCGCGCTCTCCGGCTTGCCGTGGGGCTGCCGCTGAGCCTGGGTGTCGTTGGGCGCGTCGGCCATGCTGCATCCCTCGCGATAATTCGGATCTACGGGCGCCGCCGCCTGCCGCGATCGGGCCCCTCGGCGGATCGCGCCAAGCGGCCGATCCTTGAAGGCCAACCCATCAAGCGGCGGGCGGGTCCAGCGATACCAGCCGGGGCGACGGAGGCCGTCTGGCGTGGGTGGGGCGAACGCGCCGCAGGAACACAGCCTCCGGGCTCGTGTTGTCCGCCAAATCTTTTTCGCGAGGCGCGACGATGTCAGGAACCGCCAAGAAGACCGACCCCAAACTGTGGGGCAAGGTCAAGACGCAGGTCACGAAGTCTGAGAAGGGCGGGAAGTCGGGTCAATGGTCGGCGCGCAAGGCGCAGATCGCGACTGCCGAATACAAGAAGGAGGGTGGCGGCTACGCCGGCAAAAAGACGGCTGACAACCATCTCCAGCAATGGACCGACGAGGAATGGGGCACCAAGTCGGGCAAAGCGAGCGGCAAGACCGGTGAGCGCTACCTGCCCAAGAAGGCCCGCGAGACTCTGACCGACACGGAATACGCCGCCAGCACGGCCAAGAAGCGGGCCGACACCCGCAAGGGTAAGCAGTTCTCGAAGCAGCCGAAGGCCGCCGCCGAGAAGGCCGCCGCGGCGCGCAAGGCCAGCGCGGCATCCGGCACGTCGGAGACGACGAAGACCGAGCTGATGCGCAAGGCCCGGGCGCAGAACGTGCCCGGCCGCTCGCGGATGTCGAAGGCGCAACTGGCGCGCGCGGTCCACGCCTGAGGCGCGACGCGCGAGGCCGTCGGCCCAACGCAAGACGTCCCGGGAATGGCTCCCGGGACGCTCCTCGGCTCAAGCGGCCAGTTTGATCGGGCTGGGGATGCTCAGGTCGAGAGACGATTCGGCCCGTCCGCGGACAGGACCTCGCGCTATCCGGTCGCCGGGACGCAGCCCCCCGCGAGTGCGGGGGGCGCGATCGGACGTGGATCTTAGTACGAGCCGAACTTGTAGTTCAGGCCGGCGCGGACGACGGCGAACTCGTCGTCGCGGCGACCGATGTTGTTGTAGGCCACCGGGAAGTTGTTGGCAGCGTTGATGACGAACGCGCCCTGGTTGCGGGTGTTGCGGTCGAGGTTGACGTACAGGCCTTCGACCTTGAGCGTCACGGCCGAGGAGCGGAAGAAGTTCAGGAACGAGTCGGTGGGCAGGGCGTACTCGATGCCGCCGCCGACGGCGTAGCCGGTGCGGAAGCTGTCGTTGCCGGCAAAGCCGCCGAAGGAACGGTCGGCGCTGCCCGAGCCGTAGGCGAAGCCGCCGGTGCCGTAGAACAGCACGCGGTCGAAAGCGTAGCCGATGCGACCGCGGACGGTGCCGAAGAAGTCGAGGCTGGAGAGGCCGCGCGGATCGGTGACGTAGTAGCCGGGCGCCAGCGGGCCGACGAGGAACGCGCTGTTCCGGCTGCGGCCGAAGTCGAGGTACTGGGCGTCGGCCTCGATGCCGACCACCACGCCCGAGCCCGGGGTGAACTGGAAGTTGTAGCCGACCTGGCCACCGCCGGAGAAGCCTTCCTGGTTGCGCTGGCTGAAGAAGGCGGTGGTGCCGTTGCCATACGGGGCGGGCACGCCGAAGCTGTTGGTGTTGTTGCTGCTGGCGTCGAAGGCGTAGCCGGCGTTGATACCGAAATAGGCGCCGGTCCAGGTGAAGACCGGGACGGGGGTGAAGACCGGCGGGGGGGCGGCGCGACGCGGCAGGTCGGCGGCCGAGGCGGCGCCGGTCAGGAGGGCCGTGGCGGCGCTCGCGAGAAGAAGCTTCTTGATCATCTGGTCCTCTGTCTCCCGTTGGACGGGATGTTTACCCGGCGACAGAACGACAGGACGCGGCGGGGCGATAGTGCATCGCTGCAACAGCCCGGAATCGCGCTTTTCAGCCCCCAACAGCCAGGTGCGCTGGAGCACATCCCAAGACGGATTGTTCAAAGCCAAGACGACGAAGTGTATCCGAGCGTTTCGGGAAACAAAATGCCCCGCCGCACGGATGCGGACGGGGCTGCAGTTTGGTGGTGAACGTTCCCAGGACCAACCAGGAAGCTTCGGGCTTGAATAGATCCTACCGACGGGCAGCCCGCAAGCCCGCCGGCACCCCGCAGAGCAGTTAACATTAATTTACGACCGACCGCCGCCGACGTCCCGGCGCGTGCGCGGGCGCGGCGCTGCAGATGTTCAGCGATCCAGGATCGTATCGGTCCGTTGCTCGGTGGCTCGCCGCGACCGCGGCCCGGACATTCCGGCATCCGGCGACCGTTTCGGGCAATCGAATAGTGATCCGGGCTCGATCCGGGTCTTGGGCTGGCGCGCGTGTTTCTTTCGGCGGTCGCCGCGGCCACTGGATCTGCTGGGGATCGGAAGATCTCGCGCGGCGGCCCGTCGTCGGAAGATCGGTCCGACTCCGCTCCGGCCGGCCTGTGGAGAAAAGGACGCCACGTCCGCAGGGGCACGGCGGCCGCGACTTCCCCGGCGCGCATCAGGACCCTATCTGCTGCCGTCGTCATCCGTGGAGATTTCAGGAAACGCGCATGGCTCCCGTCGCGCTGCCTTCGATGCCGGTCCGGACCGGGACCGGAGACGTCTGCCTCGCTCCCTCCGTGAGGCTTCGGTGACCGATACGCCGGCCCCCTACATCGCGGTCGCATTCCTCTCGGCGCTGTTCCTTCTCGTGGCCGGGCTGCAGGCGGAAGGTCTCCTGTGGTGATCCGCCCGGTCCAGGGCCATTTTCGCGTCGGCGCGTCCGTCCGGGCCGGTGCCCGGCTCTGCCGGGACGTGACGCGGTTGCGAGCGTAGCGCGCCGATGTTCGGCTTCTCCCTCAACGCGACCGAGCCCGACAGCATCGCCCACATCATCCAGGTGGCGCTCGCACCCGCCTTCCTGCTCTCGGCGCTGGCGACGCTGCTCAACGTGTTCTCGACCCGCCTCGGCCGGATCTCCGACAAGGTCGACGGCCTCTCGGCGGAAGCTGCCCGGGCGACGGAAGCCGAGGCCGCCCGCCTCACCCGCCGCCTGACCTTCCTGCGGCGGCGCTCCTTCGTGCTGGACGTGGCGGTGGTCCTGGCCTCGCTGGGGGGCGGGCTGATCGGTCTGGCCGTGCTGACCCTGTTCGTCGGGGCGTTGCGCGATGCGGCGACCGCCTCCGTCCTGTTCGCCTGCTTCGGGGCCGCGCTGGTCTGCACCGTGGCGGCGATCGCGGCCTTCATGACCGAGATCCTCATGGCCGGCCGCGGCATCCGCGACGAGGTCGATCACCAGAAGGACAAGGTGCCGGGGCCGCGGTGAGGCAAGCGCGAATCACCCGGGGCGGTTTTCGCGGCCCGGGCCGCATGGCGCCCCGCCCGGCCTGCTCGGACGCGCGGGCGGAGGCGCTCGGGAGGGGGTCCCGGGGCGTCCGAGGTGGCGATCGGGCGATCCATCATCGCGCGCGAGGCGATTTCGATTGCGGCGTGCCCGAGCCCGGCCTTAGTCTTCCGACGGCCTGAGGCAGCCGCCGGCTGCGCCCGAGTGTTCCGTCATGAGCATCGCGATCCTGGTTGCTTTCGTTGCCGGCGCACTCTGCCTCGGAATTCTGTCCGCGCTGATGCCGTTCGGGCGGCGGGAGACCGAGGAGCTGGAAGAGGTGCTCCCCTATGAGGACGACTTCTTCGACGTGGGCGGCCCGGTGATCGATCTGGAGCCGCGCCACCTCACCTGACAGCACGCGCCCGAGGAATCCTAGGGGCGCAGGGATCCTGCCGTGCCGGGCGGCGCGTTCTGCCGGGCCGACCAGACGACCCGACCGAGGGGATCCCGCAAAGCCGCCGAGCCCGCCCGGCCGGCCAGCAGATGCGCGAATCGGGCCTTCGCGGCATCGATCGCCGCCGCTTCGACGGGACCGGGGATCTGTTCGTCGTGGATGATGATGCCGCCGGCGCTCTCGCGGTGCACGATGCATTGAAGCCGGTAGGGGGCCGGGGTCCCGGACGGCGCCATGGCGATCTCCCGCCCGGTCACGGGGCCGGCGCGCCGCCGGAGCGGCGAAGCAGGGTCCCGGGCGCGGGCTGGAGGCCGGTCCGGATTGTGGGAACCCCGCGGGACATCCAAGCCTCCTCGATTCGGTGTGTGGGGCGCAATCCTAGCCGATTCATCCGATCCGGCGACGGCCGCATGGCGGCCCCCTGCTTGCCTCGGCGTAATTGGGGGCCGCCCGAGCGGGATTCGCAAAGGCGGCCACCGGTGTTGCGGTCAGGATCTGCGACCGGGCGAGGAGCTGAGCGGACGCAGCGTCGGCTGGCCGATGCGGGTCCGCTTCAGGTCTGCTCAGGCGGCCTCACCCTCCGCGTCGTCGGCATCCAGGATCGTCTCCAGGTCGCCCACGAGGGCGTCGAGCTGATCGGCGGTCGCAACGAGCTTGAGCTTGGTGCCGTCCTGGGCCTCGATCGCGATCTCGATATGGTCGGCGACCTGGGCCGCCAGGGCTTGCTTCACCGTATAGGTCGTCACGTCGGACTTGTCGGCCATGCTGATCTCCTGAGTGGCTGCGGGCAACGCAGGGAGACCGGGATCGGGGGTGCGGCAGAAGCTCGCGACCGGCGCCCTATCCGCGCTTGCGCGTGTAGCGTTCGACCACGCGCTGCCGATGCGTCGGCACTTCCAGCAGGCGGGAGGCGCCCGGCCGAGCGCGATCGCTGTTCACCGGTCGGGGTGCGGGCAGCAGCTCCGGCATGGACCGGGGCGTCTCGACGATAACCGCCTCCAGCACGACCGGGCGCATCGCCCGCGCGGGCCGCGCCGGGCGTCCCGGCCGTGCCGCGAGCGTGCCCAGAGCCCAGAGGCCGACGCAGAACAGGCCGATCAGGATGCCGTCCCAGGACGGCTCGGTCCGGCACATCAGGATCCCGGCGCCGGTAAGGGCGGCCGTGGCCGCGAACAGGCGCGGTGTCGGATCGGCGGAATTCATACCCCACCCTCGATGCACAGCCCTGAGGCCGCGTGAATGACATCGCTCCAATTGTCGGCAAACGTCCGATTTCCCCCGATGCACCCGGCGGTCATGGCGGTCGGTCCTGCGGAACGCGCCTCAGCCCGCCAGACTCGAGGGGGGTTGCCACGTGACGCCGGGATGCTCGCGGATATCTCCGGCCCGGGATCCGGTATCGGCATCGCTCGTCCAGTCGCCAGGCTCGGCGACGTGGGCGATCTCGGCGTCCGGGTAGGCCGCCGCCAGGAACAGGCGCGCCTCGCCCTCGGCCTCGGCGCGGATCGTCACGAGCGGCCGCTCGCCCCCCGCGTCGCGCACCTGCGCGATGAACAGCTTGGTCATGATCCTCCTCCGGACTCGTTGGCGGGCGCGGTGCGGATCAGGCCTCCAGTTCCTCGACGTGGAGGCCTCCGGCCCGCAGGTGGCTCGGGATCCGGGTGCGGTCGCCGAAGCCGGCGGCGCACGCCATCGCGTCGAGAGCCGCCAGGGCATCGAGAGCCGAACCGATCCAGAAAATCGCGCCCGTCGCCGCCTGCATGATCCGGAACACCTTCACGCCCCGCTCCCGGTCTCGACCTTCGGACAAGCTTGGGGGGCTGGCGGGTGTTCCCGGTGGAAAACTCGCGGCGCATGGCCCGCGCCGCCGGGCCGAGCCCAACGGCTGCCCGATCCACGATCGCGGCAGCGCGGCTTCCCGCAGGGGCCGGATGCGCCCGCGCGAACATCTGTGGGCTGCGGCCGATTCGCCCCGGCCCCACCCGAGCGGGAACGGAGGGTGCCGGGCGTCGGTTCTCCAGCCCATGCCGGCATGGGCCGGCGCGTCGCGAACCCGATCGGGATTCAGGAGAGCCATGACCAGCCGCACCGTTCAATCCGCTCTGCTCGCCCTCGCCCTCGTCGCCGGCAGCGCCGGGATGGCCGCCGCGCAGAGCACGCCCAACGGTAACACCTCCTCCCCCGGCGCCCCCGCGGGCGACAACAGCACCGGCAACGGCGCCACCGGCAGCGGTGCGGCCCCGAGCGGGCGGTAACCTCGGGTTAACCATAAGGGTCGAAGCCCTCGATCCTCACAACCGTGCAACTTCCCGTCCCGCGGCCACCCGGCCTGCGGGACGTCCTTTTTCCTCGCCTAGTCTGGGCCCCTGGTTGGTGCCGCTACTTGGCGCCCTAGCCCGGCGGGCCGGGATGCGGTCCAGAGTCCGGTGTTTGGAACGCAGTGCCACTTTTCTAAGCAGGTAGAATCGCCATACTAAAGCTGTGGCCGGCGCTGCGCGCGGTCCGGACTTATGCAGGCGATGCGAACCAAACCGATCCTGCAGCTCATCGGCGAGAGCCCGGGCCATCGTCAGGCCGACGCGTGGCGCGACGCCGTTGCGCCGTTCTGGGATTTCACGATCCGCCGGGAGGATCTGTCCGATTTCCGCGGGCAGTCCCAGGTTCGGCATCTCGGCACCGCGATCGTCTGCAGTGCCCGCGCCTCCGGCCTCCGGTTCGTGCGCGAGCGAGCCCTCGCGGCCCGGATGGGCATCGATCACATCGTCGCCCATATGCGCGTCTCCGGGCAGTCCAGGGTCACGATCGGCGGCAAGGAGCGGGAGTGCGCCCCGGGCGACATCTGCCTGCTCGACCTGTCGCAGCCGCTCTCCGCCTGCTCCACCGATTACCAAGCCATCACGGTGGTGCTGCCGCGTCCGCTCTTCGGCTCCCGCCAGAGCGTGCTGGACTCGCTGCACGGAGCGGTGATCCGCGGTGCGACCCCGTTCGGCCGGATGCTCAACGACCACCTGCGCTCCCTCAGCGCGCATGCGACCGGGTTCTCTGACCCGGAGGCCGCGGCGGCGGCCGAGGCGACCGCCGCGTTGCTCGGTGCGGCGACCTTGGGCCTGCCGCAGGACGAGGGGGGCGCCGGGTCAGCCGAGCTGGCGCCCCTGCTCGTCGCCATCCGGCGTTTCATCGAGGCCGAATTGGCCTCCACGGATCTGACCGCCGAGACGATCGGGCGGCGGTTCGGCGTCTCGCGCAGCGCCCTGTACCGGCTGTTCGTCCCCCTCGGAGGTGTGTCCGGCTATATCCGGCAGCGCCGGCTCGCCCGCGCCTATCGTGACCTCGCCACCGGCGACGGGCGCTTCGCCCGCATCTCCGAGGTGGCGTATCGCTGGCGGTTCGAGAGTCCCGCCCATTTTACCCAGGCCTTCCGCGCCGAGTTCGGCTGCGCTCCCCGGGATGTCCGCGCCCAGGCCGCGGCCGAGCCGGAGAGATCGTCGGCCGCGGCGCCACCGGCCCCGGCCGAGACCTGGGCCGACTTCTACGACTGGGTCCTGAAGCTGGCGGCCTGAGCGGGCCTGGTCTGGCGATCCCCGACCTTGTGCCCTCGGCCTCGGATGGACCATAAGGGCGGCGATGACCTTCGGGGTTCGGCATAGGCGTCCGGCCGGGGCGCGGGGCTGGTGGGCGCTCGTCGCCCGCATGCTCGCGCTCGTCCTGGCCCTGGCCGTCGCCACCCCCCCCGCCGGCCTCGCGGCGGATCTCGCCTTCCATGCGGGCGGCCATCACAGCCGGAGCCAGGGGCTGGTCCTCGACGCGCCGGTCGCGCCCGCGAATGTCGATCCGGGCCTCTCGGAGCACATCCATTGCGGCTGCCATCAGGCGGCCCGCCTGGAGGCGGCCGATGTCGCGCCCCCCGCGGTCCCAGGCCGGCCGCTGCCCGCCGCCCTCGCCCAGGGCCGCCCCTCCATCAGTCCCGACCGGCTGCCGCGGCCTCCGCGCGTGAGCTGACGCCGCCCGCTTGCGGCGCCCCGCCCGGACGCCGAACCGGCCTCCGGGTTCAGCCTCACGACACCTGAACGGGACCGTCCGGGGCCGCTGCGCGGCCTGCCGGCGTCCCGGCCGAGCAGTTTTCCCATGCGCATTGTCCTGTCCGTGGCCGTCGCCGCGGTGCTCCTGGCCGCCGGCATCGCACTCGGCGTCGCCGTTCCCGCCCTGCCCGACCTCCTCCGGCAGACCCTCGCGGCCGTCGGGCGCGCACGCGCGCCGGACGGCAGCCACGATCATCAATACGCCGCCGCCGCACCGGACCGGCCGAAGGCCACGCCCGACGATCACGCGGGCGACGGTCCCGCGCATGGCGACCACCCAGACGCCGACCACGCGCATCGTGACGGTGAGGCCCACGACGAGGGCGCGATCCGGATGCGGCCCGATCAGGTCGCGGGCCAGGACATCACCACCCGGACGGTCACGGGCGGCACGCTGGCGCGCCACCTCCTCGTGCCCGGCACCATCACCCCCGACACCGACCGGGTCGCCCGGGTTCCGGCCCGGGTGGTCGGCACCGTCGCCGAGATGCGCAAGCGCCTCGGCGACGCCGTGCAGACGAACGAGGTCGTCGCCATCCTCGACAGCCGCGAGGTCGCCGACGCCAAGAGCGAGTATCTCACCGCCCTGGTCCAGGCCGAGCTGCAGACGATCAACTTCGAGCGCCAGCAGAAGCTGCTCGCCTCGCGCAGCGCCTCGGAGGCCGCCTTCGAGACCGCTCGTGCCGCCTATCTGGAGAACCGGCTCCGGGTCGACCTCGCCCGACAGAAGCTCTCCGCCCTGGGCCTCGACGCCGCCGAAGTCGCCGCCGCCCAGAAGCGCGACGAGGCCACGCCGAACCAGTCGAGCCTGCGCCGCTACCCCCTCCGGGCGCCGATCGCCGGCCGCATCGTCGAGCGCAAGGTCGATGTCGGCACGGCGGTCGGCAAGGAGGGCGATCCGGCGGACCTCTACACGGTGGCGGATCTCTCGACCGTCTGGATCGAGCTGTCGGTGCCGACCCTCGACCTCGCCCAGGTGCGCGAGGGCGCCCGCGTCACGGTCACGCCCGGCCGGGCAGGGGAGACGGAGCGCCGGGCGGAAGGCCGGGTGATCTTCGTCAGCCCCTTCCTCAACCCCGACACGCGCTCGGCCCGCGTGGTCGTCGCCCTGCCGAATGCCGACCTCGCCTGGCGGCCCGGCACCTTCGTCACCGCCGAGATCGAGATCGCGCAGGATGCGGTCCCGGTCCGGATCCCCAAGGCAGCCGTGCAGACGATCGAGGGCCGAAGCGTCGTCTTCGTGCGCAATCCGGACGGGTTCGAGAAGCGGCCGATCACCCTCGGCCGGTCCGACGACGATTCCTACGAGGTCACCGCCGGGCTCGCGGCCGGGGCCGAGATCGCGGTCGGCAACTCCTTCCTTCTGAAGGCCGAGCTCGGCAAGGCCGACGCCGACCACGATCATTGAGGAATTGGGCCGATGATCAGCCGCATCCTCGCCGTCTCGGTCCGCCAGCGCTGGCTGGTGCTGCTCCTCGTGCTGCTGGCGTCGGGCTTCGGCGCCGCCGCGCTCACGAAGCTGCCCATCGACGCGGTGCCCGACATCACCAACAACCAGGTCCAGATCAACACCCTGGCCCCGTCCCTGTCGCCGGCCGACGTCGAGCGGCAGGTCACCTACCCGGTCGAGACGGCGCTCGCCGGCATCAAGGGGCTCGAGTACACCCGCTCGCTCTCGCGCAACGGCTTCTCGCAGATCACCGCGGTCTTCGCCGAATCCGTCGACATCTACTTCGCCCGCCAGCAGGTCGCCGAGCGCATCGCCCAGGTGCGGGAGGACCTGCCCTCCGGGCTCGAACCGCGGATGGGCCCGATCTCCACGGGCTTGGGCGAGATCACCATGTGGTCGGTCCAGTACGCGCCGCTCCCTGAGCGGAACGTCGTGCCGGCGGGCCGGCCGGGCTGGCAGCCGGACGGGAGCTACCGGACCCCGGAGGGACAGGACCTCCGCACGGAGCTGGAGCAGGTCGCCTACCTGCGCACGGTCCAGGACTGGATCATCCGACCGCAAATCAAGGCGGTCCCGGGGGTCGCCGGCGTCGATGGGATCGGCGGGTTCGAGAAGCAGTACCACGTCCAGCCCGACCCGACGAAGCTCACCGCTCTCGACCTCTCCTTCGCGGACATCGCCCGGGCGCTCCAGGCCAACAACGCCAATCAGGGCGCGCGCTACCTGGAGGACAATGGCGAGAGCTACGTGGTGCGCGCCGCCGGCCGCCTGGAGAGCCCGGAGGCGATCGCCGACGTGGTGGTGGCGAGCCGCGGCGGCGTGCCGGTGCGGATCCGCGACGTCGCCGCGGTGCGGATCGGGCGCGATCTGCGCACCGGCTCGGCCAGCGAGAACGGCCAGGAGACCGTCATCGGCACCGCCCTGATGCGCATCGGCGAGAACAGCCGCACGGTGGCGGCCGCCGTCGACGCCCGCCTGGATCAGATCCGGCGCGCCCTGCCCCCGGGCATCGCCGTCCAGACGATCCTCGACCGGAGGCAACTCGTCGAGGCGACGATCCGGACTGTCGCCAGGAACCTTGCGGAAGGCGCGGGTCTGGTCGTCGTCGTCCTGTTCCTGCTGCTGGGCAACATCCGGGCGGCGCTGATCGCGGCCCTCGTCATCCCGGTCGCCATGCTGATGACCGTGACCGGCATGGTCGAGGGAAAAATCTCGGCCAACCTGATGAGCCTCGGGGCGCTCGATTTCGGGCTCATCGTCGACGGGGCGGTGATCATCACCGAGAACGCGCTGCGCCACCTCGCCGAGCGGCAGCACGCCCTCGGGCGCGGGCTCGCTCTGGAGGAGCGCCTGGAGACGGTGCGGGCCTCGGCCGAGGAGATGATCAAGCCGTCCCTCTACGGGCAGGCGATCATCATCCTGGTCTACGTCCCGCTCCTGACCTTCACGGGGGTCGAGGGCAAGATGTTCCAGCCGATGGCGGTGACCGTCATCCTCGCTTTGGCCGCGGCCTTCGTGCTGTCGCTGACCTTCGTGCCGGCCTTGATCGCGATCGCGCTCACCGGTCGCCTTACCGAGGCGGAGAACCCGCTGATGCGCGGCCTGAAGGCGCTCTACCGGCCCCTCCTCGCCGCGGCGATCCGGGCGCCGGCTCCGTTCGTGGGGGCGGCGCTGCTCCTCCTCGTGGGCGCCGGCCTGCTCGCCGCCCGGCTCGGGACCGAGTTCATACCGCAGCTCGACGAGAAGAGCATCGCGCTCAACGCCACCCGGATTCCGTCCACCTCCCTGACGCAGTCCCAGGCGATGCAGCTCAAGGTCGAGCAGGCGATCGCGAAGTTCCCGCAGGTCGCCTACGTCTTCTCGAAGACCGGCACCGCCGAGGTCGCTACCGACCCGATGCCCCCAAACTCCTCCGACACATTCGTGATGCTCAAGCCGCAGGCGGAGTGGCCCGATCCGTCCCTGTCGAAGGCCGCGCTGCAGGAGCAGATCGAGGCGGCCCTGGGCGAGCTCGCCGGCAATGTCTACGAGTTCTCCCAGCCGATCCAGCTGCGCTTCAACGAGCTCTTGGCCGGCACCCGGGGCGACCTCGCCGTCAAGGTGTTCGGCGACGCCTTCGAGCCGATGCTGGAGACCGCCAACCGAATCGCCGCGATCCTGCGCGGGATCCCGGGCGCCGATGACGTGAAGGTCGAGCAGATCGCCGGCCTGCCGGTCTTCGAGATCCGGATCGACCGGACCGAGGCGGCGCGGCTGGGCCTGAGCACAGGCGCGATCCAGGAGGTGATCGGCGCCGCCATGGGCGGCCGGGACGCGGGGGCGGTGTTCGAAGGCGACCGGCGCGTGCCGATCGTGGTGCGCCTGACCGATCAGGTCCGCGAGGACCGGGAGGCCCTGGAGAACCTGCCGGTCCCCCTCCCCCCGGGGCCGAGCGGCAAGGCCGCCTCCGTGCTCTTGCGGCAGGTGGCGCAGTTCTCGGTCAGCGAGGGGCCGAACCAGATCAGCCGCGAGAACGGCCGCCGCCGGGTGGTGGTCACCGCCAATGTCCGCGGGCGCGACATCGGCTCGCTGGTGGCGGAGGCGCAAGGCAAGGTCGCCGCTCAGGTGACCCTGCCGGCAGGCTCCTCCGTGACCTGGGGCGGGCAGTTCGAGAACCTCGCCTCGGCTCAGGCGCGGCTGACCGTGGTGGTGCCGGTCTGCTTCTTCCTGATCTTCCTGCTGCTCACCTCGGCTCTGGGCAGCGCGCGGGACGCGCTCCTCGTGTTCAGCGCGGTGCCGCTGGCGCTCACCGGCGGCGTCGCGGCCCTGTGGCTGCGGGGGATGCCGCTGTCCGTGCCGGCCGCGGTCGGGTTCATCGCTCTCTCGGGCGTGGCGGTGCTGAACGGCCTCGTGATGCTGACCTTCATCAAGCAACTCGTCGCCGAGGGCCGGCCGCTGCGGGCGGCGATCCGCGAGGGCGCGCTCACCCGGCTGCGGCCCGTGGCGATGACCGCGCTCGTCGCCTCCCTGGGCTTCGTGCCGATGGCGCTCGCCACCGGCACCGGGGCGGAGGTGCAACGGCCGCTCGCCACCGTGGTGATCGGCGGCCTGATCAGCGCGACCCTGCTGACGCTGGTGGTGCTGCCGGCGCTCTACGCGCGGTTCGGCCGGGGCGGCGGCGCGGGCTCTCCGGACCGCGCGGCGGATGACGGGATCGGGGCAGGCGCCGCGCTCGTGGAAGCCGATGTTGGCCAATCCAGAACGATTCCTATCTCGTTCCAGAGATAGGATGAGAGAGAGTGGATCATGCAGTTTGATCTGCTGATCGCGACAGCATTGGGCTCCAAAAAGCGATCATGACAGAATGGTGAAATTGCTGATTTTCCAGGCGTGTAATTGACACTTGTACGGGGCGCCGCGGAGGGATTACAGATGGAGCGATTATGATTTGATCTGTGCTCGGAGTGAGATTTTATGAGAATAGGTATTCGAAAGCGCCTCTATATAGGCTTCGCTCTACTTGTTCTGATTGCTGGTTGTATCGGAGGGTACTCGGTCCATCAGCAGGATGTCGTCAGCGAGCAATACGATGTCCGCGGTCGCCTGGAGCAGATCGCGCGGACGATCCTGGTCGTCAACGGTCTCGCCGGGCGCCTCGCCGGTTTCGGCGAGCAGTACCACCTCGCGCCCGCGCCCGAGCGGCTCGTCGTCCTGGAGCAGACGCGGCGCGAGATCGAGGAGACCGCCGAGAAGCTGATCGGGCTCGCGTTCGTCGAAGAGCGCCGCAAGCTCTACGTCGAGATCCGCGACAAAGCCCGCACCTTGAAGCCGGAGCTGGATCGCCTCGCGGCGGCCGGCGTCGCTTTGAGCCAGGCCAAGGCGCGCCTGTTCACGGGCGGCGACGAACTGACCAACGCGACCAACAGCCTGGTGGCCGAGGTGCGCGCGCGCGCCAGCGAGTCGCTGCTCGGCCGTGCCCAGACCGTCGAGAGCGCCGTGCTGCTGGTCCGCGTCGCCAACTGGCGCTTCCTGGCGACCTCTGATCCGAACGGGCCGGCCACCTTCGCGAAGAACGTCGAGAAGGCCGAAGCCGCTCTGAAGACCTTTCTGAATTCCGAGGGCGCCGCCGGCTTCGCCGCCCTGACCAAGGCGGTCATCGAGAGCCTGTCGGCCTACCGCACGAACTTCGAGGTGACCGTGACGGCCCTGGACGGTCTGAAGTCGGTGTTCGAGACCAGCATCAAGCCGATCTCGACCCTGATCGACGCGCGCTGTGACGTCGCGCGCGACATGATCGAGGCTGCGGTCGCGGAGAACGCCCGCACCGTGGACGCCGCGGTGGCACGCGCGCGCAACGTCCAGATCATCCTGGTCGGGCTCGCGCTCGGAGTGGGCGGGGCGCTGGCCGTGCTGATCGCGCGCAGCATCATCGGGCCGATCGCCGGCATGACCGCGGCGATGAAGCGTCTGGCCGAGGGCGACACTGCCGTCGTGGTGCCCTCGCAGGGCGCCACCGACGAGATGGGCGCCATGGCCAAGGCCATCGAGGTATTCCGCCAGAGCGCCCTTGCCCGGGCCGAGTTGGAGGCCGTCCAGGCCGCCGACCAGGCGGCCCGCCAGCGTCGGGCCGACCGTGTCGAGCAGCTCGTCCGTACCTTTCAGCAGAAGATCGCCCAGGCGCTGGACATCGTTACCTCGGCGGCCACGGAACTCGACGCCACCGCCCGCTCCATGACCCGGGTGGCCGACGACACCAACAGCCAGGCGGTGGCCTCCAGCGCCGCCGCCGAGCAGACCGCTTCCAACGTCCAGACGGTGGCGGCCGCGGCCGAGGAGATGGTGTCGTCGCTCCAGGAGATCGAGCGGCAGGTGGTCCGCTCCAACGCGGTCGCCACCCATGCCGCCCAGGAGGCGGAGGCGACCAATGCCGCCATGGCGAGCCTGCGCGCGGCCGCCGAGCAGATCGGCGCGGCGGTGACGACGATCACCGGCATCGCCGATCAGACGAACCTGCTGGCGCTCAACGCGACCATCGAGGCGGCCAGGGCCGGCGAGGCGGGCCGGGGCTTCGCGGTGGTGGCCGCCGAGGTGAAGGCGCTGGCGGGCCAGACCGCCAAGGCGACCGACGAGATCGGCGGGCAGATCGCGGCGATCCAGGCGGCGACCGGTCAGGCTGCGGAGGCGATGGCGCAGATCGCGCAGACGATCGCGAGCGTGAGCGAGATCAGCGGCTCGATCGCCTCGACGGTGGTGGAGCAGACGGCGGCCACGGGCGAGATCTCGCGCAATGCCGGCGAGGCGGCCAAGGGCACGCAGGACGTTTCGGCCACGGTAGCCCGGGTCCGGGCGGCGGCGGGTGAGACCGGCGGTGCGGCCGCGCAGGTGCTCAACGCAGCCGCCGAGCTGGCCAAGCAGTCGATGGCCGTCAAGCAGGAGGTGGACGGTTTCCTGAGCGACATCCAGGCCGCATGAGGCGGCGGGACCGCCAGGGCGCGCCGGTTCCCCGTCAAGCGGGCAGGATGTGCAGCATCCCGCCGATCATGCCGAGGGCCCCGAAGCCGATCAGCCCTGCGGCGATGTACAACCGCATCCGGCTCCCATCGGCGGAGGACGGCAGGTGGGAATCGTCAGGCGGGTCGAACCAATCCATCGGGTAAATGCATCCAGCGATCGCTTCGGGTGGCTTCGGAAGGCGCCGCCCTAGGCCAGCCCGATGACAGCGGGATGACCAATCCGCCGAAGCGGAGGGGGCCGTGCGGCCCGCCGATGCACATTCCGTGCTGCCCCTACGGCTTCACGAGCGGCATGTTCACCGCCTTGGTGTGCACCTGGACGCTGGCGCCTGCCCCGGGGCGCAGCTCCTCCAGCGCGGCTCCCGCCAGCGCCGAGGCCGTGCGGGAGGCGGTACCGACCCGCTCCGCCTCGATCTCGGCCAGCACAGGATGCGCTTGATCGCCGTCACCGTGGCGGGGATGTCGTGGTGCGCGCCGTGCACCCTGGGGCGTCCCCATTAAGCCGCCCGTCCGGCTGCCGCCCCGGCCCTTCGCGGCCGAGGCTCCGGCTTCGATGCCAGGCTCGCCGACCGGCCCCGTATCGCGCCGCGGCGGGACGCGAATCAGCGGCGGTCCGGGGTCCCGGCCGAGCCGCCGGCCTTATCGCCGCCCGGCTGGAAGCCGGCCGCATTCGGCGGCCCCTTCATCCGTCCGTCCTGCTTCGGCATCTCCGAGCCCGGAGATCCGGTCGTGCCAGTCGTGTCGCTCTTGCCGACATCGCTCTTGCCGGGAAAGCCGGCCGCGTTGGGGATCCCTGCATGCGGGTACCGTGCGGTGCCTGGCCGCCGGCGGCACCGGGATTTTCCGCGGCCGTGGCGGCCGCACCCGTCGCCAGGAGGCCGACGGCGGTCAGGGTGATCAACGTCTTCATGCGCAAATCCTCGAACGTTTCCCAGGACGCCTCTTCGGGCGTCCTGGGAAACGCGGCCGGACGGATCCCGTTCACGGCCCGCCGGACTGGGCCGCGGGACATAACCTGCTGCGATGCAATATTTCTGCATCGGTTTTGGCGAGACGGTGCGATCCTGATGACGATGTACTGATTTACATTCAATTGGGCGTCGAGACGAACAATTGCAATCTGACGAAGAATCTGATTGAATATTCGGATACGTTGCAGTCCATCGTTGGGATTGAATTCACCTGCGGCCTATCGGCTCCGCGAGGAGGTCGAACATGTACGCTTTGGCCAAGTCCAAAGAGAGGACCGACTGGGAGCTGGTCGGTGTCTTCGGCGGCTGGATCGTCTTCGAGATCGTGATCCTGATGCTGTGCTTGGTCTCGATGTAAGCAGTATCGGAAATACAGCGTTTTGAATCGCCTGATGCCGCGCAGCCGGACTGGATGACCGCGCCGGGCCACCACCTGAACCGCCGATGCTTGGAGAGGCTCGGGGGCGCTTGAGAGATGCGCCCGTGCCGGGGCATGGTCTGCCGATCGCAGGAGGCGTCGGCAGGGCCGGCGCGACGGCAGGGGATGGGTGCATGGCGAAGGCGGTGCGGGCGGGCGGTGATCGCGAGGCGCGTCAGAGACCCCCGGCCGAGGACGTCCACGCCGCGGAACTCGCGCGCCTGCGCGCCGAGGATTCGGCGCCGCGACCGCCCGGATGGCAGCTCTCGCTCCAGGCCGTCCGGCGCTTCATCTGCGGTGACGGCGCGACCCCCGCCAAGGTGGTCTGCGCGCCCGCGCTGGTGGAGCGGGCCATGGTCACCCTCGCCACCTCCCGGGCCCTCATGCTGATCGGCGAGCCTGGGACCGCCAAGAGCCTGCTCTCGGAGCTCCTCGCGGCGGCGATCAGCGGGTGCTCGACCCTGACGATCCAGGGCGGCGCGTCGCTGACCGAGGACCAGATCCGCTACGGCTGGAACTACGCGCTGCTCGTCGCCGAGGGGCCGAGCCCGCGCGCCCTGGTGCCGGGCGCCCTCCATACCGGCCTCAGCGAGGGGCGGATCGTCCGCTTCGAGGAGCTGACCCGCTGCCCGCTGGAAGTGCAGGACAGCCTGCTCTCGGTCCTGTCCGACCGGGTGCTCGCCGTGCCCGAACTCACCGGCGCGGACGGGATGGTCTACGCCCGGGAGGGCTTCAACCTGATCGCCACGGCCAACACCCGCGACCGGGGCGTCAACGAGATGTCGGCGGCCCTCAAGCGCCGGTTCGGCTTCGAGACCGTGTTCCCGATCGCCGATCTCGAGGCCGAACTCGCCCTGGTGCAGCGCGAGGCCACCGCGCTGCTGACCCGCTCCGGCGTGCCCCGCAGCCCGGATCCGGAGGTGCTCGAACTCCTCGTGACCTGCTTCCGGGAGCTGCGCGAGGCCGTGGACACGGAGGGCACGGGCATGGAGCGGCTCTCGTCCGTGATGAGCACCGCGGAGGCGGTCAGCGTCGCCCACGCCATCGGGGTGAAGGGCCATTTCCTGCGGGGCGATGCCGGCCAGCCGGAGGACATCGTCGCCTGCCTCGCCGGCACCGCGGCCAAGGACGACGCCGAGGATCTCGCCCGCCTGCGCCGCTATCTCGACCAGCGCGTCAGCCGCCGCTCCGGCGCGGCGTGGCGCCAGCTCTACGCGGCGCGGCACCTCCTCACCCCGCAATGAGCGGTGCCGCGCCGGATCCCGGACGCCTGACTGTCATCGGCGTGCGCCACCATTCCCCGGCCTGCGCCGGGCTCGTCCGGCGCACCGTCGAGGCTTTGCGGCCGGCCTTCGTGCTGATCGAGGGGCCGGTCGACTTCAACCCGCACCTGCCGGACCTCGCCCTTGGCCACGACCTGCCGGTGGCGATCTTCTCGTTCCGGGCGGATTCGGCGGGCAGCGCCGCCTCCTACACGCCGTTCTGCGCGTTCTCGCCGGAATGGCAGGCCCTGGAGGCGGGCCGGGCGGTGGGTGCCGAGACGCTGTTCTGCGATCTGCCGGCCTGGGATCCGGCCTTCGGGCGCCGCGCCAACCGCTACGCCGATCCGCACGGGGCCCGCGCGGAGGCGGCCGAGCGGGTGTTGGCGACCGCCCTCGGCGTCGCCGACCAGGACGCCCTCTGGGACGTCCTCGCCGAGGCGGCGCCCGAGGCGGAGCTGCCGACCCGGCTCGACCGCTACTTCGCCCTGCTGCGCCCGCCGGGCACAGACGATCCCGCCGAAGAGGCCCGCGAGCGCTTCATGGGCGCCTACGCGGCCCACGCCCTGCGTGCGGCCGGCGACCGGCCGGTCGTCCTTGTCTGCGGCGGCTGGCACGCGGACGCCGTCCGGCGCCATGCCGCGCGGGCGGACGGGACCCGGCCCGAGCCGGCGCCGCCGGAGCCGGACCTGCGCACCGGCAGCTACGTGGTGCCCTACGCCTATCCCCGCCTCGACCGGTTCTCGGGCTACGCGGCCGGCATGCCGGCCCCAGGCTACTACGAGCGCGTCGCCGCTGCCGGCCTCGCCCCCGCGGCCGACTGGGCGATGACGGCGATCACCGCGGCCCTGCGCGAGGCCGGGCAGGTCGTCTCCACCGCCGACCGCGTCGCCTGGCGGGTCCACGCCGAGGCCCTCGCCCGGCTGCGCGCCCATCCGGCGATCCTGCGCGCCGACCTGATCGACGCGGCCCTCGCCGCCCTGGTGAAGGATGCCCTCGACCGCCCGCCCGCCTGGGCGGCCGGCGGCGCCGCGCCCGGCCACCCCGCGCTCGCCGCGATGCTGCGGGCGCTCACCGGGCGGCGCGAGGGACGCCTCGCCCCCGGCACCCGTCAGCCGCCCCTCGTGGCCGACGTCGCCGAGCGCCTCCGCGCCGCCGACCTGGAACCGGGGCCGGCGCGCCGCCGAATCGATCTCGACTGGGCCGAGCCGGGCGACCGGGCGCGGGCGCACCTGCTCCACCGGCTGGTGCTGCTCGGGCTGCCGGGGATCGCCCGAGAGGGGCCGGACCGGGCCGAGCCCGGCCTGCCGCGGGAGCGCTTCACGCTCATGCGCCACCCACACTGGCTCGGCGCCCTGATCGAGGCCTCGGTCTGGGGCGGGACCCTGGAGATGGCCGCGTCCGCCCGGATCACCGCCCGGGTCGAGGCGGAGCCCGACTCCCTCCGCGTCCTCACCCGGGCCCTGTCCGACGCGCTGTTCGCCGGCCTGACCCTGGAGGGGGAGCTGCTGGCCCGCCTGAGCGCGGGCATCGCGGCGGCGCACGATGCCGCCGCCCTGGGCGCCGCCGGGGCCGGGATCGTGCGGCTGTACCGGTTCGGCGACGCCTTCGCGTCGGCCCGGCCGGCCCTCGCCCGCCTCTGCGCCGCCCTGGCCGCCCGGGCGCTGTTCGTCGTCGAGGGCATCCGGGAGCCCCGCGCGGGGCTCGGCGCCATTCCCCTGGTCCTCGCCTGCCGCGACCTGTTCCGCGAGGCTGGCGCGGACGTTCCGGGCCTCGACAACCTGCGCGGGCCCTTCGCCGCGATGCTCGGCCGGCGCCTCGCCGATCCGGAGACACCCCCGGCCCTCGCCGGGGCGGCGCTCGGCTTCCGGGTCGCCTGCGGCGCGGCCGGATCGGACCCGGAGGCCGCCCTGGTCCGGCTGCGCCGCTTCGGCCTGCCGGCGACGCTGGGCGACTTCCTCGCCGGCCTGTTCGCCCTTGCCCGCGAGGAGATCGCCGCCGACGCCACCCTGGCGTCCGTCGAGGGGCTGGTGGCCGCCTGGGGCGACGCGGATTTTCTGCGGGCGCTGCCGTCTCTGCGGATGGCCTTCTCGTGGTTCCCGCCGCGGGAGCGCGAGCGTATCGCCGTCGCGATCCTGCGCCGGAGCGGCCTCGGTGCGGCCCGGGCCGAGGTCGAGGCCCTGGCCTGGATGCGCCAGCGCGCGCGCCCGGCCGACCAGGCGGAGGCCCTGGCCCGCGAGGCGCGGGTGGCCGCGCGGCTCGCCCGCTATGGGTTGACCTGAGACCCGACAAGGAAAATTTTACCGCTGCGTCACGGGGAGAGGACTGCATGCAGCGTTACGAGCTGGCGGCGGGATCATCGGCGAAGTTCTGGGAGGCCGGAACCGAGGACAGCGTTCTCATCGTGAGATTCGGTCGGATCGGTACGCAGGGGCAGTCCAAGACCAAGCGTTTCCCGAGCGCGCAGGCGGCTCGGGTCGAACTCGACCGGCTGGTGCGCGAGAAGACCGGCAAGGGCTATCGCCCGGCCGGCGACCCGGCGCCTGCCGCGCCGGACCCGGCCGCCGGGGACGGCGCCGCGGCGACAGCCCGGGGAGCCGATGCCGAGACCGTCGAGGCCCCGCCCACCCCCGCCGCCCGGTCGGAGGCGGGCCGCGCCGCGGCAACCGGCCAGGCCCCGATCTTCTCCGCCACGCCCCTGCCCACGCGCGGCCGTCCCGGCGCGCCCCTCGACGCCGCGGCCGACTGGGCCGCCTTCACGGCGCGAATCCGCCCGCTGCTGGCGGCCGCCCCGGACGAGGCCCGCGCCCAGGCCGAGGCCCTCGCCGCGCGGCTCGACGGCGCGCCGCCGGAACCCGACCGGGCCGAGGCCCGGCACTGGCTGGAGCAGCTCGAGGCGGCCTGCCCGGCGCTGAGACAGCGCCCCTGGGGTGACAAGCCCGAACCGAACGGGCCGGTGGCTCGGGCGGCGTTCACGCATTTCGCCCGCTGGCTCGTGGCCCGCTCCGGCACCGGGACGCTCGTGGCCCTGTTCGACCGGCTGCGGCCCCGCCCCTCAGGCCGCTACGGCTCCCTGCCGGTCTCGGCCTGGGACCTGCCCACCGCCTGCGGCGTCCGGGCCGCCCTGGCCGCCGCCCCCGAGGCGGAGTACGCGGAGGCCCTGGAGGCCGCCCTCCGGCTCGCCGCGGCGGAGCCGGAGCCCACCCTCGCGCGCTGGCTCGCTACGGTCTTCGCGGACGACCGGTCCGGCGCCGACCACGCGCTGTGCGCCCGCGCGGTGCTGGCGCGCTGCGACCCGCCGGATCCCAAGGCCTACGGCACGTCCCACGCGGCCCTGCCGCTGATCGTCGACCTGCCGCCCGCGCAGGCCGCACCCTGGTACGCCGCGCCGTACCACCGGGCGACGCTGGCGACCTGCGACGTGGCGGCCGACGAGGCCGCGGCCACAGCGATCGCCGCCGCCGACGCGGCCGGCGAGCCGGCCACCCCCGCCCTCGTCTGGCTCCTGGAGGGGGCGGTCGGTCCCGAGCGCACAATCATCGCCCGGGCCCTGCTGGAGACCCGCGCCGCCGACGCCCTCGACGCGCTCCTGCCCTTCGTGGGCACCAAGCTGGTCCGCGACGCCCTCGATGCCGCGGACGCGGCCTTCCCCGACTGGATGATGCGGGCCTATCTGGGCGCGCTCCACGGCAAGGGCGAACCCGCCTACGGCCCGCGGGCCGTGACGCTCGCCGAGCGCCACGGGCACGAGGCCGCCCGCGCCTGGGCGGCGGCCGACGGGGCGCGGGGCGCGGGGCGCCTGGACCGGCTGCTCGCCGCC
Organism: Methylobacterium sp. P1-11; assembly: GCF_008329595.1. Lineage (NCBI taxonomy): Bacteria > Pseudomonadati > Pseudomonadota > Alphaproteobacteria > Hyphomicrobiales > Methylobacteriaceae > Methylobacterium > Methylobacterium sp. P1-11. The sequence goes on from NZ_NPKS01000011.1 coordinate 51,311, forward strand.
GGCAGCGCGCCGCAGGCGGCGCCGGAGGCCCTGCCGCCCGTGCTCCGGGACCCGCCCTGGCGGCGGCGCGGGGCCGCGCGCGCCCGGCCGGAACGGGCGGTGGCGCCGATCCCGACGCCCTTCGCGCACGGCTTCGACCCCGACGAGGCTCTCGACCGCAGCACCTTCTACTTCCAGGCCGGAACGCTGGTGGAGTCCATGACGGACCTCGCGGCGCGGATCCGCGCCACCGAGGCGGAATCCCTGTACGACATGCCGATCCCGCCGCCGGCCGAGCCCGTCCCCGCCGCCGACGCGGATCCCGCGGTGGCCCTGGCGTGGCTCGACCGCCGGCTCGACCTCACCCGAGAGCAGTTCACGGGCTTCTTCTACTTCAACTACGGGCCCTGGTTCCGGATGGTCGGGTGGCAGCCCGAGCCCCTGGCGCTGATGCTGTGGGAGAAGACCGGGCCGCAGCGCGCCCATTACGTCGCGTGGCGGCGCACCATCGCGGTGATGCTGTCGCGCTTCGGCGCGCGGGCCGTGCCCAGCCTCGTCCGCCTCGTCGCGGCGGATCCGGCGCAGCTCCTGCCTGAGGTCGAGCCGGTGGACGCCGCCGACCTCGCCCCGGTCGCCGCCCGGGCCTTTCACCGCACCCGCAAGCTGCGGCCGGCCGCGGCCGCGTGGCTGCGCGCCCATCCCCGCACCGCCGCGCTGCGGCTCCTGCCCGAGACCCTCGGGCCCGCCGGCCCGGACCGTGACGCCGCCGACGCGGCCCTGCGCTTCCTCGCCGCCGAGCCCGCGGGGCGCGCCGCCCTCGACGCCGCCGTCGCGGCCTACGCGGAGCGGGATCCCGGCGTGCCCGAGGCCGTGGCCGCCGGCGTCGACAGCGACCCGCTGGAGCAGGTGCCGTCCAAGCCGCCGAAGCTCCCCGACTGGGTGGTCCCCGCCGCCCTGCCGCGCCCGGTCCTGCGGAGCGGGGGCGCCCTGCCCGACGCCGCCGTCACCGCCCTGTGCGAGATGCTCGCCTTCTCCGACCCGCTCACGCCCTACGCGGGCGTCGCGCAGGTCCGCGCCGCCTGCACGGCGGAGAGCCTCGACGCCTTCGCGGTCGCGCTGTTCCAGTCCTGGATCGCCGCCGGCGCCAGGGCGACGGGGGAGTGGGCCCTGCAGGCGCTCGCCCTGATCGGCGGCGACCACGCCGCCCGCGACCTCACCCGGCAGATCCGCGCCTGGGGGCAGGCCGGCTTGAAGCCCCGCGGCCGGGCCGGCATCGCCGTGCTCGCTGGGATCGGCACCGACGTGGCGCTGATGAACCTCAGCGCCATCGCCGAGAAGAGCCCGCTGCTGCAGCTGCGCGAGGCCGCCCGCGCCGCCATCGTCGACGCCGCCGAGGCGCGCGGCCTCGACGAGGTCGACCTCGCCGACCGGCTCTCCCCCGATCTCGGCCTCGACGCGCGCGGCGGGCTCGACCTGTCCTTCGGCGAGCGCCGGTTCCGGGTCGGCTTCGACGAGACCCTGAAGCCCGTCCTGCGCGACGCCGAGGGCCGGCGGCTGGCCGCCCTGCCTCGCCCGACCAAGGCGGACGATCCCGATTCCGCCCGGGCGGCGTCCCGGCACTGGGCGGCCCTGCGCAAGGACGCGGAGGCCGCGGCAGGCCTGCAGATCACCCGGCTCGAGGCCATGCTGGCGTCTCAGCGCCGCGTCGCCCCCGCGGTGTTCTGGCTGTTCTTCGCCGCCCACCCGCTGATCCGCCACCTCGCCGGGCGCCTGGTCTGGGGCCTTTACCCGGACGGCGCGCCCGCGACGCCGCCGGACCGCGTTTTCCGCCTCGCGGAGGATCTCTCGCCGACCGACGCCGCAGACGACGCCCTCGTCCTCGACATCGCAGCGGCCGAGGGCGTGGTCGGCCTCGTCCATCCGCTGCACCTCGACCCCGAGGCCCTGGCGGCCTGGAGCGGCCTGTTCGCCGATTACGAGATCGCCCAGCCCTTCCCGCAACTCGCCCGCGAGACCTTCGCGTTCACCGAGGCCGAGCTGGGCAGTGCCGAGATCCGGCGCTTCGACGGAATCCGGGTGGGCGGCCGCCGCCTGCGGGGGCTGCGGCCCCAGGGCTGGTCGACCGAGACGGAGGGCGAGCACGTCCAGGCAGTGCAGCGGCCGGTCGCGCTGCCCGACGGCACCCGCCTCGTCGCGATCCTGCGCTTCGAGGACGGGTTCTGGCACCGGCCGGGCCCGGAGGGCGACGGGATCCAGACGTTGCGGAGCCTGACCCTGTCCGACACCGGCTGGCGCGCAGCGGCCACCCACCGGTTCGGCGACCTCGACCCGGTCACCGCGAGCGAGGTCCTGCGGACGCCGAGCCTGCTCGCCGCCGCCGGCGACGCGTGAGAGGGAGAGAGCCCATGGAACGCTACGAGCTGGTCGAGGGCAGCGCGGCCAAGTTCTGGGAGGTCGGCGTCTCCGGCCCGACGCTCACCGTCCGCTTCGGGCGCCTCGGCACTCAGGGCCAGAGCAAGGACAAGACCTGCGCCGACGCGGCCGCGGCCGTGAAGGAGAAGGACAAGCTCGTCCGCGAGAAGACCGCCAAGGGCTATGTCCGCGCCGACGGGGCGGCCCCCGCGCCGGCTACCGCCTCGGTCGCGGCCCGGAAGCCCGACGCGGCGCAGGCGTCCAGGCCGGTCGGCGAGACAGTTGCCGAGACGGTTGTCGAGACAGCCGCGGAGAGAGCCGCGGAGCCAGCCGTTGAACCGGCCGCCGCGCCGCCGCAGGCCGAGGCCCCGGCCGTCCCGGCGGAGCCAGTCCCGCCCCCTGCCCCGGCCGCAATCTTCGAGGCGGTGCCGCTGCCGACCCGCCTGCGGCCTGGCCCGCGCCCGGACGCAACGGAGGCCTGGCAGGCGATCGCGGCGCCGCTGGCGGCCGCGCTCGGCGACGCCGAGGCCGCGCGGCTCGCCGGAACGCCACCGGATCGGGACGGCCTCGCCGCCTGGCTGGACGCGGTTGTCGACGCCGCGGAGGCGCGCCGACAGGGGAATCCGTCCCGGGCCGCCACCGGCGACGCCGTCCTGCGGCGGGCGCTGGAGGCGATCCTGCGCTACGCCGTGGCCCAGGGCGGCACGGCGGCCGTCGCCCGGCTGGCCGATCGCCGCCGCCCGACCCCGAAGACGCCGCGCGCCTACCAGCGCCTGTCCTGGGCGGAGCCGCTCCACCTCGCCCTGCGGGCGGCCCTCGTGCACGCCCCGGAGGCCGATTACGACGCCGCCGTCGCGTTCCTGAACGCGCGGATCGCCGAGGACCACGACTGGCCGGCGGCCTGCGGCTTCGCGTTCATCCTGGCCGACGACCGGCCCTCTCCGCATCCGCTCCAGCCCGTCGCAGTGCTCGAGGCTGCCGCGTCGGCGGGGATCGACGTGACGGCCGACACGGTCTTCCTGCCGCTCCTCGCCGATGCGCCGCCGGAGGCGGTCGCGGCCTGGCGCGCCAAGCGCAGCTACCACCTCTACTTCGTCTACTGCGCCGTCGACGCGGCGGAGGCGGCCGCGACCCTGCTGGCGGTGGCCCGCGCCGCCGGGCAGCCGGCCCTGCCCTCCCTCGACTGGCTGCTGCACTACGCCCTCGACGAGCAGCGCCGCACGGTCGCCCTGGCGATCCTGTCGACCGGGGAAGCCGGCGCGCTGCCAGCCCTCCTGCCCCATCTCCACGAGAAGCCCGTCGCGGCGGCCCTCGACGCCGCGCTGGAGGACGATCCCGCCGCGATCCTGCCCCGCTGCCTCGCCGCCCTCGCGGGCGGCCGGTCGGAGCCGGCCCTGCGCGCCCGGGTGAACCGCGCGCTGGACGTCCACGGACTCGACCTGGTCCGCGGCTGGCTCGCGGCGTCGGGCGGGCGCGGGGCCGGCATCCTCGACGCCCTGGCGGAGGCCCGTGCGGTGCCTCTCGCGGAGCCCGCCGCCTGGCCGCGGGTGCTGCGCGACCCGCCCTGGCGGACCAAGGGCCGGACCCGGGACGACCTCGTCCTCGCCCTCGCGCCCCTGCCGACGCCGTTCGCGCACGCGGTTCCGGAGGTCGCCCCGAGCTACTGGCGGGAGCGGAACGCCGTCACCCTCGACGGGCTGGAGGCGCTGTCTGCCTTCGTGGCGGCCGCCGAACTGGCACACCCGACGCAGGGCTGGAGCCGGATCCCGCCTCCGCTTTCCGAGCCGCCGCGCGACGACCTGCCGGCCCTGATCGACTGGGTGGCCACGCGTGTCGCCCAGATCGACGGGACCTGCCATTACTGGGCGAACTCGCCCTATCACAAGTTGGTCGGTAGCCTTGAGCGGCAGCCCGAGCCCCTCGCGCTTGCCCTCTGGGCCCAGTCCCGCGTCGTTGCGGGATGCTTCCATGTCTCGCAATGGCCGGAGATCGTGTGGGCGACGCTGTCGCGTTTCGGCGAGCGGGCAATGCCGGGCCTCGTCGACCTGGTCGAGACGGATCCGGTCGGGCTCCTGCCGGCGGTCCTGGTGGTGGACGATGCCCGCCTCGCCGTGCCCGCCGCCCGCGCCCTCACGAAGCTCAAGAAGGCCCGTGAGCCGGCCCTGGCGTGGCTGCGCCGCCATCCCGAGACCGCCCTCACCCGCCTGTTGCCCGACGCCGTGGGCCGGCCCGGATCGCTGCGCGACGCCGCCGAGCACGCCCTGCGCGTGCTGGCGCAGGACCGGGCGGACGGCCGCGCCATCATCGTGTCCGTGGCCGCGCGCTACGCGGACCAGGCACCGGAAGTGACCGAGGCGGTCGCGCAGGTGCTCGACCGTGACCCCCTCGCGCGGGTTCCCGCCAAGGTCGGCAAGCCGCCCGTCTGGCTCGTGCCGGCGATGCTGACCCGGCCGCGGCTGCGGGACGGGACCGCCCTGCCGGACGCCGCGATCCTCACCCTCTGCGAGATGCTGTCCTTCACCAATCCGGACGCCGTCTATGCCGGCGTGCCGATGGTCCGCGAGGCCTGCACCGAGGCGAGCCTCGCGGCCTTCGCGTGGGACCTGTTCTCCGCCTGGATCGCCGCCGGGACGCCCTCTAAGGATGGCTGGGCCTTGCGCGCGCTGGGCTGGTTCGGCACCGACGCCACGGCCCGCGACCTGACCCGCCTGATCCGCCGCTGGCCCGGCGAGGCCGCCCATGCCCGCGCGGTCACCGGCCTCGACGTGCTGGTCGATATCGGCACCGATGTCGCGCTGATGAACCTCAACGGCATCGCCGAGAAACTGAAGTTCAAGGGCCTTCAGGAGAAGGCCCGGCAGAAGATCGCCCAGCTCGCCGAGGCCCGCGGCCTCACTCCCGAGGAGCTAGCCGACCGGCTCGCCCCCGACCTCGACCTCGACGAGCGCGGCGGCCTCGATCTCGATTTCGGCCCCCGCGGGTTCCGGGTCGGGTTCGACGAGACCCTGAAGCCCTGGGTGCGGGACGCCGCCGGCCAGAGGCTCAAGGACCTGCCCAAGCCCGCCAAGGCCGACGATGCCGGCAAGGCCGCGGCGGCGGTGGCCCGCTGGGGTGCCCTGAAGAAGGACGCGCGGGCCGTGGCAAGCCTGCAGGTGGCCCGCCTGGAGGCGATGCTCGCCGGCGCCCGCCGGGTCCAGCCGACATTGTTCGGCCCCTGCTTCGCCGCCCATCCGCTCGTGCGCCACCTCGCCCAGCGCCTCGTCTGGGCGACCTTCGCGGATGCCGACCCGCGGACCGGCCCGGGGCTGACCTTCCGGGTGGCCGAGGACCTGACCTTCACGGATGCCGACGACGCGCCGCTCGACCTCGACCTGACCGGGGCGGCCCCGGGCCTGATCGGCCTCGTCCATCCCCTGCAGCTCGACGCCGGAGCGCTGGCCGCCTGGGGGGTGCTGTTCGGCGATTACGAGATCGTCCAGCCCTTCCCGCAGCTCGGCCGCGAGACCTACGCCTTCACGGAGGCCGAGGCGGCCGCCGCCACGACCGACCGCTTCGCCGGGACCGTGGTGGAGGCCAACCGGCTGCGCGGCATGGCCGCCCGCGGCTGGCCCCTCGGGGCGCCCCAAGATGGCGGGGTGGTGTGGTGGATCGAGCGCGCCGTGACCTTCCCGGGCGGCGCCACCGGCCAGGCGTCGCTGACCTTCTCGGAGGGCCTGTTCACCGGCGCGGTGGAGTTCGAGGACCGGGAGCAGACCCTCGGCGAGCTGACCCTCGGCTCGCCCTGGAGCAACCGGACGGATCCGGGCCAGCGGACCTTCGGCGCGCTCGCGCCGGTCACGGCGAGCGAGCTCCTGCGGGGACCGAGCCTCCTCGCCGGGACGCGGCTGCGGTGAGCCTCGACCCGGTCACGCGCTGGCGGCTCATCCTGGGCGAGGCGGCGGACTCGGCCTGCGCGGGGGCCGGCTGCGCCCTGTCGGGGGAGGCGGCCGCCATGGATCGGGCGCTCGACTGGCTCTACGGCCGCGACGCCGAGGGCGCGGCGCGGGGGGAGCGGCGCCAGGGCGGCCGCGAGGGCTCGACCCTGACGGTGCCGGGCTGGATCAACACGGTCCACACGCTCTTCCCCCGCGAGACGATCGAGCGGCTGGAGCGCGACGCGATCGAGCTCTACGCCATCGACGACGTGGTCACGAATCCCGAGGTGCTGGCCCGGGTCGAGCCGAACGAGACCCTGCTGAAGGCGGTCCTGCGCACCAAGCACCTGATGACGCCCGACGTGCTGGTGATGGCCCGCAAGCTCGTCCAGGAGGTGGTGCGGCGGCTGATGGAGCGGCTGGCCCGGGACCTCGCGGTGGCGTTCTCAGGGGTGCTCGACCGGCGGCGGCACACGCGCCTGCCCGGCGCCCGCGACCTCGACCTGAACCGGACGATCCGCGACAACCTGCGCCACTACGATCCCGAGAGCCGGCGGATCACCGTCGAGCGGCTGCACTTCTTCGCCCGGAACCGGCGGCAGATGCGGCCCTGGCAGGTGATCCTGCTCGTCGACCAGAGCGGCTCGATGCTCGATTCGGTGATCCACGCCTCGGTGATGGCCGCCTGCCTGTGGAAGCTCCCCGGCATCCGCACGCACCTCGTCGCCTTCGACACGGCGGTGGTGGACCTGACCCGCGACTGCGACGACGCCTGCGAGATGCTCATGAAGGTCCAGCTCGGTGGCGGCACCGATATCGGCGGTGCCGTGCGCTACGCGGCCGGCCTGATCGCGGCGCCGGAGCGGGCGATCGTGGTGCTGGTCTCCGACTTCTTCGAGGGCGCGAGCGAGGCCGCCCTGGTCGATCAGGTGCGGGCGCTCGCCGGCCAGCGGACCCGGGTGCTCGGCCTCGCGGCCCTCGATTCGGCGGCGCGGCCCGCCTACGACCGGGCGATGGCCCAGCGGCTCGTGGCGGCCGGCGCCGAGATCGGCGCGATGACGCCCGGCGAACTCGCCGGCTGGCTCGCCGCCGCGATCCGGAGCTGAGCGGCGTCGATGGCCCGCCCCGACCTCCGCGCCCTCACGGATGACGGCCTCGTCCAGCTCGCCAATGCCGGGCTGGTGAAGCGCGCGCTGCGCGAGGTGGCCGCCGGCGCGGGGCCGGACCTCGCGGAGGCCGAGGACGGCACCGTCGAGGCGCGCTTCGCCGACGGCACGGTCACGCGGCTCGGCTCCGGCCGGCCCCCCAATGAGGCCACCTGCACTTGCCCGGCGAGCGGGATGTGCCGCCACCGGGTCGCCCTCGTCGTCGCCTACCGCGCCGCTTCGGTCGCGGACGCGCCGGCCAACGGGACGGCCGCCCCGGCCGCGGGCGCGGTCGCCTGGGATCCCGGCACCCTCGACGGCGCCGCCTTGGAGGCAGGATTCGGCGGCGCGGCGGCGGCGGAGCTGCGGCGCCTCCTGGCGGCCGGGATCACGGTCGGGCTTGAGCGGGGCGCCGTCCCGGCCGCGCGGCTCCCGACCGCGACGGTGCGCTTCCTCGTGCCCGACGCGGTCGGCTACGCCCGCTGCGACTGCGCGGCCGGGGGCGGCTGCGCCCACGTCGCCCTGGCGATCCGCGCCTTCCGGGCGGCCGCGGGCGCCGCCGAAATCCGCCTGGGCGGCGCGGCGCCGGCCGGAGCGGCCACGGGAGCGGGGCCGGCGGAGGCGGGACTCGCGGAGGTCGCCGACCAGGTGGTCGCCGGCCTGCTGGAGGCCGGAGTCGTGTCTGGGCCGGAGGCCCACGACGCCGCTCTCGTCCGGCTGCGGCGGGCGGCCGAGGCGCGGGGCGCCACCCAGATCCTGCTGGCGGAGGCGGACCTCGCCGGGCAGCTCGCGGCCTATGCCGGGCGCCACGCCGCCTACGACGCGGCCGTCGTCCTGGCGCTCGCCACGGAACTCCTCGGCCGTGTCCGGGGCGGGGAAGCCGCCCTCGGCCTCGGCCAGCCCTACGAGACCGCCATGGGCAAGACCCGCCTCGTCTCCCTGGGCGCCCGGCTCCACGCCCGCGGGCGCGGCGCCAGTGTCCGGGTGGCCCTGGCCGACACCGATACCGGGGCGCTCTTGGCCCTGGAGCGCGATTTCGCGCCGGGCGAGACCGAGGCGGACGTCGTGGCCGGCCTGCCCGGGCGTCTCCTGAGCTCGGGCCTGTCCGTCTCGGGCACCGGCCAGGGCCAGATCCTGACCAGCGTCGCCCGGCGCCGGGCCGACGGGCTCCTCGCCCTCGGCCAGGGCGCGCGGGGCCGCACGGCGCTGCTGCCGCGGGACGCCCGCGTGAGCCTGCCGGCCCCCCTGGCGGCGCGGGACGTCCCGTCGATCCTGCACCGCCTCGCCGACCGGCCGCCTTCCTTCCTGCGCCCGCGGGACCGGCTGGAGGCCTTCCACGTCTTCCCCGTCGGCGCCGTGCTGGGCCAGGCCTGGGTGCCGGGCGCCCAGACGTGGCAGGCCGCCGTCGAACTGCCGGAGGCGGGCGGCACGCTGCATCTCGTCCGCGCCTACGATCCCGCCGCGCCGCACGCGCTGGACGCCCTCGCGGGCGCCTGCTCGGGGCGCTGGGGACCCGTGCGGCAGATTGCCGGTCCGGTGCGGATCGAGGACGGGGCCCTGGTCTGCGATCCCTGGTCGGTGTCGGTCGACCGGCTCGTCGTGCCCGACCTCGCCGCCCCGGACGACGCCGGCCACCCGATCCCGCCGGCGCCGGATCTGGGGCCGGCCTCGCTCGTCGACGAGGCCGCCGCGCTCCTGGCGAACGCCCTCCATGCCGGGCGGCGGGCCTACGCGGCGAACGCCCGCGCCGGCGGTGCCGATCTGGTCGCACGCCTCGCCGCGGCGGGGCATCCGGCCACCGCCGCGCGGCTCTCGGCCTTCCTCGCCGCCACCGGCGCGGAGCCCGGCCCCTTCGCCCAAGCCGCCCTCTGGATCGCCGCCATGCGGGACGATCCCGGGCCGGCGGAGACCTGATCACGGAATCGTGCGACTGCGGTTGCCCCCTCGGCCCCGCTGGGGCAGGTTGCCGCAGCTTCGGGCGCCGCGATTCGCCGGCCGGCCCGTCCCGGTCGTTTCGCGAGGAGCCCGGATGCCAGGACCCGTCGATTGTCGCGCGCGCGCGACGCACCCTCGCCCGGCCGCGCGTGCCGGCGTGGTGGCATGAGGGTCGTCCGCGCGGCGCGCCTCCACCTGCGGGACGCCACCTCAGACAAGGTCTACGACGTCGACCTGATCGAGAACGAGGCCCTCGGGACGCCCGAGCGCTACTTCGTCAACACGCGCTACGGCCGGCGCGGCGCGACCCTGCGCGAGGGCTCCAGGACGCCCGAGCCCCTGACCGCCGAGGCGGCGGCCCGGGTGTTCGACAGCGTGGTCGTGTCCAAGATCAACGGCGGCTACCGGCGGGTCGACGGACCGGAGACGTCCGCCGCGCCCGAGGCGACGGCCGACGGCCGTGCCGCGGTGCTGCGGGCGCGGCTCTCCGCCTGCCTGCACCAGAGCTGGGCCGAGCGCGACCGCGACCGCCTGCTCTGGCGCATCGGCGAGCTGCGGCTGGCCGCGGCCGCCCCGGACCTGATCGCCCTGGCGCGGGCCCTCGGCCCGGCGCGGGCGAGCTACGCCCTGGTCTGGGCGCTCGCCCGGGCGGCGGGCGCGGAGGCGGGGCCGGTCCTGGCGACGATCGCCGCCGACGCGCCGGGAAGCGTGGTCCGCGACCTCGCCCGCTTCGCTCTCGCCGCCCCGCTCACCGGAGCCTACCGCCCGCCGGAGACCGAGCCGGACCTGCCCGGCATGGTCGCCCGGCCGGCCGAGGCGGGCGACGTCGACGGCCTGTGCGGCGCGCTCGACGGCCTCGCCCGGCACGATCCCGGCCGGGTCGGGCCGACGCTGGTGGCGCTGGGCCGGCGGGCGCAGGGATCGCCCGGGCTGCACGCGACGCTCTGCGCCGCCCTCCTCCGGCTGCCGGCGCGGCCGCCCTACCTCATCGGCCTGCGGCGCCTGTTCAAGCACGCCGAGATGGCCGACGACCCTGCCCTGTTCGGCGCCACCGCGCGGCGCTTCGAGACCGCGCAGGCGATGTACCGGGCCGGCCGGAGTCACGCCTACGTCCCGGACCTCCGGCGCTACGTCGCGGTGGACTCGGCGCGCCGCGGACCGGAGGCGCGGCTCGGCCTGTCCACGGCCACCCGCGCCTACATGAAGCGGCGGATCTGGCGCGCCCTGCGCAAGCGCGGCGCCGCCGGCGACCCGGCCTTCGCCGCGCTGGCGACGGGCTTCCTGCTGGCCCTCGGGCCGGAGGATCTCGATTCCCCGACCCGCTGGACCGCCTGGGGGCGGCAGCCGGACGGGACCTGGGGCCGGCAGGCGCGGGCGCGGGGGCCGCTCGCCCGCAATTGGACGGCGAGCCAGCTCCTGTACCGCCACGCCCCGGAAGCGCGGCCGCGGGCGGGATCGCTGACCTTCCTGGAGACCGGCGCCATCGATCCCGACCGGCGCGACGAGGCCTTCCCGGATCTCTGGAGCGCCCGCCCGGATCTGGCGCTCCGCCTCGCCGCGGAGGGGCGGATCGAGCCGGTGGCACGGCTCGGCCTGCGGGTGCTGCGCGCGGATCCGCGGTCCTGCGCGGCCCTGAACGCCGCCGAGATCGGGCGCCTGCTGGCGGCGCCGCACGACCCCGTGCGGACCTTCGCATTCGGGATCGCGCAGGCCCGCCTCGCCGCCGGGATCGCCGATCCCGCGGAACTCGCGGCCCTGGTGGCGGCGCTGCTGGCCGCGGCGTTGCCGGAGGCGCGGGCGCTGGCCCTGCGGCGCCTCGCGGCCGGGGCGCCGGTCGGCTGGTCGAATCCCGACCTCGCCGCCGCGCTGCTCACGAGCCCGGAACCGGACGTGCAGGCGGCCCTCCCCGACCTCGCCCGGGCGCGGGCGCTGCCCCCCGGGCTCGCGGCGCCGCTGGTCGCGCGGCTGGTGGCGTGGCTGCGGGCGATGCCGCCGGAGCCCGACGCGGCCGCGACGGCCGCGATCCGAGGCCTGCGCGCCGCCCTGCCCCTCCTGTGGCCGGACCGCGACATGCCGGTCGCGTCCGAGACCGCCGCCGCCCTGATCGCCCACCCGGCCGCCGCGGTCAGGTCCGCCGGCCTCGCGCTCCTGGGGCAGTCCGAAGCCGGGGCCGCCGGCCTGCCGCCGGAGAGCTGGGACGCGCTGATCGGCGCTGAATCCGAGGACATCCGGATCGCCGCCCTCTTCCTGCTGGCGCGCCTCGACGACGCGCGGCTCGGGCCCTACGCGGACCGGGTCGTCGCCTTCGCCAGCGGGCCCGACAGCGCCGTCCGGCAGGCCGCCCGGCCCCTGGTCGCGCGCCTCGCGGCGGCGGATCCGGGTCTCGCCCCCCGCCTCGCCCGCGAGCTGATCGGCAGCCTGTTCCGCGCGGCGCCCGACGACGCCTACGCCGCCGACGTCGTGGCCCTGCTGCGTGAGGCCCTGCCGGGGGAATGCGCCGCCCTCGACGACGGCACCCTATGGCGCCTGCTGCAGGCCCGCGCCGACGGCGCCCGCCGCCTCGGCGCCGCCCTCCTGCTCGACCGGCGCGCCGAGGCCCTCAGCGTCCGCCAGATCGCCCGGCTCGGCGGCCACCCGTATCGGGCGGTGCGGGACTGGGCGATGGCGGCCTTCGCGGCCGATCCGGCCCGGTTCCAGGCCGCGGCGGCCGAGGCCGTGCTCCTCGTGGAGAGCGACTGGCCCGACACCCTCGCCTTCGCCCGCGGCCTGTTCGATTCCTGGCCGGACACCGCCTGGACGCCGGAGGCGCTCGCCGTCGTCACCGACAGCGTCAAGCCCGAGGTCCTGGCCTTCGCCCGCCACCTCCTGCGCGGCCGGCTCCGGCCCGAGGACGCGGAGGCGCAGGTCCTGCGCCTCCTGGAGCACCCCGCCCCATCGATGCACCTCCTGCTCACCGAACTCCTGACCGAGCAGGCCGTGGCGAGCGAGGCGGCCTTCGTACGGCTGATCCCCCTCGCCCGCATCGTGATGCTGCAGGTGCTGCGGGGCCGGGTCGCCAAGGACCGGATGGCCGCCTTCCTCCGGGCCGAGGCGCTGCGCAGCCGCGCCCGCGCCGAGGCGCTGCTGCCGCTCTTCGCCGACCTCACCCTGAGCGGCACGGCCCGGGACCGCAGCGCCGCGATCCTGGCCCTGCGCGACGTCGCCGACGCGCATCCTGGCCTCGCCGTGCCCCTCGTCTGGCGCCCGCCGGAGACGCGGGGAACCGTCTCCGTCTCGGAAGGGGCTCGATGAATTTCGTCCATCGCTACCTCGGCGAGAGTCGCGCCGTCTCGGACGCGGACGCGACCCGGCTCGGCTTCGTCCCCGATACCTTACGCGAGCCGACCTACTTCGCCGGGACGGTGGCGCGGCACCTGCCGTTTCGAGAGGCGATCTCGGCCCTGCACCACGTCGTCGTGTCGGACCTGCGCTTCAAGCCGAAGGACCGCACCGCCTATCTCGCGTGGCTCCAGACCCACGAGCAGGAACTCCTGGCCGAGGCCCTCGCCGAGAAGGACAGCCTGCGCGCCGAGATCGAGGCGCTGCGCGCCGAGAGCCGGGACATCGCGGCCCGCTCCGACGCCGTGATGCGGCCGTTCTACGACGCGCGGAAGCGGTACTTCGACTATCTCTACCGCGAGAACCTCGACGCCTGGATCGTGCTCGACCCAGTCATCACGGTCCATCCCGACGAGATCTTCTTCGAAGCGTTCAGCCTCGACGAATCGAGCTACGGGCGCCTGTCCTGCGACCACGACACGTTCGCGCGGATCGGCGACATGGCCTACGGCACGACCAATATCGACTACAGCCACGCCCTCTACGACGAGTTCCAGAAGATCCGCAGCTACCGCGACACCGAGCTGGCGATCGATCCGACCGGCTTCGCGGTGCAGACCTCCGGCGAGGCCGCCTATCGCGAGGACAAGATCGAGCTGCCCGATTCCTGGATGCGGGGCTTCCTGCAGGTGTCGAGCGCCATGGCGCAGCCCGCCCACGTGGTGGATCTGCACCCGGTCGACGTGCACGCGATCCTGACCCGCCTCGCCGCGCGCCGGGAGCGCCACGGCCCGCGTTCCCTGCGGTTCCTGCTCGAGCCCGACCGGCCGGTGAGCGTGCTGATCGAGCCCTGGAACGAGCGGCTGACCTTCCGGCGCTCGCTCTACCGCGGCACGCAGGGCGCGGAGATCCGCCTGTGGGGCCGGCGCCGCCTCGCGATCCTGGCCCGGACCCTGCCGCTCACCCGGTCGGTGCGGCTGCACCTCCTCGGCACCGGGCTACCGAGCTTCGCGGTGGTGGATTTCGGGGGTCTGCGCTTCACCCTCGGCCTGTCGGGCTGGACCGCCAACGACTGGTCCCGGGCCGGGCAGTTCGACCTGCTCGCCCCCCGGGCGGAGGTCGACGCCGACAGCGCGGCCCGCGTCTTCGCGGCGCTCCGGCGCCACCACGCCGCCGACACGGGGCATCTCGCCGCCAAGACCGGCCTCGACCGGGCGACCGTGGAGGCCGCGCTCGGCGGCTACGTGCAGGCCGGCCGCGCCATGTTCGACCTGGACAAGCGGGTCTACCGCCTGCGGGAGCTGACCCGGGAGCCCCTGGCGCCGGGCGCCCTGCGCTTCGCCTCCGAGCAGGAGGCCAAGGCCGACCGGTTCCTGGCGGCCGGGCTCGTCACCCTCGGGCCCGTCGAGCAGGCGGGCGACAGGCGGCGCCTGAGCGGGACCGTGCTGGACGACGGCCGGAGCCTGACGCCCGCGGTGGAACTCGATCTCGACGACCGCATGGTCGGGGGCACCTGCCAGTGCGGCTTCTACACCCATAACCGGCTGACCCGCGGCCCCTGCGAGCACATGCTGGCCGTGCGCCGCCTCGTCCACGCCCAGGTCGAGGGCAAGCCGACGCGGTGGCAGGCGTGAGCCGTTCCCGATTGATGCGGCCGCAAGCCTGGCCTATCCTGACCGCGACGAGGGGCGTCGGCCGGGGCGGACCTTGCATTTCGGGCGGCGATTCGCCGTCCCTGCACCCTGCCCGGCAAAGCGTCACTGGCCCACTCTTCACTGGGCCGGCACTGACCACCGGTGCGCGTTCGCGGTTTGGGTTCGCTGAACCCAAACGCGCACCGGTGGTCGTGCCGGCGTCGAGTGGACCGGGCCAGTCCCGAGACTTGACGAAGGCATCCCGGCCGACGTCCCCCGTCACGCCTCCCGCCGCCCGCGACGGAGGCCGCCGATGAGCCCGCAGCCCGGCAGCCTGACCCGCCAGCAGCTCTACGACCGGATCCGCGAGAGCTCGAAGGACGAGGTCATCCTCGAGGAGATGATCCGGCTCGGCTTCTGGCCGGACGGGGCGGCACAGCCCAACCCGCCTGACGACCTGATCCGCCGCCGCGGCGAGATCGCCCGCGCCCTCGCCGACCTGCACCGGCGGGAGGCGGCGTGGCGCGACCCGGAGGCCGCCCTCAAGGAGATGCACCGCCGCCGCAAGACGGCGGCGCTGGAGCGGCGGCGCGAGACGAAGCTGCGCAACGCCCGCGACCGCTACGCGCGGGCGCAGGCGTGGCACGCGCGCCGGGAGGCGGAGATCCTCCATCTCGGCGACGGCGTCTCGGCCGGCCTCGCGAACGCCGACATGCCCGCGCGGGGGCCCGCCCCCGGTCTCCCGGTCCTGGCGAGCCCGAAGGCGCTGGCCGAGGCCATGGGGATCGGCCTCGGCGAGCTGCGCTTCCTCGCCTACGACCGGGCGCTCAGTACGGTGAGTCATTACCGGCGCTTCACCATCCCCAAGAAGGCGGGCGGGCTGCGCAGCATCTCGGCGCCGATGCCGCGCCTAAAGCGGGCGCAGTACTGGATCCTCGACGCGCTCCTCGCCCACGCCCCCGTGCACGCGGCGGCTCACGGCTTCGTGCCCGGCCGCTCGATCGTCACCAACGCCGCCGCCCATGTCGGGCAGGAGGTCGTGGTCAATCTCGACCTCAAGGACTTCTTCCCGAGCCTCGACTACCGGCGGATCAAGGGGAAGTTCCGCGGCCTGGGCTACGCCGAGCCGGTGGCGACCGTGCTGGCGCTGCTCTGCACCGAGCCGGACGTGGACGCGGTCGAGATCGACGGCGCTTGCCTCTACGCCGCCCGGGGCCCCCGCCGGCTGCCGCAGGGCGCGCCGACGAGCCCCGCGCTTACCAACCTCGTCTGCACCCGGCTCGACGCCCGGCTCTCCGGCCTCGCCAGCAGCCTCGGCTTCACCTACACGCGCTACGCCGACGACCTGACCTTTTCGGCCTCCGGCGAGGCCGCCGGGAAGGTCGGCGCGCTGCTCAAGTACGTCCACGCCATCGTCGCCGGGGAGGGCTTCACCGTCCATCCGGATAAGACCCGGGTGATGCGCCGCGGCCGGCACCAGGAGGTGACCGGGCTGACCGTCAACGAGCGGGTCGGCGTCCCCCGCGAGACCCTGCGCCGCTTCCGCGCCCTCCTGCACGGGCTCGAGCGGCACGGGCCGGCCGGGCGCCGCTGGGGCGCAGCCGGCGAGGCGGGCGTGCTCCGCGCCGCGATCGGCTTCGCGCAGTTCGTCCGGATGGTCACGCCGGAGACCGGCGCGCCGCTGCTCGCGCAGGCCCGCGCCCTCGCGGAACGCCACGCGGATTCCCGCTCGGCCCGTCCTGAGGCCCGGCCGCTGCCGGATTTCCGCGCCCGGTCCGCTCGGGGCGAGGTGCCGCTCGCCCGCTGGTGGGCGCCGGCCTCCCGCCCCGCGCCCGCGCCGGACCCGATCCTGGCCGAGGCCGAGGCGGCCGCCGCGCGGGAGGCGGAGGCGGCCGCGGCCAAGGCTGCGGCCCGCGCGGCCGCGCCCGTGCCGGGCCGCAGCGGCGTGCCGGTCTCCGGCCGCCCGCGTCTCGGCGCCGAAACGGCTGCCTGCGCGGAGGCCGTGCCGGACCCGGGCGCCGCGTCCGACGACGCGCCGATGAAGCCCTGGAAGGTCGTCCTGGGGATCTTCGTCCTGTTCCAGGCGGCCGCCCTGTTGCACCCGGCGCTCGGGCTGCTCGTCCTCGCGGTCGCCCTGCTGCTCGGCCTCCGCCGCCTGCTGCGCCGCTGGCGCCGCCGCCGATGATCCCGGCCCGGCGCCTCGCCGGGTGCCTCCTGTCCTGCGGCGCCGCGGCCTTCGCGCTGCTGCCCGGACCGGCAGCGCCCCGGGCCGACGAGGCGCCTGCCGCCGCCCCGTTCAACGCCGCCGAGGCGGCCGCGTTCGCCGGGCCGCTGCGGCAGGACCTAGCGCTGCTGCGCAGCTTTGGGACCTGCCCGGCCGATACCTTCGCGCGGGAGCGCCCGTTCTGGCGGTGGGCGTTCGCGCCCCGGCGACCCACCGAGCGCCGCTGCGCGCGCGAGCCCGCGGCCTGCTTCGCGCTCTGCACCCGGTGGTCGAACGCGCCGGCCTGCTTCGACCTCGCCCTCGCCCTCGAGCACCACGCCCTCGACGTCGCCGACATCCTCGACAAGGAGCGCCTCTACGCCCTCGCCTGCGCGGGCGGGTTTCCGGCGGGCTGCACCAACCGGGCGGCCGGGATCCGCAACGGCGACTACGCGGGGGATCCCTTCCGCGCGGCGCCGCGCGCCGACACGGACGCCTGCCTGGCCCGGAGCTTCCGCCTCGATTGCGACCGCCGCGGCGCCTGGGGCTGCGCCATGCTCGGCCAGGCCCATCGCCTCGGCGAGGGCGTCGCCGCCGAGGCGTCCCGCGCCCGGGCGGCGTTCGAGATGGCCTGCGCGATCAACCCGGACTTCGCGGCCTGCGCCTTCGCCAAGCGGCAGCTGGCCGAGATGGACGCGCCGTCGGGCAGGGACGGCAACGCGCCGTGAGTTCCGGCGATTCCGGGCCGGATGCCGACGCCCTGCGGGCCCTCTACGGGCGGTTCGATCCGCGGCCGGACGGTCCCCCGGCCCCGGGCCTCCGGCGCGCCTGCCTCTGCGTGGACGTGGGCGACGCGGACGACGTCGCCGCCGCGGAGCGCTGGATGCTGGCCCATGCCGGCCAACTGACCTGCGTGCGTAGCACCGGATGCGGCTGCTGCGTGATCGGCTGGGACATCGAGGGGCCGACGGCGCTCATCGACACCCTGCCGGCGGCGCTCGGGGCGGCCTCCGACTGGTCCAGCCCGACCGCGGCCCCGCCGCGCGCGCCGATCGCGTGGTGCCGGCGCCTCTGGCGCCGCTGCGTCCGAGACGCGGGAGCCTAACGCGTTTCCGCGACGACCTCCGCGCGCTCCAGCGCCAGCGGCGCCGACCTCCGCTCCGGGATCAGCCGGTCCGGGACCACCGAGCCGCGCTCGAGGGTGGCGACCGCCAGGGGGGCGCCCCGGCCGCGCAGGGCGTGTGTCCCCAGCGAGCGCGCGCGGACGCCGTCGGGCAGTCGGTCCAGCCGGTCGAGAAGATCCTGTGAGATCAGGATGTCGACGCCGAGGGGGCGGCACAGGGCCTCGATCCGCGCGGTGACGTTCACGGCGTCGCCGAAATACGCGATCTTGTGGCGGTCGACCCCGACTTCGGCCGTGACCACCGGGCCGCCGTGCAGCGCCGCCCGCAGCCGCGGCACCGTCCCGAACCGCGCGGTCCAGGCCGCGGCGTGCGCGTCGATCCGGTCGAGCACCTCGAACACGCAGGTCACGCAGCGCGCATCCTTCAGGCCGCGCTTCATCGGCCACGTGATCATCGCGAGGTCGCCGATGAAGTCGTCCGTGGAGCCGGCATTGCGCCGCACCGGTTCGGCCAGAGTCGCGAAGACGGCGCTGAGATAGTCCTGCGCGCGCAGGTCGCCGTGGGTCTCCGCGAAGGCGGTGGAGCCGACGACGTCGAGGAACAGGAAGATCCGCTCCTCCTGCACCGGCCTGTGGTAGCGCCCGATCATGAAGTTCACGAACACCTCGCCGCCGATCAGGTCGCGCATGCGCATGACGAAGACCAGCAGGGCCGAAACGGCCAGCGAGTAGGCGAGGAACCGCGGCGTGATCCGCACCGCCGTGGACAGGCTGTCGCCGGTGAGGCCGAACGCCCAGACGACCAGCCCGCCGAGGGCGCAGCCGAGCGTGATCAGCACCACGTAGAGCAGCTCGGCCGCCAGCATGTAGACCAGTGCCGGCAGGCGGCGCAGCCGCGTCTGGAGACCCGACAGGCTCAGGCCGGGCACGAAGGCCAGCACCGTCCCGCCCACCGCCAGGGCGTAGACGAGCCCGGCGAGCATCGAGGCCCCGCCGACGAAGAGCAGGTTGTAGAGGAGGCCCGCCGCGCCGGAGGCGAGAAGGAGGGCCAGGGCCCAGAGCCATCGGTACTGTGGAAGCATGGACAGTCGGCGCAGGAGAGCGTGGCGGCGGGCACGGCGGGACGTACGCGATGGCCCGGGACGAAGATCGTAGGGCGAACGAACACGACGAAGACGGCGCTGGATCGGCGCGCTGCAGACTGGCCGCTCAACCTTGACCAATGAGGAACGATTCGCGCCGTCCACAGGATGTCGTCAGCCGGTGTCGCCGCGCTGCCACAGCAGGCGGATCAGCCGCGCCATCGTCAGCGGTTCTGCGACCGCCCGGGATGCTGGTGGGCCCGGCAGGACTTGAACCTGCAACCAGACCGTTATGAGCGGCCGGCTCTAACCATTGAGCTACGGGCCCGGGAGCCGCCGACGGATAGCTGATCCCCGGCCGCCCGTCATCCGGATTTCGCCGCGCCGCGGGGGTGCCGGGTCCGGGAGGGCAGATCCTGTCGGGGCGGATCCTGTTCGGCCTTTGCGTCCACCGGCACGGGCGCCGTGTCCTTGATGCGCCACAGGTAGCGGGCCAGGATCGAGCGGTACGGCGCGAAGGCGGCCGCCACCGCGCCGGTATCGTCCCGTCCGGTGAGGCGGTGCAGGCAGCCCACCGCCGCCACGTCGCCTGCGGGCCAGATGTCGGGATCGTGGAAATGGAAGATGCCGACCATGTCGGCCGTCCAGGGCCCGACGCCGCGGATGCTGCACAGGATCGCTGCCCGCTCGGCATGCGGCAGGCCGGCAAGGCCGGGCCCGAGGAGGCCCGCCGTCTCGGCCGTCACGATCGCCTGGAGGGCGCGCACCTTGTTGCCCGAGATGCCGCAGGCCCGCAGCATTGCCGCGTCCCCGGCCTCGAACAGGGCTCGGGGGCTGGAAGCCGCCGCCGCGGCGGCGGCCTCGATCCGGGCCCAGATCGCGGCCGCCGCCCGGGTCGAGAGCTGCTGGTTGACCACCTCGACGAACAGGCGGTCGGCGACGCGCGGATGCGCTGGCGGCTCGATCCGGATCGGACCGGCCTGCACGAGGGCGGCCCGCAGCGGTGGATGCGCGCGCGCCGCGTCCAGAAGGTGAGCGTAGATATCGGGATCGAGCATCGGCTAGCCCATCCGGCCCGCGCGGCGCTCCGCCCGTCGGAGCCGCGACCGCGCGCGGCGTCCGCATCCTAACCACCGCTCAGGCTCCGGTCCGGGAGACAGGATGCCGCGCAGCCCCGCCGGGTCCGGATGCTCTCGGCCGGTCTGGACGGAATGCGATGGCGGCCCAGGTCTCGACGGCATGGCGATCCTCTTCACCGCAGATACGCATTTCGGCGACCCGCACATCCTCTGCCATCGCGGGGTGCGGTTCGGCAGCATCGAGGCCCACGACGAGGCGCTGGTCGCGGGCTGGAACGCGGTGGTCGACCCGGAGGATGCCGTCTGGCACCTCGGCGACTTCGCCGCCCATGCCAGCCGAACGCATTGCGCGGCGATCTTCGCGCGCCTGAACGGCACCAAGCGGCTGGTCCGGGGCAATCACGATTCGAATCGCGTCCTGGATCTGCCCTGGGCCGAGCCGCCGGTGGAAAGCGCCCGCCTCTCTGTCGCGGATGCGCAAGGGCGACCGCACCGCCTGTTCCTGTCGCATTACGCGCATCGGGCCTGGCCGGGCTTGTGGCGGGAGACGCGCCACCTCTACGGGCACAGCCACGGCTGGCTCGCCGACACCACGCGCTCCTGCGATGTCGGTGTGGATTCCTGGAGCGACCGCCCGGTCACCCTCGACGCGATCCTCCTCCGCCAGGACGCGGCCGACGGCGTGCCGGAGGAACTCGCAGCCCACGGCCTGCGCTGATGGCGGTCCGCCGGCGCGCTATATCGTCTGCGGGCTCATCGAGATCCCGGCAGGAGGCCGCATCGCCATGACCGACATCCCCTCCCCGCCACCGGGCTGGACCGAGGCAGCAAAGGAGGCCGCGGCCGATCTCGGCCTCGAGACCGATTGGTCCGCGCTCGACGCGCCGGACTGGGCGCGGCTCTGCCGCCGGGCCGGCGAGATCCTCGGCGGGCAAGGCCACGCACTTGCGCCCGGCTGGGACGGCGCCCTAGCGCGCGCCCTTGGCCGCCTCGACCCGGTGGCCGTCCCGGACGAGCTGGCTCGCGATACGGCGAACACCGTGCTGGCCGAGAAGGGCGAGGTGTTCGCGCCCGAGGACGATGCCTGAGACGGGTGCCCAGGATGAGACTTCGCGCAAGCGGGTGGTTGCCGTCACGGGGGGGCGGGCCGATGTAGAAGGCATGCCTCATCCCGAACAACGCCCCGAACACCGGCGCGCCGCCCTGAGACCGACCGAACGCTATGCCCCTGGCGCGGCACCGTCCGCCCTGCGGGTGGTTCCCATCGTGGGCGGCCCGGTTCTCGACGCGCAGACGCGCACACGGCTCGGCCATCAGATGCGAGCGATGTACGATCCGGTGATCGATGAGGCGCTGGATCCCCGACTGGCGGAGCTGCTCCAGCAGCTCGACGCGGATCGGGGCGGCGATTCGACTGCAGATCCGAAGTGAGGTCCGAAGCGGGCGCGGCCGGCCCTCACAATCCGGTGCGGCTTCCGGAAAGGGGGCTCCCATCGGTGGATCGGGGGGATGTCACACCGATGGGAGCTGAGCCGAGTCGACGGATCGACCCAACCCGCTCCATATCGCCCAGGCGCCGGCTCGGGCGCTTTTACCTAAGTCAAATTCGCCGCCGAATAGAGCCGTTGAAGTGTCGAATTGGCGTAGTCGACCTGTAAAATCGACACGTTCAGGCTGAGGTGCCGGTTACCGACAGCATGACCCCGTCGCTGCCGATCTCGGCCCCATTGTAGCCGAGCATCCGCGCGAGCTGCTCGCGGGCGCGCCAGACCCGGCTCTTCACGGTGCCGATCCGGCAGTTCATCACGACGGCGGCTTCCTCGTAGCTCAAGTTCTCGATCGCCACGAGGACCAGCGCCTCCCGCATCACCGGCGCAAGGCGGTCGAGGGCCGCGCGCACGTCCTGCAGGTCGAGATGGCCCCCCTGCTCGGGGATGCTGGTCAGCCGCTCGGCGTAGTTGCCGTCGGTATCGGCGACCTCGCGACCCTGCTTGCGGTGCTGGCTGTAGAAGACGTTGCGGAGGATCGTGAACAGCCACGCCTCCAGGTTGGTGCCGGGGGTGAAGCCGCCGCGACCGCGCCAGCCGCGCAGCAGCGTGTCCTGCACGAGGTCGTCCGCCGCAGCCGGATCGCGCGTCAGCGAGACCGCGAAGCGGTGCAGCGCCGGCACCACGTCCAGGAGGCCGGCGCGGAAGGTCCTGTCCCGTTCGCCCTCGGCCTGCGCGAGGGCGGATTCCAGTCGCGCCAGCAGGTCGGCGAAGGGGTCCGTGATGGCGCCCGCTTCCAGGCCGATCCGGTCGTAGGTGCGGCCGAGCAGGGTGCCGAGATGGGCCCGCACGGCCTCCGGCAGGCCGTGACGGGTCTCCTCCCCGGCCTCCTCGGCGAGATCCGCCATGGGATCGAGGAGCGATGAGCCTTCGGTGTCGGGCATACGGTCCGGTCGTCGGCGAGTGGGCCGGTTGAGCCCAGAAGGTCGGTTGTGGCGTGCTCGAGGCGCCCATGCCGCAACATGGGTTAGCGGTTTTCCCGAACGGGGCTCAGCCGCGGGGGCCGAAACGGCGCGCCACGGCAAGGCCTGCGAAGACGGCCGCGCAGGCCCCCGCCGCGGCGAGCGCCGTGCTCAGCGTCCCGGCATCGGGGACATTCTTGCGGGCGCGCCAGCCGCCGTCGGCCCGCCTTCCGTGCTGCGTCGGTGCAAGCAGGGCCCCGTGCGTGCGCGGCCCCGGCTCGGCCCGGTCGAGGGCCCACCGGAAGCCTGCGCCCATCAGATGCTCGGTCGGGTATGGGGCCAGCGCGTAGCCGACCTGCGCGAGGCGGGCCGGCCAGCCGACCGCGACCTCGTCGCGCGGGTGGCGCACGAGGCGGATATAGGTCTCGGCCACGGCCTCGGGCGCGTAATACAGGTGCCCGGGATTGAGCCGTCGGCCGCTCACATTGGCCCCATGCTCCAAGCCCGGCGTGTCGACGATGGCGGGGAATACGCCGCAGACGTGGATGTGCCGATGCCGGGCGAGTTCCTGGCGCAGGCTCGCCGAGAAGCCGCGTAGGCCGAACTTGCTCGCCGTGTAGGCGGCGGCGAAGGGCGTCGGCGCCCAACCGCCCATGGAGACCGTGTTGATCAGGGTCCCCCGGCCGCGGTCGAGGAAGTGCGGCAGCACCGCGTAGGCCCCGTGCACGGCCCCCAGCAGGTTCACCGCGATCGTCTGCCGGTGCAGGTCCAGGGGGGCGTCCAGCAAGGGGCCGAATACGCCGACCCCCGCATTGTTGATCCAGACATCGATGCCGCCGAAGGCTTGGAGCGCGGCCCCGGCCAGGACCTCCACGGCATTCGGGTCGGTGACATCGGTGGGCACCGCGACGGCCTCCGCCCCCGCCGCGCGCATCTCGCGAACGAGCCCGTCGAGGATGGCCGCCCGCCGCGCCGCCAGGACCACGCGGGCCCCCCGCGCCGCGAAAGCCTCGGCCGCGGCCCGGCCGATGCCGCTCGAGGCCCCGGTGATGACCACCGTGCTGCCGTTCAGGCGCGCCATGCCGGTTCTCCACGAGGCTGCAACTATACGGCGAACCGTTGCGCGTGCCGCGGCGTTCCCCATCGCAGCTGCGGCCATTCGGACGCGCCGTCGCGCGCGGCTCTGAGGGCTTGCGCCGACGTGTCTGCCTGAACCCTGCCGAGGTCGCCGATGTCAGCCCCCGATCCAGCCCCCGTCGAGGCCGCCGCTCCGGAGGGGGGCGCCTCGACAGTCTGGACGCTCGCCCTCGCGACTGCACTGATCGGCCTCGTCGCCCTCCCGCGCCGTCGGACTCGAAGCTCGGCCGATCGTTCCGCCGGCCGATCCGCCGACCGGGACGGGGCACGCCGGCCGTCGCCCTCGCATGCGGGCGGAGAGGCGCAGGCCGTTGCCCAGACCGAGGCCGATCGCGGCCGGAGGGCCTCGACGCCGACCGAGATTCCCGCCAAGGGCTGGAAGGACATCGCGCTGCGCGCCTATCACGACATCGGCGAGAACCGCCTGTCGCTGATCGCGGCCGGCGTCACCTTCTTCACGCTCCTGGCGATCTTCCCGGCGGTGGCGGCGCTGGTCTCCTGCTACGGCCTCGTGGCCGATGCCTCGACCATCAACGACCAGCTCGCCAGCCTCCAGGGCATCCTGCCCCAGGGCGCTCTGGAGATCGTCGGCGACCAGGTGAAGCGGCTGAACGAGCAGGGTAACACCACCCTCGGGCTCAGCCTGCTCATCAGCATCGCCCTGTCGGTGTGGAGCGCCAATGGCGGCATGAAGCACGTCTTCGATGCCCTCAACCTCGTTTACAATGAGCGCGAGAAGCGCAACTTCTTCGTGCTCAATCTGGTCTCCCTCGCCTTCACGGCGGGCGCGCTGCTGTTCCTCATCCTGGCGCTGACCGCAGTTGTGGTGGTGCCAGTGGTTCTCGAGTTTGTCGGGCTCGGCGCGGATGCATGGTGGCTGTCGCTGCTGCGGTGGCCGGTCCTGCTCCTGGCGGTCCTGCTCGGGCTCGCCATGCTCTATCGCTACGGGCCGAGCCGGGACGCGCCGCGCTGGCGCTGGGTCACACCCGGAGGCGCCCTGGCAGCCGTGCTGTGGATCGCCGCGTCGCTGCTGTTCTCCTGGTACGTCGCCCATTTCGGCAGCTACAACAAGACCTATGGCTCGCTCGGCGCCGCGATCGGCTTCATGACCTGGATCTGGCTCTCGACCATGATCGTGCTGGCCGGGGCCCAGGTGAATGCCGAGATGGAGCATCAGACCGCCGAGGACACGACGGTCGGCAAGCCGCAGCCGCTGGGCACGCGCCGGGCACGTATGGCCGATACGGTGGGCGCTGCCGCGGAGTAGCGCCGCTGCCGGGGAGTAGCGCCGCTGCCGGCCCGGGACGCGCCGAGCGAGAGGCCGGCGCGGACCCGCCCTCGGGCCGCCGGATCGGCGCGTCTCGTCATCCGCACACCGGGGAACGACGCCTTAACACAGGTTGGCGCGCGTTTTTCTGCTGCAGGCACAAGCCGATCAAGAAGATCCGGACTTCGAAGTCCGGATTATGGTTTGCCCTCTGCCGATTGAAATATCCGTGCCTAATTCTTTCACCGATACCCTCGGCGGCGCTGTCGTACGGGACGCTTCGGGCTGCCATGCGGGACGCTTCGGACGGCCGCGCCTTTCCCCGATCCTGTGCCACCGATCGCGGCGTCTCAGGGCCGTCCATCCCGGTGGCGCCTCGTCTGACGGCCGGCGGGCCGGCGTCATGAGCCCGCCCGCCGGCATCCCAGCGTCGCGGTGATCCGACCGGAGGGGGCCGTGGAGAACCCGTTCGTACGGAAGATGGAGCGGCATGTCCGGCTCGCGCCCGAGGACCGCGCAGTCCTCGACGGGCTGGGGCGCCTGCATGTCCGCCATATCGCGGCCCGCCAGGACATCGAAGGGCAGCAGAGCGATCCATACCATACGCACCTCATCCTCGACGGCTGGGCCTGCCGGTACAAGCAGTTCCCGGACGGGCGGCGGGCGATCGTCGCGCTGCTCCTGCCGGGCGATCTGTGTGATCCGTTCGCCTTCCGCCGGGCACGCATGGACCACGCCATCGGTGCGCTGACGCCGGTCACCGTCGCCCGGATCGCGCCGGAGCAGATCGGCGACGCGATCCGCGAGCGACCGGCCGTCGAGGAATGTCTGTGGCGGGAAATGCTCGCCACCACGGCCATCCACCGCGAGTGGATCGCCAGCGTCGGCCGGCGCTCGGCGATCGAACGGCTGGCGCACCTGTTCTGCGAGCTGCACCTGCGGCTGACGCGCGTCGGCCTCGCTGACGGGATGACGCTGCCGATGCCTGTGACCCAGCCCGACCTCGCCGATGCCCTCGGTCAGACGAGCGTGCATATCAACCGCACCCTGAAGGAGCTGCGGACCAGCGGCCTCGTCGCCCTGCGCAGCCGGCGCCTGACGATCCGCGACCTCAGCGGGTTGATGGAGCGGGGCCTGTTCGATCCGGCCTACTTGCAGCTCTCCTGAACGGCGCGGGCGATACGCCGCGGCACCGGAGGCCGATCATGCCTTGCCCCGGGGCGGCCGCGGCCGATCTGAGGCGAACCTCCCTTCCGGCGCGGGCCCCGCGAGACACGATGCACATCCACCTCGACGCGCTCGGTGGCGTGGCTGGCGACATGTTCGCCGCCGCTCTGCTGGACGCCTTTCCCGAGCATCAGGCCGGCGTCTCCGCCAGCATCCGGGCGGTCGATGGGCGCATCGCCTGCGCGGTCCGGGCGCATAATGACGGGATTCTCCGCGGCGCCCGCTTCTCCGTGTGGGCCCCCGGGACGGAGCCCCGGCCTGCGCCGCACCGGCACGAACACGATCACCGCGCGCACCACGACCATCTGCATCCCCATGATCCCGGCCATGATCCCGGCCATCGGCATGGCCCTACGCACGGCGCCGACCACGGCCACCGACCCTGGTCTGAGATCCGCACCGCGCTGGAGGAGGCGGATCTCGCGCCGCCGGTGCGGGCGCACGCGCTGGGCATCTTCGGCCATCTCGCCGACGCCGAGGCGCGAGTCCACGGCATCGCGGTCGAGGCGGTGGCGTTCCACGAGGTCGGGGCCTTCGACTCGATCGCCGACGTCGTGGCCGCCGCTCATCTGATCGCCGCGCTGGAGGTGCGGAGCTGGAGCGTCTCGGCCCTGCCGGTGGGTTCCGGCCGGGTGCGGACCCAGCATGGCCCCCTTCCCGTCCCGGCCCCCGCCACGACACTGCTGCTCGAAGGCTTCTCTACCCTCGATGACGGCGTAGCCGGCGAGCGCGTCACCCCCACCGGCGCGGCGATCCTGCGCCATCTCTGCGGTGACGATCCTGGGCGGGGCCGCCCCCGGGGGATCCTAGGACGCACCGGCATCGGCTTCGGCACGAAGGTGCTGCCGGGCCTGAGCAACTGCTTGCGCGCCCTCGTGCTGGAGGATGCAGCCGCATCCGGGCCGGGCCGGCGGGACCTCGCGGTGATCGCCTTCGAGGTCGACGACCAGTCCGGCGAGGACCTCGCCATGGGCCTCGACCGGCTGCGCGCGGACCCCGGCGTGCTCGACGTCGTGCAGGCGCCGGTCCTCGGCAAGAAGGGCCGGATGATGGCCCATATCCAGATCCTGGCGCGCCCGGAGAGCCTGGAGGCGGTGATCGCGGCCTGCTTCCGGGAGACCACCACGATCGGCCTGCGGTATCACCCGGTGGAGGGCGCGGTGCTCGAGCGCGCGGCCCGCACGGTGGCGCAGGACGGCCGGTCGGTGCGCGTGAAGGTGGTCGACCGGCCGGGCGGGCGCACCGCCAAGGCCGAGGCCGACGACGCGCGCGACGCGGCGGGCCACGCCGCGCGGGCGGCCCTGCGCCGGGAGGCCGAGCGCCTCGCCCTGGAACCGCAGCCGGCGGGGACGCCGGAGGAGGAGAAGCGATGACGCGCCAGCATCTCGAATCCGTCCTGGCGGGGCTCGGGCCCGTCGCAGTGGCGGTGAGCGGCGGGGTCGACAGCCTGACGCTCGCCACCCTCGCCCACCGGCGGGCGCCGGGGACGGCCCTGATGGTCCACGCGGTCTCGCCGGCCGTGCCCGACGAGGCGACCGCGCGGGTCCGGGCCGAGGGCGTCCGCGAGGGCTGGGACCTGCGGGTGATCGAGGCCGGCGAGTTCGCCGACCCGGCCTACCGGGCGAACCCGGTCAACCGCTGCTTCTTCTGCAAGACCAACCTGTACGGGGCAGTCCGGCGCGTCACCGACCGGCAGATCCTGTCGGGCGCCAACCGCGACGACCTCGGCGAGTACCGCCCCGGCCTCGACGCCGCCCAGGAGCACGGCGTGCGCCACCCCTACGTGGAGGCGGGCTTCGACAAGGCGGCGGTCCGTGCGCTCGCCCGCGACCTCGGCCTCGGGACCGTGGCCGAATTGCCGGCGGCGCCCTGCCTGTCGAGCCGGGTCGAGACCGGCATCCCGATCGAGCCCGAGACCCTGGGCTTCATCCACGCCGTCGAGCGGCTGGTGGGCGGGGCGCTGGCCGGGGGCGGCGTCGGGCGCGCGGTCCGCTGCCGGGTGCGCGCCGAGGGCGTGGTGGTGGAACTCGATCCCGGGAGCCTCGCCGCCCTCGACGCGGAGCGCCGCGCCGCCCTCGGGGCCGGCATCCGCACCCTCGCGCCGGCGCGCCTCGACGGCCCGGTCCGGTTCGCCCCCTACCGGGTCGGCAGCGCCTTCCTGGTCGGACAGCGGGAGGCCCGGCCGTGAGCGTGGCGGAGGAATTCACCCTCGACTTCGCCCGGTCCGAGCGGATCGGCCTAGAGGAGGCGATCTTCTGCGCCGGCAAGAGCCCCGAGCAGATCGACGCGATCCTGGAGGCCGCCCGGGCGCGCGGCGCCTCGCTCCTCCTCACCCGCCTCGACCCGGAGAAGCGCGACCGGCTCAGCGCAGCGGCGCGGCTCGACTATTGCGCGGTCTCGCGCACGGCGGTGTTCGGCGCGGCGCCGCGGATCGCCGGCCCGGCCCGGGTCGCCGTGGTGGCGGCCGGCACCTCGGACGTGCCGGTCGCCCGCGAGGCCCTGCGGGTGCTGGGCTATGCCGGCCGGGCCGCGACGCTCTTCGCCGATGTCGGCGTCGCCGGTCTGTGGCGGCTGACCACGCGGATCGAGGAGATCCGGGCGCATCCGGTGGTGATCGTCGCCGCCGGCATGGACGCGGCGCTACCCAGCGTCGTCGGCGGCCTCGTGGCCGGGGCGGTGATCGCGGTCCCGACCTCCGTGGGCTACGGCGTCGCCGCGGGCGGGCGCGCCGCCCTCGACGCCGTGCTGGCGAGCTGCGCGCCCGGCATCACGGTGGTCAACATCGACAACGGCTACGGCGCCGCCTGCGCGGCCCTGCGCCTGCTCCACGCGGCAGGGCGCCTCGCCGAGGAGATCGAACGATGACCCGGTGCGAACCGTTACCTGCCCTCACCCAGACATCCTCGAACGGAGACAGCCGATGGAACGCCGCAGCTTCCTTCAGGGCGCCGTGCTCGGCGCAGGGCTTTCAGGCGCCGGCCTCGCGGGCGCCGGCAGCGCGGGTGCGGCCGTGAACGCCCCCGCGCTCCCCGGCAACCGGCCGCAGGACCCGGCGGACCTGCCCTTCGTCACCGAGCCCGGCGAATTGCGGGGCGAGATGCTCTACCGGCCCTTCGGCCGGACGTCGGAGATGATCTCGGCGATCGGCATGGGCGGGTTCCATCTCGGCAAGAGCGCCGTGACCGACGACGAGGCGACGCGGCTGATCCATGCCGGGATCGACCGCGGCATCACCTTCATGGACAATTGCTGGGACTACAACGAGGGCCGCTCCGAGCTGCGCATGGGTGCCGCCCTCGCCCAGGGCGGCTACCGCGACAAGGTCTTCCTGATGTCCAAGATGGACGGGCGGACCAAGGAGGAGGCGCTCAAGCAGATCGACCAGTCGCTCCTGCGCCTGCGCACGGACCGGATCGACCTCGTCCAGCACCACGAGATCCTGCGCTACGACGACCCCGACCGGGTCTTCGCCGAGGGCGGGGCGATGGAAGGCTTTCTGGAGGCCAGGAAGCAGGGCAAGCTGCGCTACATCGGCTTCACCGGCCACAAGGACCCGCGCATCCACCTGCAGATGCTGGAGGTCGCCGCCGAGCGCGGCTTCCACTTCGATTCCGTGCAGATGCCCGTCAACGTGATGGACGCGCATTTCCGCTCGTTCAGCCACCTCGTCCTGCCGTACCTCGTGCAGAACGGCATCGCGCCGCTCGCCATGAAGACCTTCGGCGACGGGGTGATCCTGAAGGCGGACGCGCCGATCAAGCCGCTTGAGTACCTGCACTTCTCGCTGAACCTGCCGGTCTCGGTGGTGATCACCGGCATCCAGAACCAGCGCGACCTCGACCAGGCCTTCGAGGCGGTGAAGACCTTCAAGCCGATGGACAAGGCGGCGGTGGCCGAGCTGCTGTCGCGCTCGAAGCCCTACGCGCTGGAGGGCAAGTACGAGCTGTTCAAGACGAGCGCGACCTTCGACGGCACCGCCAAGAACGCGGCGTGGCTCGGCGAGGACGTGCAGGGCGTGAAGAAGCTGGCGCCGACGATGGAGTAGGGCGCACCCGCGCCCTCCCCCTCTGCGGGGCGGGAGACGGCGGCCCCCTCAGGCCATGTCCTCCAGCCGGATCGGCAGGCTCCGGATGCGGCGGCCGGTGGCGTGGTGGACGGCGTTGGCGATGGCCGCGTTCATCCCGATGATGCCGAGCTCCCCCAGCCCCTTCAGGCCCAGGGCGTCGACCTGATCGTCGGGGTCGGGCACCAGCAGCGCCTCCACCTCGGGCGCGTCGGCCGCCGTCGGCACGAGGTACTCGGCGAGGTCCGGGTTGCGGTAGGTGGCGCCGTCGAGCACCGTCTCCTCCAGGAGCGCCGAGCCGAGGCCCCAGATCATCCCGCCCATGAGCTGGCTCTTCGCGGTCAGCGGGTTGAGGATCCGCCCCGCCGCGAAGGCGCCGGTGAGCCGCGCCACCCGGATCTCCCCGGTCTCGGCATGGACGTGGACCTCCGCGAACTGCGCCCCGAAGCCCCAGGACACCGCTTTCCCCGCGCCGCCGAGCGCCAGCCCGATATGGCCACCGCGCAGGCCCCTGAGCGCCGTCTCCCGGTCGCTGCCCTCGGGCACGAACTCCGCGACCGTCGCGACCCCCTCGGGTCCGACCGCTTCCGCGAGGGCGATCCCGGTCCCGTCCGGGGCGACGAGCCGCCCGCCCGCGAGGCGCAGGGAACCCGGATCCTGGCCGGCGAGGCGGCCGCCCTGCCCGGTCGCGGCCTGCGCCAGCACAGCGCGGAGCTGCCCGCAGCCCAGCGCCAGGGCGTTCATCAGGCTGGTCGTCGTGCTCGAGCCGCCGGAGATGCCCGCCGCCGGCAGGTCCGTGTCGCCGAGCCGGACCGTGACCCGCTCGACCGCCACGCCGAGCCCGTCCGCCGCGCCCAGGGCGAGCAGCGTGGTGATGCCGTTGCCGATCTCGTGGTGCGCGCAGGCCACCTCGGCGGCGCCGTCCGGGCCGAGCCGGACCCGCATCGTGGCGGCGGCGATCTTCACGGGTCGCATCGAGGCGGCGCAGCCGAGGCCCACCCGCCAGGGTCCGTCGCGCATCGTGCCCGGGCGCGGGGCCCGGCGCGACCAGCTGAAGGCCCGCGCCCCGGCGTCGAAGCAGGCCATCAGCGGCCGGGTCGAGAACGGTTTTCCGGTGACCGGATCGACCGCGGTGTCGTTGAGCCGACGCAACGCGATCGGGTCCATGTTGAGCGCCGCCGCCATCTCGTCGACGGCGCTCTCCAGGGCGAACAGGAACGGCACCTCCGGGGGCGCCCGCATTGGCCCCGGCGTGTTGCGGTCGACCCGCACGGCCCGCTCCTCGGTGCGGATGTTCGGGCAGGCGTAGAGGCTGGCGGTCACCTCAGCGCCCTCCATGACGAACGGATCGAAGCGCGACGTCACGGTCTCGGCCTCGTGCACCAGGGCGGTGAACCGGCCGGTCCGGTCGGCGCCGAGCCGGATGCGGTGGCGCGATTCCGGCCGGTAATTGGCGATGGTGAAGCAATGCTGCCGGCTCGGCACCAGGGAGACCGGTCGGCCGAGGCGCCGCGCCGCCAGGGCGACCAGCGCCGTGTGCTGCGACAGCGCGAATTTCGAGCCGAAATGGCCGCCGATCAGACCGGCCACCACCCGCACCTGCGCGGGATCCAGCCCGAGCTGCGCGGCGAGCCCGTGCTGGACGGCGCCGACGTAGCGGGTCGGCTCGTGCACGGTGAGCCGGTCGCCGTCCCAGGCGGCCCGGGTGGTGAACAGCTCGATCGGGTTGTGGTGCTGGACCGGCGTCGCGTAGCGCGCCTCGACGCGGACGGCCGCGTCCGCCAAGCCCGCCTCGGCGTCGCCCCGGGCGATGTCCGCGTGGTGGGGCTTCAGGTCGGCGAGGCGCAGCGTCTCGGCGCCGGGCGCGTCGAATCCGCCGGCGGCGGGCTCCTCCGCGTAGGAGACCCTGACCGCACCGGCGGCCGCCGCAGCGGCCTCCAGGGTCTCGGCGACGACCAGCGCCACGATCTGGCCGGCATAGGCGACGACGTCGGAATCGAGGGGCCGGTGCGAGCTGTTGGCGAAGCCGCCGGCCATCAGGTGCTTCACCGGCGCCACCGCGCCCGCGAAGTCCCGGTGGGTGAAGATCCCCAGAAGGCCCGGCACCCGCTCGGCGGCCGCGAGGTCGAACCCGGTGATGCGGCCCCGGGCGACCGTGCTGGTCACCAGGGCCGCGTGGGCCGTGCCGGTCTCCGGCCCGGTGAGGTCGGAGCTGTAGAGGGCCCGGCCGGTGACCTTGTCGGGGCCCTCGACCCGGGTGTGGGCCCGTCCGAGATGGGCGTCGATCTCCAGCGCACCCGCGTCCATGCCGCCCTCCCCGTCCGCGGCCATCGGGGCCGCATCGCGAAATGGGAAGTGCCGTGGGGGCGCTTCGGCTCCGCGGGTGGTGGGGTGACAGGATGCAGCGGCCGGTCCGACCCGGCCGTCACCGCTGCGCTCCGCCCGCAGGGACGGAGGGGCTTGCGGCGGCCTGCGCCGCCGCAGCCCTCGGCCTCAGTTCTGGACCTTGCCGTCCGGTCCGACCTTGACCTCCTGCTCCTTGTCGGCGCCGGCCACCTTGATCTCGTACTGGACCGAGGCGCCGTCCTTCTCGACCTCGGCCTCGTAGGCCTTGCCGCCGCCGGCCTTCTGCTCGGCGATGGCGAGCGCGTCCTTCAGCGAGGTCTTGGCGTTCTGGAAGTCGGAGGCCTTCAGCCGGGTGAAGTAGCGCTCGAACGGCTGGTTCTCGGTCTTGTAGAGGACGCCGGTATCGGCGTTGATGCCGTACTCGACCAGCTTGCCGCTCGGGTAGACGACCTTGACGCTGTAATGGGCCGGATCCTTGCTGTCGGCCTTCTCGAAGTCGGCGTCGATGGCGCGGCCGCCCTTCTCCTCGCCCTGCGCCTCGGCGGTGGTGAGCGCCTGGGCGAGGCCGACCTTGGCGATCTTGGCGACCTGCCACTCCTTCAGATTGCTGTCGGCCTTCGTGGCGGTCTCGGCAGGTGTCGCGGTGGGGGTCTGGGCCACGGCGAGGCTGGCGGAGAGTGCGAGCAGGCCGGCTGCGGCGGTGAGGCGGGTGATCATGGCGAGCTGTCCCTTTGCGGGTTCATTCACGGGAGCGTGAAACGTCGGGTCCGGAAAACCGGTTGCCCGCAATCGGGAAAAATTCGGCTGCCGTCCCGAGCGGAGAAGCCGGAAGGCGCGGGATCGACCGCCCGGCGAGACGGACGGCCGGCGCGCCTA
Organism: Methylobacterium sp. P1-11; assembly: GCF_008329595.1. Lineage (NCBI taxonomy): Bacteria > Pseudomonadati > Pseudomonadota > Alphaproteobacteria > Hyphomicrobiales > Methylobacteriaceae > Methylobacterium > Methylobacterium sp. P1-11. The sequence continues at coordinate 84,500 of NZ_NPKS01000011.1, forward strand.
TATGACACGCGGACGATCCGGCGTGCCCTGGGCGACGGCGGATTTCCCTTCGATGGAGCAGGTCATGACCGCGAACGAGCCCGAGCCGCTGGACGAGTTCACGCGCCTGCACGCCAAGCTCTCGGCGCTGGAGATCGTGCTCGGGGTCCTGATCGGGCGGCTTTCCGAGGAGAACCCGGAGATCCGCGAGGACGTGAAGCGCGACGTGGCGGCGATCCTGTCCGACATGCCGATCGACGGACCGAGCGAGGAAATGATCGCCGATGAGGTCCGCCGGGCCGCCGGGGTCCTGACCAGCATGTCGATCGGCTGACGCGGCTCAGCGGGGCGGCATCCGCAGCGCCCCGTCGAGGCGGATCGTCTCGCCGTTGAGCATCGGATTCTCGCAGATGTGGCGGACGAGGTCGGCGTATTCCGACGGGCGGCCGAGCCGTGGCGGGAACGGCACGCTCCGGCCGAGCGTCTCCTGCACGTCTTGGGGCAGCCCCGCCATCATGGGCGTCTCGAAGATGCCCGGCGCGATGGTGACGACCCGGATGCCGTGGCGGGCGAGTTCCCGGGCGATCGGCAGGGTCATCGAGACGATGCCGCCCTTCGAGGCCGCGTAGGCGGCCTGCCCGATCTGGCCGTCGAAGGCCGCGATCGAGGCGGTGTTGACGATCACGCCCCGGGCGCCGGCCGCGTCCGGCACCTCGCGGGCGATGGCCTCGGCCGCCAGCCGGATCATATTGAAGGTGCCGACGAGGTTGATCGAGACCGCCCGCGCGAAGGTCTCGAGCCGATGCGGCCCGTCGCGCCCCACCACCTTCTCGCCCGGGGCGATGCCGGCGCAGTTCACGAGCCCGTGCAAGTGCCCGAACGCGTCCAGCGCCGCCCGGACTGCCGCCGCGCCATCCGCCTCGCGGGTGACGTCGGTCTCGGCGAAGCGGGCCTGCGCCCCGAGATCCGCCGCCACGCGCGCACCGGCCTCCCGGGCGATGTCGGCGACGACCACTCGGGCGCCCGCTGCCACGAGGCCGCGCGCCGTCGCCTCGCCCAGGCCCGAGCCCGCGCCCGTGACGATGAAGACCCGATCCCTGATCATCGCGCTGACCATCCTGGCTCCCCGACGGTTCCGGGCGGCCGACGGCGCCCCGCAACCACCGACCTAGCGCGGCGCCGCGACGGCCGGAAGGCGTGCCGGTTCCGATCCGAAACTGATGCACCACGCCTCCCGATTGACGTGTGAAATTTTCCCACATATATACCGGAACGGTGATCCGCTGTCTCGGATCGTCTTTCCAAGTGTTCCCGGTGCTTCATCGCGCGGCGGCAAGTCGTCCGGCCACGCGCAGCGTGTTGCGGTCTGTATCCGGCCGATAGGCCTGCCCGCATCCATTGCCCTCCGGTCCCGGCCGTCCGGGAGCGGCCGATTCCCCACGCCTGATCAGGACAGCCATGGGCGCCCATTGGATCGAGACCGCCGCCCGGCACTGGCGACACGGGCGCATCGTCGGGCGCCGCTTCGCGGAACGGCGTCCCGGCATCCACGCGGCACTCGGGGCGGCCGCGCCCGACAGCGTGCTGCTGGCCGGCAATTCCCACGCCGAGTTCGTCGGAGCGCCGGATTTCGATGGCCGGCCCTGCATCAACATCGCCGTCGGTGGCAGCACTGCGGCCGATTGCGGCCGCCATCTCGGCGCGCTGCGCATTCCGGCCCGCTGCGCGGCGGCGGTGCTGATCATCGGCACCAACGACATCCAGCGCTGGCGGCATCCCGAGCGAGGCCGCGCCGTCGACCGGTTCGAGGCGGATGTCCGGCGCATCCTGCGCAGCCTGGAGGCGTGGTCGGCGCAGATCTTCGTCGCCGCCGTCCCGCCGATCGGTATCGAGGCGACCGGCCGGGATCCCGCGGCCGTCGCGGTTTTCTCCGAGCGCTTGGCGGCGCTGTGCGCGGACGGGGGCCACACCTATTTCGACCCGTTCGCGGCGTGGCGCGCCGGCGCCGGAGGGCTCGCCGGCCCGGGTCTCCACCGGGACGGCGTGCATCTGGCCGATTACGCTCCCCTGGCCGCGGCGCTCGCCCGCACGGTGGCAATCGACGCGGTCCCGTCCACGGGGCGGCCGCATCACCCGAACGCGCCCCGTCGCGCGCCGGCCAGGACGGCCTCTCCGTCGGCGCCCCTCCGGGTCCTGCGCGCGGCCCGGGTCGCCCCGCCGTGAGGATCCGGCCGTTCCTGGCCGCTCCTGTGCGGCGGCTTTCGCGCGGCACCCGCGACACCCTGCCCCTGCGGGTCTGGCCCGCCGACGAGGTGGTCTGGCTCGACGAGAACGGCGTTCGCCGCCCGCGGGCGGCGCGGCGCGCCCTCGCGGCATTGGCGACGGTCGGGTCTCGCGGTCGATACGCGGCCCGGTCGGAGGGCGGGGGCAAGATCGTGGTCGGGCCGGCCAGCGCGCTGGTCCTCGGCGACGCAGAGGCGGAGATCGGATTCGTCCTCAGTCTGACACCCTACGGGTATGGTGCGCAGCCGTTCTGAGCGGATCCCGATCAGGGCGGGCTCGTGCACAGCAGGGTGGGCGTGCAAACCGTCTGGAACCCCGCCCGGGCGTAGAGCGCCTCGATCCTGCCGCCGGCCGGGCATTGCAGGAAGACCTGCGCGGCCCCGCGCGCCCGCGCCTCGCGGAGGGCCGCAACGATCACGGCGGTGCCGAGGCCGCGGCGCTGCCGGTCGGCCCGCGTGCTGACATTGTACAGCCCTGCCGTGTCGCCGCGCAGATAAAGGCTGGCGCAGGCCGCGGGACCGGCGGCGTCGCGCAGGACGAGGTGCAGCGCCGCGAGGCCGGGCCGGCCCCGGGCCGCGCGCAGCGCCGGGATGTAGAAGCGGCGCAGATGCGTCCGCACGCCCGGCGCGTCGGACAGATGGGCGAAGACCCGCTCGAAATCCGGCCCCGGTGCGGGCGTCGCCTGCACGGTGACGGCGCGGCAGGACGCGGATGGCGCCGGCAGCACCCGGGCCACCATCCAGCTCGCCCGGTAGAGGATGGCGGGCTCGAACAGGGCGCGCAGCAGCGCGACCTCCGCCTCGTCCCGGGCCAGGAAGGCGGGTGCCCGGGCGCGCCCGAGGGCTGCCGCTCCCGCCCAGGCGAACTGGTCGGGCTCGTGCACCCCGAAGGCGAAGTTCAGGGTCGGGTCCGGGATGCTCCGCGACCAGACGTAGCCCGCGCCCCCGGGCCCGTCCGCGAGGCCGTCGATCAGGGAGCCGGTGAGCGCCGCCACGTGGGCGTCGCGCAGGGTCTCGAAGGTCGGTTCGGGATCGCGCATGGTCAGGCGGCGATCCGAGGGGCAGCTTGAGCGGCCTGTTCGAAGACGTGCCGATCCGCAACCCGGACCATCCGTCGGACGCGGGCGGCCGCACAGGCGAAGGCCACCGCCGGCCGTCGGATCCAGTCCGCGGTCGCGTCTGCGGCCATGTCCGCCCCCGGTATCGCCCCCTGGCCGGCCGGCCTGTCCATCCGCTCGCTCCTGCACCGTTTCAGGCTTCGGCGGAGTGACGGTTGAGGCGGGGCGCCGTTCACGGCCGCGCCCCTCGGGATCGCCGGGGCAGCGACCGCACGAAACCGCTGAACGCCGGGCGGCCCCATCCGTCAGGGAGGTGCCGGCGACACGCGGAGGACCGATGACGGACGCTTCGAGGGCCCCGATGCGGGACGCGCGCGCGCATCCTGCATGGATCGAGGATGAACGGGCGCACGCGGTCGCGCAGGTGCCGCTCGCCCTGGACGGCCCCCCGGAGGCCCCGGTGATCCGCGTCGCCGAACCGGTCGAGCCGGCGGCGGCCGTGGAGGCGATCCTGGCGCGCGCCGAGGCGCTGACCGCCCAGGACGTGCGCGTTCTGCGCATCGCCGTCGCGGCGGATTCTGCGACGTCCAGGCGCCTGCTCGAGCTCGGCGCGGCCCGGCGCGTCGGCCACGGCGTCGAGATCCTGCCGGGGCTCCTCTGGCAATGCGCCGCCCGCTGGCTCCCGGCGGCTCGGCCGCCCTTCCCTGAGCTGTTCACCGCAACGGCTGGCCGCCGCCACCCGCTGCGGCCCGAGACGCCTGCCGGCACCGTCTACGCGCGGGTGATCCCATGGCTCGGCCGATGCTTGAGCTTCCGCACGATGACGGAGCCCGGGGACGTCGCCCTGTTCTCGGCCTGGATGAACGACCCCCGGGTCGCCGCGATCTGGCAGGAGGCCGGCACCCTCGCGACGCACGCCGCCGCCATCGCCAAGCTTCAGGCCGACCCCGCGATCCTGCCGCTGTTCGGCTGCCTCGACGGGAAGCCGTTCGGCTATTTCGAATTGTACTGGGCGCGGGAGAGCCGCCTCGGGCCGCTCTATGAGTCCGGCCCCTACGATCGCGGCTGGCACGTGGCGATCGGCGACGAAGCCGTGCGCGGGCGCCCCTATCTCTCGGCCTGGCTGCCGTCGCTGATGCACTACCTGTTCCTCGACGAGCCGCGCACGCAGCGCATTGTCGGCGAGCCGCGGGCCGATCACGCCCAGCAGATCCGGAACCTCCACGCCTCCGGCTTCGCGACGGTCGCCACCATCGATTTCCCCCACAAGCGCGCGGCCCTGGTCGCCCTGTCGCGCGAGCACTTCGTCCGTGACCGGCTGTGGGTGCCGGGGGCGGCAGCCGCCGACGCCGTGCCGCGACCCCCCGCCCTACCGGCCTAGGCATGGGGATGCTCGCCAACCGGGTCGCGGCCCCGTTCCCGGCCGCGTTTCCGGCCGATGGGCTCGGCCTGGCGCTGAAGCTCGCGTGGTGCGTCGGTGCGCGCCGGACAGGCGCCGCAACGCCGGTCGAGGGCCGCGAGGCAGTGCAGGTGACCCCGGTGGACGAGGCCGCACACCAGGGCGCGTGAGACCCCCAGCCGGGCCGCGATCTCGATCTGCGGAACCCCCTCGACCCGGTGGAGCTGGAAGGCCGTGCGCACCGGCTCCGGCATCTCGGCGACCGCGACCTCCACCTGCCGCAGGGATTCGCGCGAGGCCGCGGCCGCCTCGGGGGTCCCCGTGCCGGGATCGGACGGGTCCGGCGCGGCGTCGAGGCCGGTGAACAGGCGCCGCTCGAAACCCTGCCGCCGCGCCCGGTCGAGGGCGAGATTGCGCACCATCCGCCCGACATAGGCGGCCTGGATGACCGTCTCGGCTCTGGGCGGATCAGCGATGAGCCGGAGCACCACGTCCTGGACCACGTCCTCCGCCTGCGCCGGGCAGCCGAGGATGCGGCGCGCATGCGCAAGGTAGGCGGCGCGGTGACGCTCGAACGCCGCGAGGTTCCAAGATTCGCCCGGCGGCTGCCGGCCGGGCTCGCGCGCCGGGGCCGCGGCGCTCGTCTGGCCGGAGAGGCCGAGGTCGCTCGTCCGGCCCGCCCCTGTCCCGCTCACGATATCCCACCCTCTTGGTTCATGCAGGCAGGACAGCTATCATGCTGTTGAATCGTGTAACAACGTCTATCTTTGTGGATTGGAATGATTAAAATTTGCTCGGGCAATCATTGTTCGGGGAAATAGACTGAATATCTGTGCGCCGGAAGGCGAATAGCCGATCCGGATCCTGAATTTCGCGGCGGAGCTCCCGGGGGGAGGCTCGGCCACCGGGCCGGATTTCGGCGCGCGCCAGGGTCGGTCGGCGCGTGTATGCTGGCGCTTCCTCGATTCGGGGCGCGGAGCGCGCATCCGAACCCCTCCGCGCAGGATCGCGGCAGGAGAGCCTGAGCCGCGATGCCGTCCGTCGATACGCTTGTCCCGGTTGGTGCCTTCGCGCTGCTGGTCCTCGCATTCGCCGTGAAGCACCTCGTGGCGGATTTCTTCTTTCAGACCAACTGGATGGCGCAGGGAAAGCAGCACCCTTCCGTCTGGCTCGCCCCCCTCTGCGCCCATACCGGCCTGCACGGCCTCGGCACGCTGATGATCGCGCTCACGGTGCAACCGGCCCTGTGGTGGCTGGCGCTCGTCGATTTCGCGATCCATACGGGGGTCGACCGCGGCAAGGTGCTGGTCGGTCAGCGGACCCGCTTGCCGATCACGGATGCCCGGTTCTGGTGGCTGATCGGCATCGACCAGTTCCTGCACCAAGTCACCCATCTCGGGCTCGCCGTGGTGCTGGCGGCGGCCTGACCCGCAATCGGGACGGCGAGCGCCGCCAGGCGCGTCACTGCATCTCCGCCTCAAGCAGCCGGTTCGTGTCGGAGACCTTGCCGGCCAGTTCCAGGATCAGGAAGCGCTGGAAGGTGAGCGCGAGGTCCGGGCGCTCCCGCTCCATCCGGGCGAGGGCGGCGCGGTCGATGCCGACCACCCGGCAGGGGCTCTCGGCGATCGCGGTGGCGGTGCGCCGTCCGCCCTGAACCAGCGCGATCTCGCCGATGACCGTGCCCGCCGTGGTGGTGCGCAGGCGCAGGTTGCCGCGGCCGGCCACCTCCATCTCGATGGAAACCAAGCCCTGCTCCAGGAAGTAGAGCGCATCGGCCGCCTCCCCCTGGCGCATCAGCGCCTCGCCCGCCGCCAGCGCGCGGACCGTGAGATACGGGGCGAAGTCCTCCGGTCCGACCGTGCGGCCCAGCCGGTCGGCCATGTGCCGGGCGAAGAGGGCGACCTCCCCCGGGCCGGCGCCCCCGGCTTCCGCCAGCAGCGTCGACTCGGCGGCGCGCAGAGCCTCGTCCAGCGTGTCGAGGATCCGGACATGCGCGCCGACGGCGAGATCGTTGCGGGTGATCTGCAGGCGCGTTGTTGGATCGAGATGGACCAGCAGCACGTCGAAGTGCCGCTGCTCGGCGAGCTGGCCGACCTTGCGGAACGCGATCAGCGCCGAGCTGTCGAGCCCCACGGTCTCGCGGAAATCCAGGATCAGGACGCGCAGATCCCCGGCCTCCGCCGCGGCCCGGCGGTAGATCGCCTGCGCGTTGAGGAAGAACAGGTAGCCCTGCAGGGTGTAGATCCGGGTCCGGCCGCCGGCCGCCTCGAGCCGCGCGGCCGCGTCGGGACCGCGGATGACGCTGCTGCGCCGTTCCGCCCCGGAGAGCGACCGGCGGATTGCGCCGATCTGCCCGTACTGGACCCCGAAGATCAGGATCGCCAGCAGGACGCCGACGAGGAAGCCCGTGGTGGCCCCGAAGACCGCGGTGGCGGCGCACACGACCAGCGCGATGGCGATCTCCCAACCCGGCAGGGTCCGGGTGGCGACGCCGAGGTTGAACAGAAGCCCGATGCCGATGGCGATCAGGGCGCCGCCGGCCAGCGGGCGGGGCAGCAGCGCCAGGGGGCTCGCGCCGACGATGAGCAGAGCCGCCATGACCGCGAGGGTCAGCCACCAGCCGAGCCAGTGGCCGCCGCCGATATTGTGCAGCAGCAGCGTCGAGGTCCGGCCGAAGCCCATCGCGGAACTGCCGAACAGGCTGCCGACCAAGTTGGTGGCGCCCGAGGCGACGAACATCCGGTCGATGTCGAGGTCGCGCCGGATCTCCAGCTCGACGCTCACCACGTAGAGGATCTGGATGATCACCGCGACGACGACCAGGGTGGCGATCTTGGGCCAGATCGGCAGGAGCAGGTGCGGATCGAAGGCCAGCAGGCTGCCGATGGCGGGCGGCCGCAGCAGCGATCCCGCCGGCAGCGGCTCGATCAGCCATCCCGATGCCTGCCCGGCGGCGACGCTCGTGCCCGTCCAGGCCAGCCCGAGATGGACCACAGCGAGGCTCGACAGGATGACCGTGGGATAGGTGCCCCAGTGCCGGACGATCCGGGGCAGGTAGAAGGCGCAGAACCCGATGCCGAGGGTCAGGGCGATGCGCGCGAGCGCGCCGGCCTCGATCCGGCCCGGATCGAGGTTCGCCGGGTCGATGGCGCGGAGCAAGGCCGCGAGCGGATCGTCGACATGGCCGCCGATCTGCACGCCGCTGCGCAGGAACAGCAGCCCGACGCCGCCGAGGAAGCCGGCGAGCACCGGATAGGGCAGAAGCTGCACCAGCAGGGAGGCCCGCAGGGTGCCGAGCAGCGCGAAGATCACGCCGGTGGCGAAGGTCGAGACGCCGCAGGCGACGAGGACGAGCTGACCGACCGTCTCCGGATCGGTGATGCCGGCCGCCTCGAGCTGCCCGGCGACCGCCGCGGCGATCGCCGCCTGCACGATCGCGGCCGCGCCGATGAAGGACAGCGAGATCCGCGCGGTCCGCCGAAGCGCGATGAAGACGAGGCTGCCGAGCACGTAGGCCGCGAGCAGCGCCGAAAGGCCGGCCGCGCGGCTCTCCGCCAGCGGTCCCGAGAAGATCAGCTGAGAGTAGCTGATGAGGTCGAGCAGCAGCACCATCACGGTGACAGACGCGGCGGCGGCGATGCGCGCCCCGCGTAGCACGGCCTCGCGGCCGCCGGCCCGGGAGGCGGTCCCGGCGGACGTCAGGTTGGATGTCGTCATCGGCACGGTACCCGCGTCTCGAAATCCCGATGGGGCGGACCTTGCAGATCCCATGCAATCACGCGCACGGATCGTCGCCGAATCGCAGGACCTGAACTGAGCCGCGCCAGTCCTTACCCGATGGCAGTTGCGGGCTTAAATTATCGTGCAGGTCGCTTCCAGGTCGCTTCGGCCCGGCGATATTGGCGGGGATCGCCGGGGACGGACCGCCCGTCACCGGCACCGCTTCCGATCGCGATGCGACATGGACCGGGACAGGCGTCGCTGGTCACCCGCGCTCGTGCGGGCCAAGGGCTACCCGGGGAGCCGGTTCTACCTGTCGCTCCGGGGGAGGTCTCAATCCGCGGCCTTGCGTGGCCGCAGCACAGGCTTCGCCCCGTCATCCCGGCGCCGCGCAGCGGAGACCAGGATGCAGAAGCGCCGACATGCCAGGGACTTGCGCCAACTGCGCTTCTGGATTCCAGGCTCGCCTCCGGCGCCCTGGAAAGACGGAGCTGATCAGCGCGTGTAGGCCATCGACACGGCGATGACAGTGCTGCCGACACGTCCCGAGCCTGAACGGGAAAGCGGATCCTGTCCCGACGTGATCGTAAACGGCTCGCGCTGGCAGCGGTCCCGGGATCAGCGTGCGCTGACGCGACGGGCTCCGGTGCTCAGCGCGCCTCGCTGACCCGCTTGGTTGCCCGCTGCTCCTTCTTGTAGGCGGTGATCGCCGCCGAGCAATTGGCCGAGAGCTTCTTGAGATTGGCCTTGAAACAGGCCTCGACTTCCGGACCGCCCGGCGCATAGGCGCTGCAGTAATCCATGTAGTCGCCGGTGCAGTATTGCTTGAGCGCTTCCCGGGCTGGGGATTGCTCCGCGAAGGCCGCGGCGGGGCCGAGGCACAGACCGATGGCCAGGAAGGCCGTCTTGGTCGCAGTCATCGAAATCCTTCGCTCGTCCAGACCGCGCGAGCGCGTCGCGTGGCGATGGGCGGGGCGGATGGGCGCCAAGCATGGCATGACGATGACGCCCGGACCGGCCGAACGCAGATCAGCCATGCCCTGAACCGTCGGCGGGGCCGCCTCCGGTCAATGCGCGCCGATGCGGTGGGCCGGCATGAGGTCGTTGGCGATGATTTCGCCGAACGGGCCGTCGTTGCGGGCATTGCCGGCCGGCCGGCCCGTGGTGGCGCGGAGCGGCAGCTTCGGGAAGACCAGCTCGGCGAAGCGATAGGCCTCCTCCAGGTGCGGGTAGCCCGAGAGGATGAAGCGGTCGATCCCGAGATCGATATACTCCTTCATCCGGTCGGCGACCTGATCGGCCGAGCCAACCAGGGCCGTTCCGGCGCCGCCGCGGACCAGGCCGACGCCGGCCCAGAGGTTCGGCGCTACCACGAGCTTGTCGCGATTGCCGCCGTGGAGCGCCATCATCCGGCTCTGGCCCACGGAATCCTGCCGCTTCAGGGTCTCCTGCGCCTTGGCGATGGTGGCGTCGTCGAGCTTCGAGATCAGCTTCTCGGCGGCGTCCCAGGCCTCGGCCTCGGTCTCGCGGGCGATGACGTGCAGGCGGATACCGTACGAGAAGATCTTTCCGTGCTCCTCGGCGGCGCGGCGTGCGGCAGAAATCTTCTCGGCGACCTGAGCCGGGGGCTCGCCCCAGGTGAGGTAGACGTCGCAATGTTCGGCCGCCACCGCCATGCCGGGCGCCGACGAGCCGCCGAAATAAAGCGGCGGATAGGGCTTCTGCACCGGCGGGAAGATCACCCGGCCGTTCTCGGTGCGCAGGTGCTTCCCCTCGAACGTCACGGTCTCGCCCGCGAGCAGGCCGCGCCAGATCGTCAGGAACTCGTCGGTGACGGCGTAGCGCTCGTCGTGGGACAGGAACACGCCGTCGCCGGCGAGTTCCACCGGATCGCCGCCAGTGACGACGTTGATCAGGAGGCGCCCGTCCGAGATCCGGTCGAGGGTCGCGGTCATGCGGGCGGCCGCGGAGGGCTCCATCAGGCCCGGCCGCACCGCCACGAGGAAGCGCAGGCGCTTGGTCAGCGGCGCCAGCGCCGAGGCGACGATCCAGGAATCCTCGCAGGAGCGCCCGGTCGGCAGCAGCACGCCGTAATAGCCGAGCTCATCGGCGCCTTGAGCGATCTGCCGGAGATAGTCGATCGAGACCTCGCGGGCCCCCTCCTGAGCGCCGAGATAGCGCCCGTCGCCGTGGGTTGGCAGGAACCAGAGGACGTCGGCGCGCCCGTCGGTCGATGCGGTCATCGGAATCTCCGTTGCGGTTCAGAGCATGGGGCGAACATCGGAAGCCCGTTTCTTCGACATCACGCGCTTCTACAAAAGCCCGTGCCTGCCATTGCTGCCGTGATGGATGAGAACGAATGGTAGCGTCCTTCCGGAGCCGCGCAGCGGAGCCCGGAATCCAGAGCTTCCACAGGAGCCAGGATGAGGCATGCCATCCGGATGGGCCTGCAAGTCCGGATTTCGGGCTCTCGCCTGCGGCGAGCCCCGGAAGGACGGAGGATCGGGGTCCGGATGCGGCACAGCACCTGTGAGGCCTCTTAGAGGGCCTGCGGGGTGCCGAGCAGGTGATCGAGGATGCGGCCTTCGAGGCGTGCGAGATCCGGGTCTCCGCGCCGGCGCGGACGCGGCACCTCGACCCGCAGGTCGAGGGCGATGCGGCCGTCCTCGACCACGAGGATCCGGTCGGCGAGCGCCACCGCCTCGGCGACGTCGTGGGTGACCAGGAGCGCGGTGAACCCCTGCGCCCGCCAGATCCGCTCGATCAGGTCCTGCATGTCGATCCGGGTCAGGGCATCGAGGGCGCCGAGCGGCTCGTCGAGGGCGAGCAGGCCCGGCCGGCTCACCAGCGCCCGGGCCAGCGCCACGCGCTGCCGCTGGCCGCCCGACAGGGTCGCGGGCCACTGCCCGGCCTTGTCGGCGAGGCCGACCTCGGCGAGCGCGGCGCGCGCCCGCTCCCGCCGTTCGGCCCGGGAGCCGTGGCCGGACAGGCCGACCGCGACGTTGTCGACGACCCGCGCCCAGGGCAGGAGGCGCGGCTCCTGGAACATGATCCGCTTCGGCGGCTCGGACCGGCGGGCGCTGCCGGCCGGCCCTTCGAGATCGATCCGGCCGCCGGTGGGCGTCTCCAGTCCGAGGATCAGGCGGAGCAGGGTGCTCTTGCCGCAGCCGGAGCGGCCGACCACGGCGGTGAAGCCGCCGGCCGGCAGGAACAGGTTCAGCCCCTCGATGACGGCGTTGCCGTCGAAGCTCTTGTGCAGGTCGCGGACGGTGACGGCGATCCCGCGCCCGGCGGGCTCCGCGGCAGCGCGCCCCGATGCGGGGCTGCCGACGTGGTGGCCCGCCTCGCCGCCCGCATGCCGCGGATCGGAGCTCTGGTCGGGAAGCGCCTCGCGGCGGACGGCGTCGAGCAGCATCAGGCGCTCCTGTAGGCGGGGTTCCAGGCGAGGCAGGCGCGCTCGAGCTGGCGGGTCAGGGCGTCGGCGAGCTTGCCGAGGGCGGCGTAGATCAGGATCGCCAGCACGACGACGTCGACCAGCATGAATTCGCGGGCCTGCATGGCCATGTAGCCCAGTCCCGACGAGGCGGAGATCGTCTCGGCGACGATCAGCGTCAGCCACATGATGCCCAGCGCGTAACGCAGGCCCACGAAGATCGACGGCAGGGCGCCGGGTAGCACCACCCGGGTGAACAGCTCGGTGCGCGACATGCCGTAGACCCGGCCCATCTCGACGAGGCCCGGATCCACCGAGCGGATGCCGTGCAGGGTGTTGGCGTAGATCGGGAAGAACACGCCCAGCGCCACCAGGAACAGCTTGGCCTCCTCGCCGATGCCGAACCACAGGATCACCAGCGGGATCAGCGACAGGTGGGGCACGTTGCGCACCATCTGCACCGAGGTGTCGGTCAGCCGCTCCGACAGGCGCGACAGGCCGTTGGCGAGGCCGAGCGCGAAGCCGATGCCGCCGCCGAACACGAAGCCCGCGAGGGCCCGCAGGGTGCTGACGCCGAGATTGGTCCAGAGTTCCCCGGTCCGCCCGGCTTCCCAGCCGGCCCGGACCACGTCGAGGGGTGCCGGCATGAACCGGTTGGAGACGAGGCCGGATGAGACCGCGGCCTGCCACCCGAGGAGGATCACGGCTGGCACCAGCCAGGGCAGGGCCGTGTCGCGCAGGCGCTCGAACTTGGAGGGGCGCATCAGCGGCTCTCCGCCCTGTTGTCGGCCTTGCGCGCGGGCGGGGTCCACACCGCATCCGCGACCCGGATCGGCTTCGGCAGGAGTCCGAGCCCGTGGAAGGCATCCGCGACCTTCTGCTGGTCGGCGATCGCGGCCGCGTCGAGGGGTGCGACGCCGTAGGACAGGCGGCCGAGCGCCACGCTGAGGACCGGCGCAGGAATGCCGATCGAGGGGGCGAGTTCCGCCGCCACGGCGTCGGCGTGGCCCTCGGCCCAGGCATCGACCTCCCCGATCGCCGTGAGCACGGCCGAGACGATCTCGGGACTCGTCTCGGTGAAGCCGCGCCGGGACAGGTAGAACTGGCGGTTGGGGGCGAGCGCCTGCCCGCCGATTCCCCGCCCGTCGACTAGGACCCGAGCACCCGTGGCGCGCTCGGCGGCTGCCTGGAACGGGTCCCAGATCACCCAGGCATCGACGGATCCGCGCACGAAGGCGGCATTGGCATCCGAGGGCGCCAGGAACGCGAGCTTCACCGCGTCGTACGGGACGCCCGCCTGCTCCAAGGCGCGCACCAGAAGGTAGTGAACGTTCGACCCCTTGTTGAGGGCGATGGTCCTGCCGCGCAGGTCGGCGACGCTGCGGATCAGGCTGTCCTTGGGCACGAGGATCGCCTCGCCCCGCGGGGCCGGCGGCTCGGTGGCGACGTAGCGCAGGTCCGCGCTCGCGGCCTGGGCGAAGATCGGCGGCGCCTCGCCGGCCGAGCCGAAATCGATCGCCCCGGCATTCAGCGCTTCCAGGAGCGGCGGGCCGGAGGGGAACTCGGACCACAACACTGTGGTGCCCAAAGGCTGGAGCGCCTTCTCGAGGGTGCCACGGCCCTTCAGCAGCACGAGGGAGCCGTATTTCTGGTAGCCGATCCGGATGCTGCCCGCCGCCCGGGCCGGGCGCAGAGCCGCGGTCGCGGCGAGGCCGAGGCCGGCGGACAGGAGCAGGCGGCGGCTCGGGGCGGGGCCGCTCACGGGCGACAGGGGCAGGGCGCGGGGCGTTCGGTCGGTCATGGCTCTCAGCGGTCGTTCTCAGCCGTTGCGGGCGGGCGCCGTCCAGACCGCGTCGGCGATCCGGATCGGCTTCGGGATCAGCTTCAGGGCGTGGAAGCGGTCGGCGACCCGCTGCTGCGCGGCGATCACCCGGTCGGTCATCGGTCCGATCACGTAATCGGTCCGGTCCACCGCGCGGCGGGTCGCGGCCAGGGGCACGCCGGTGCCCTGCGACAGGAGGTCGGCGACGGCGCCGCGGTTCTGCGTGCACCACGCCGCCACCTCGGCGAGAGCGTCGATGGTGGCGGCCAGCGCGGCGCCCCGGCTCTCCGCGAAGGGCCGGCTCGCCAGGAAGAAGTTGTTCTGCAGGGCGATGTTGGTGGCGAGCGCCAGGACGCGGACCCCCTCCCCCGCCTCGGCGATGGCGAAGTACGGATCCCAGATCGTCCAGGCATCGATGCTGCCCCGGGCGAAGGCTGCCGCAGCATCGGCCGGCGCCAGGGTCACCGGCTCGATATCGGTGTAGGTCAGGCCCGCCTTCTCGAGGGCCGCGATGGTCAGGTTGTGGGCGCTTGACGCCTTGGCGAAGGCGACGCGCTTGCCCTTGAGGTCGGCCAGGGTGCGGATCTCCGAGCCCTTCGGCAGCAGGATCCCGAGCCCAGAGCCGCCGGCCTCCTGAGCGGCCGCGTAGACGAGGTTGGACCGCGCGGCCTGGGCGAAGATCGGCGGCGCGTCGCCGGTCTGCCCGAAATCGATCCCGTCCAGCGACAAGGCTTCGAGCAGCGGCGGCCCAAACGAGAACTCGGTCCAGCGTACCGTCTGCCCGAGCGGTTCAAGGCGCTTCTCGATCAGGCCCTGCTGCTTGGCGACGACCAGGATGCCGTTCTTCTGGTAGCCGATCCGCATCACGCCGGGCTCGGCCGCGCGGGCATCCGGAGCCAGGGCCGGCGCGAGGGGCAGGCCCGCGAGGGCGGCCAGCAGGGCGCGGCGGTCGACCATCACCCGGTTCACTCGGCGGCGGCGAGGGCGAGGGGCGCGGTGGAGGGAGCGGCGGACCCCGCCCGGTGCACGAGCAGCGCGGCGAGCTGTCCACCAGCTTCCGCGGCGCGGGCGCGCACGCCGGCCTCCGTCAGGGCGCCATCGCTGAAATCGGGATCGGAGGCGTAGACCGCGGTGGGGATCTGGAGCGCGCCGAAGAAGCCGAAGAGCGGCCGGAAGGCGTGCTCGACCACGAGCGCGTGGCGCGCGCCGCCGCCCGTGGCCACGATCGCCACGGGCTTACCGGCCAGCGCCCCCGGATCGGCCAGATCGAACAGGTGCTTGAACAGGCCGGTATAGGCGCCCTTGTAGACCGGCGAGCCGACCACCAGTCCGTCCGCGTCCTCGATGGCCGCGAGCACGCCGCGCGCCGCCGGCGAGAGCTGATCGCGGGTCCAGGCAGCGCCGAGGCCGGTTCCGGCATCAACGAAGTCGAGGATGCGCGCGTCTAGGGGGGCCCGGGCGCTGGCCTCGCGCAGCACGGCATCCACCAGCGTGCGGGTCTTGGAGGGCCGCTGCACGTTCGCGCTCAGCCCGACGAGTCTCGGTCGTGTCATTCCGGATGCCTTGCTGTGGAACAGGATGACGGACCGCCCCGATCGCGAGGAGCGGGGAGTGCGCGGCCGGACATCCGAACAGGCCTCTAGAATTGATGGTCGGGTGTCCGGCCGTCAATGAAATGACGTTCCCAATTCTACTGTGAAGGAAAAACGTTCTCCTCGAAATCTTGCGTCCGGCATGCGCTTTGATCTCGCCCGCCGCGCGAACGGGCGATGATTTCTTGCGCTTCGGCGGCTTGGTCTGGCGAAAACCGGAGGTTCAGTCTCTCGTTCGGCGAAACGGGAGAAGACGGACCTCGGAACGCGGGAAGCCTTGGAACCGAATCGCCGCCCCGGATCTGCGTAGCGGCGAGGAGAGCCGAGGCGGCCGGATGGACCTCCAGCGCCGGATGCGCTGTTGCCGACGGTGCGCGTCCGGCAGGGTCCGAAGCGGCCGGCTGGGCGCCTACTTGCGGGCGAGGAGAGGCAGCACGGTTCCGTCGTCGCCGTACTTGGTCCACATCTGCGCGCAGGCCTCCTCGGGGCGCTCGCGGAACTGCGCCAGCTCCGCATCGAGTTCCTGCTGCAAGGCAACCGAGCGCTTCTTCGTGAAGAAGTCGGCGTGGTTGAGGTGGTTCTCTCGCGAGAACTGGCGGAACCGCTCCGTATCGATCCGGACGTTCGGGCAGTTGCGCGCGGCCAGATCGGCCTCGATCCCTGGACGCAGCGCCGGGATGTCCTTCTGGAGCGCCGAGCGCCGGGCCTCAGCCCAGGTTCCGAAGGCGGCCCATGCCAGGATGGCTGCCACGAGAGGTGCGAACTTATTCATCGAACGACATGCCGCTGAGATGCGACAACCCAAATCTCGCACCTGCGATAAGTTCGAACTGAGCCGCACGTTGCAACACACATCTGTGTGTAAGCGCACATGGTGAGGGCGCGTATGCCGCGGTCGGCCCGCGACGCACCCGAATCCGGAATGGCGGTGCTCTCAATAGGCCGGAACGACGCGCGTCTCGGGCAGTGGCGCCCGCATCGTGAAACGCAGTCCCGAGGGCTGGAAGTCGAAGGCGATCTCCGCCTGACACTGGACCTTCAGCACGCGCTGCAGCAGCGTCGAGCCGAAGCCCTTCCGCGTCGGAGGCTCCGTGGCCGGCCCGCCCCGCTCGGTCCAGTCCAGGTGGAGCATGCGCGCGGCCGGCGTCCGTTCGATATCCCAGCGGATCGCGATCCGGCCTTCCGGAACGGACAGTGCGCCGTGCTTGGCCGCGTTGGTCGTCAGCTCGTGGATGGCCATGCCGGTCGGGACCGCGAGGTCGCCCATCAGGTCGATCGCGGGGCCGTCCAGCTGGATGCGGGACCCCTCGACGTCGTTGTAGGGGCCCAGTTCGTTCATCAGCATCTCGCGCAGGGGCGCCTGCTGCCAGTAATCCTCGGTCAGGAGATTGTGGGTCTTGGCCAGCGAGATCACCCGCGCCGAGAACGCCGCGTAGAACGCGTCGACGCTGGTGGCGGACCGGGCCGAGGCCCCGAGCAGCGCCTGCACGGTCGCCAGCGTGTTCTTCACCCGGTGATGCAATTCGCGGATCAGGAGCGCCTGCCGCTCGGTCGTGCGCTCGCGCTCCTCGAGGTGGGCCCGCGCCTCGAGCTGCCGGCGCTTGGCGCGATGCGCGGAGCGGGCGGCCATGATCAGCGTCGCCGGATGGAACGGACGTTCCAGCACGCTCACGTTGCCCAGCATGTCGGTCAGCTGCGCGTTGGGCTCTGCGCCTCGCAGCCGCAGGAGGATGAACGGGAAATCGGACCAGGGCGGCTGCGCGGCGATCCAGTCCGCCAGGGCGTGGCGATTCGAGGACAGCAGCGCCTCCTCGGTGAGGATCGCGCAGGCGGCCGTGTCGAGCCGGGAGACCACCTCGGCGAGGCTGGCGCACACCTGTGCCGCGATCCGCGCTTCGCCGAGGATGGTCGCGGCGACGACGGCGTCGCGGCCACCCGGCGTGAAGATGAGAACCGGCAGTTCAGCCTCACTCATCAGCCGCGCGGGTTGGCAGGAGCGACGACCGCTCACCCTCGAATGTCGGAACGCCGGTCATGATACCTCGGAATGCGCTGAGCGGATCGCCAACGCGGATCCCGCTGGAGTCGATCCGCAATTCGCGGATCGTGTCCTCGTGGCTGCCGGTCCGCTTCTTCACGACCGAGATCGCGCGGCGCAGCCGCCCGTGGGCCTCGAAGGTGCGGAACAGCAGGATCGTGTCGCTGAGGTAGGTGAGATCCACGTTCGTGCCCATCGCCCCGATCATGCCGTGCTGGGCCAGGACGAGGAGCGAGAGCACGCCCTGCTGGTTCAGGTAGGTCAGCAACTCGTGCATCTGCAGGAGCAGAAAATTCTCCTCCGGCATGGCGTTGTGATAGCCGGTCAGGGAGTCGATCACGACCATCGTCACGCGCTCGTGCTCGACCGCGTTCTGGACGATGTCGGCGAGTTCGCCGGGCGAGACCTCGGCCGGGTCGATCTGCTCGACGATGAGCGCTCCGGCGGCGATCGCGTCGTCGACCGGCATGGCGAGGCCGCGGGCCCGGCGACTGAGGACGCCGGTGGTCTCGTCGAAGCTGAGGATCAGCGCCCGCTCGCCGCGGGCGATCGCCGCGGTGACGCAGGTGAGCGCCACCGTGGACTTGCCGACGCCGGACGGGCCGATCAGCATCGTGCTGGTGCCCCGGTCGAGGCCGCCGCCGAGCAGTTGGTCCAGTTCGGGGCTGCCCGTGCCGCACTGGTCGTCGGCGAAGGTGCCGAGATGGTCGGCCGCGACGAGGCGTGGGAACACCGTGAGCCCGCCGCGCCGGATGATGTAGTCGTGGAACCCGCCCCGGAACGGCGTGCCGCGCATCTTGATCACGCGCAGGCGCCGGCGCTCGCCGCCGTACAGAGGCGCGAGCTGCTCCAGCCGGACCACGGCATGGCTGAGACTGTGCAGGTTCAGGTCGTCCGTCTCGGCGGTGAGATCGTCGAGGAGCAGCGCCGTGGTGTTCTGGATGAGCAGGAAGCTGCGCAGGGCGTGGACCTGCCTGCGGTAGCGCAGTGATCCCTGCGAGAGCGCCCGGATCTCCGAGAGGCTATCGAACACGACGCGCTGCGGCTTGAGACGCTCGATCTCGGCGATCGCCATCCGGACGGTCTCGCCGAGTTCGAGGTCGGACGAGTGGACGAGGCTCTGCTGCTGCCCGGGATCGAGGCTGAGTTCCGGCGCGACGAGCTCGCAGATCTCGATGCCGTCGAGGGACCAGCCGTGGCGCTCCGCGACGTTCAGGAGTTCGCGCCGGCTCTCCGAGAGCGTGATGTACAGGCAGCGCTCGCCCCGGCGCACGCCGTCGAGGAGGAACTGCATCGCCAGCGTCGTCTTGCCGGATCCGGGCCGCCCCTCGATGAGGTGCGAGCGCTGGGACGCGTAGCCGCCAGCGAGGATGTGGTCGAGGCCGGTCACCCCGGTGGAGACCGGTGCCGCGTCGTGATCGGTCTCTGCCATGTCGAGGTCTCTGCCGTCGTCCCACGGGCCCGGCCCGTCGACCGCGCGACGGAACGCGGAGCCCGGTCTCGTACACGAAGGCGCGCGCAGCGCGAAACGCCGCCGCGCCGCCGGCACAGCGATCCGGCCCGACGGGCGCGGCGCGACCGCCGGCCTCGGCAGATGCGAGGGCCGGCGTGCACGGGCCCGCGGTTGCAGGCCGGCCCCTCCCCCGACCGGGTCCGAGGGCCCGGCGCCCGCAGGGAACCGGCGCCGGGGTGAGCGGACCGCTACTGGCTGCCCGGGCCATTCGCGAGGCCCGCCAGGGTGAACAGGGCCACCGACAGCTTCGCGCCGATCACGAAGGCGTCCGGGATCGGCTTCGGGCGGAACGGGAAGCGGGTCTGGTCCGGGTCGATCACGTATTGCAGGTTCGGCATCAGCCGCACCGCCGGGGTGAGCTGGATGCCGTAGCTCAGCTCCAGGATGGTCTGCAGGGACTCGACGTTCCGGGTGCCGAGCCCCAACGACCTGCGCGCTGCCTGGATGTTGGCCGCGCCCAGCGGCGAGAGCTTCTCCATGGCGAAGACGAAGCCAAGGGTGTCGTAGGGCCGGCCCGGGAAGGTGCCGGTCAGCACGGCGCCACCCTCCATGAAGTAATCCTGGGTCTGCCGGCCGCCAGTGCCGCCCATCACGACACCGAACAGCGACAGGCCCTGGACTCCGTTCGGGTCCGGTCGCCAGACCATCTGGTCGAAGCGGGCATAGACCGCAGACCGACCGAACCGGGTCAGCGGATCGAGACCGCTCAAGACCTGGGCGCTGCCCCGCTGGTCGAGCACGGGATCCTTGTAGTCCGACCGGTCGAAGACGACGCCGACGCTGTAGTTGCGCGGCAGCGGGTCGTTGCCGAAATTGGTCGAATAGCCGACCTCCACCGGCACCAGGAATCCGGTGGCGCCGCTGGTCGACCAGTCGATCCCGTTCTGGGTCGGCAGCTGGTCGCGCGGGTTCACCTCGTAGATGCCGGCATGCAGGAACACCTTGTCGCTGACCCAGGCTTTGGCATGGCCACCCCAAGTGGCGATCGGCCAGTAGGTGAAGTTCGTCAGCTTGAAGATGGATTTCGGCGCGCCGCAGGTCGCGTTGTTCTGGAAATTGCAGTAGAGCGGCGAGCCCAGGAAGTTGGGATTGGCGAGAATTCGGCCGACCTCGATGTCGAGCCGGTTGTCGAGCAGCTTCTGCTCGTAGGACAGCATGGTGAGATGGGCGGTCTGGCCGCCACCATAGATCTCCTGCACGCTGCCGTTGAAGCCGATGTCATCCTGCGCCAGGCTCCGGCCGTGGCGCTGGGTGACGATTGTGTGGACCGAGCCGCCGTCGAATCCGGTGAGGCGGCCGAGATCGGCGTCGAGGCCGAAGGCGATCTGGCCCGCATAGGCCGATCCCTGCCGGATGCCGCCGGACGGGTTGGCGGCGAACTCGCCCGTGTAGTTCAGGATCATGCTGATCCCGTTGCCGAGATCGAGGGTGCCCGGCGGCAGGCTGGGCGGCGCCGCGCTGCTGCCCTGCACGTCGAGGCTGGCCGCAGCGCTGCTGGCGCCCGAGAAGCTCCGCGCCTCCCGGATGACCCGCCGCCGGGCGCGGTTCGCCCGGTACCTCGCCTTCTGCGCCGGGCTCGCCTTCGGCCCCGGATTGACCAGGGAGGGGCCTCCGTCCGGAGCCGTCGCTTCAACCTGCGCGACCGCCGGGCGTGCGCCCGCCGTGACCGTCGCGGCGCAGAATGCGAGCGCGGCCCATCGCCAATGCTTTCTCATGTGTGACTCCCCCTTATCCGCGCGGCCTTGCCTGGCTCTGTCGCGTTCGTGTCCCGCAGGGGGCCTCCCGGTCAGTCCGTGAAGGCCTCCACCGTGCGTCGCTCGCCGCGCAGGAAGGCGTCGGCAGCGTGGATCAGCGGATTCAGGTCGACGTCGCTGGCGCCGGAGCGGACCAGGACGGCGAATCTTTCGTAGAGGCCGCGGTACTCCGCCTCGGGCGGGAGCGGCTGGTCGCGGTCGCCGATCGTGAGGACGGCCCCGCCCTGCGACAGGACCAGCGGACCGTCATCGGTCTCGACCCGGATGTCCCAGGTTTGCGGCCCGGTCTGGCGCCAGTCGAACAGCGCCCGGATCGGGGTGCCGGCGGCATCCGCGAAATGCAGGTCGGCGGCGATCGGCGCCTGCCGGTTCTCCGGCACCGACAGGGTCGCGCCGGTGAGGAAGAACGGCGGCAGGATGTGGGTGGCGATCGACAGGGCGTTGATCCCCGGATCGAACACGCCCATCCCGCCGGCGTCCCAGATCCAGTCCTGGCCCGGGTGCCAGTGCCGGACATCCTCCAGCCAGGCGATCGCCACCGACCTGATCCTGCGGCCCGACAGCCATCGGCGGGCGGGCTCCACCCCCGGCGCGAAGCGGGAATGCCAACTCGCGAACAGGCTCACGCCCCGGTCCCGCGCGGCCGCGACCAGGAGCCCGACCTCGGCCAGCGTCGCCCCCGGGGGCTTTTCGAGGAAGACGTGGCGGCCCGAAGCGATCCCCGCCAGGGCGGCCGCGAACCGCGCCTGGGGCGGCTGGCACAGGGCGATGGCGTCGAGATCGCTGTGCGCCGCCAGCATATCCTGCAGTCTGCGGTAGCTCGGTACCCCGTCGAGGCCGCCCTGCCGGCTCGCTACCGCCACGAGGCTGTAATCCGGCGAGGCGGCGATGACCGGCAGATGCTGGTCGCGGGCGATTTTGCCGACGCCCACGAGGCCGATGCGGATCGGGTTCACCATGGTCAGAGCACCCGCACGATCGGGTCGGCGGCCGGAGCCACCACCAGGGGATTGCGCGGGGGCAGCCCGAACGGTGCGGCCTCGATCTCGAACACGTCGCCGGGCCGAGTCGCGACGTCGTCGCTGAACGACAGGGTCGCGGTCCCGAAGAAGTGGGCATGCACGTCGCCGGCCCGCCGGAAGGGTGCGTATTTGAAGTGGTGCCGCTCTAGGTTGGCGATGCTGTGGGACATGTTGGCCTCCCCGGAGAGGAACGGCTTTTCCCAGAGCACGGTGCCGTCCCGCAGGACGCGGCTGGTCCCGCGCACGTCCGACGGCAGGGCTCCGAGCCAGAGCTCCGCGCCGAGGGCGGCCGGGCGAAGCTTGGAATGGGCGAGCCACAGATAATTGCCGCGCTCGGTCACGTGGTCGGAGAACTCGTTCGCCAGGGCGAAGCCGAGGCGCGCCGGGGTTCCGTCGCCGTCGATCAGGTAGATCCCGGCGGTCTCCGGCTCCTCGCCGCCGTCGCGGGCGAAGGCGGGCGAGACCAGCGGCTCGCCGGAGGCGACCAGGCAGGAGCCGTCGCCCTTGTAGAACCATTCGGGCTGGGCCCCGGCCTCGCCCGGTGCCGGCTTGCCGCCCTCGACCCCCATCCGGAATGGGCGCATCGAATCGGTCGGCGCCGAATCGGCCGCCGCGCGGTGCATCGCGTCGCGGCCCTCCGCGGAGCCGAGATGGGTCAGGCCGGTACCGCTCAGCAGCAGATGGGCGGGATCCGCGTGGTCGATGGGCGGCAGGAGCCGGACCGCGTCGAGATCGACCGGCGCGCCGAGCCCCGCCCGATCGGCTGTCGTGGCCAGATCGTCTCCCGCCGCGAGGGCCTGGCGCGCCAGGGTAAGCACGCTGTCCACACCGAGCACCCGCCGCGCCCGTCCGCCGGTGATCATCGCGACGCCCCGCTGCCCGTCGACGGCTCGGAACTGTAGGAGTGATCGTGGCATCTGTGTCCTCCCGGGGACGACCGCTTCGGGCCGTCCTGAACGCGCGGCCGTCGACGGTCGCGCGGCGGCCTGTCAGCGGCCGGGTTGCGGAGCGAGAACGCCGTCGATCCGGCGTGCGCGGCGCCAGGGATTGTCCGGGCGCAGGAGGGACGGCAGGAGCGCGTCGGGCCGCTCCTGATGGCAGACCGGCCGGAGGAACCGCTCGATTGCCAGCGTGTCCAACGAGCTGCAGCGGCCGTCCGAGGTCGCCGGGAAGGGCCCGCCATGCAGCATCGCGGGGGCGACCTCCGCGCCGGTCGGCCAGCCATTCGCCAGGACCCGGCCGGCTTTGCGGGCCAGCCGCGGCACGAGCCCGGCGGCGAGATGCTCACCCGGCCGGTCGAGGTGCGGCGTCGCGGTGAGGAGATCGGCGAACAGGCGCAGCTGACCGACCGTGCGGGCGCGCTCGCCCTCCAGCGGCGTGCGCGGCGGTCCGGTCTCGGACATCGCCGGCTCGATGAGGGGGCGCCCAGATCCATGATGCCTTCGGCCACAGCTTCGAGGCAGGACGCGCGTGTATCTGGAGCCGTCCCCGAGACGTGCGGGAACGCCGCCTCAGCCAGTCCGCAGGCGGCCGCGAACTCCGCGGGCCCAGCGGCCGAGAAGGTCGGCTCCAGGGCCGCCCCGATGGCCGGATAGACGGCCTTGAAGGCCTCGGCCGTGGCCACGCCGGCGGCGCCGATCAGGACGCTGCCTCGGATCGTGACGGACCCAGGCGATTCAATACTCATACAATTAAACTAGAGCGGTTCGCCTCCCTCCGCAAGCGTGGCCGCGATCGCGGCGCAAGGGGTGTTCCCCTTTGCGCTCCTACAACTTCAGGATACGATCACATCCATCCTGCCCCGACCCGGTGGCCCGGACTGAAGGTGGACGAGGTGAGGCAGGATCGCGGTCTGGAGAACATCACGCTGCCCCTCGCCTCGGGCTCGCGCCGCATCCACGGCTCGGTCGCCCGCGATCTGGGTGTGGCGATCC
This sequence comes from Methylobacterium sp. P1-11, assembly GCF_008329595.1. Taxonomy (NCBI): domain Bacteria; kingdom Pseudomonadati; phylum Pseudomonadota; class Alphaproteobacteria; order Hyphomicrobiales; family Methylobacteriaceae; genus Methylobacterium; species Methylobacterium sp. P1-11. Next base: position 108,046 of record NZ_NPKS01000011.1, read on the forward strand.
TCGGCGGCCGCTACGCGCCCGGGGACGTGCTGCCCGGGGAGATTGAGTTCTCGGAGAAGCTGAACGTCTCGCGCACCGCCTATCGCGAGGCGATTCGCATCCTGAGCGCCAAGGGGCTCGTCGAGAGCCGCCCGCGCACCGGGACGCGCGTGACTCAGCGCAGCCGCTGGAACCTGCTCGATCCCGACATCCTCGCCTGGGCCTTCGAGTCGGAGCCGAGCGAGGCGTTCATCCGCGACCTGTTCGAGCTGCGGATGATCGTCGAGCCGGCCGCGGCCGCGCTCGCGGCCGAGCGGCGCTCGGGCCTTGACATCGCCCGGATGGGCCACGCCCTGGAGGAGATGGGTCGCCACGGCCTCGCCACCGAGGCCGGACGGGCCGCCGACCAGGCCTTCCACAACACCATCCTGGAAGCGGCCCGCAACGGGGCGCTGATGGCCCTGTCCAGCTCCATCGCCGCTGCGGTGACCTGGACGACGATCTTCAAACATCGCCGCCAGGGCCCTGCCCCGGGACCCGCTGCCGGATCACCGCGCCCTCTACGACGCGATCGTGGCGGGCGACCCGGCGGCCGCCCGCGCGACCATGACCGAACTCGTCCGCCTCGCCCTCGCCGATACCAAGATGGCGCTGCGGCCCTGACGGCGGTCGGCGGCGCCCGCGCCGCCGACCCGGGATCCGGCCTCAGTGATTGTCGCGCGGCACGCCCCGCGTCTGCGCGATGCGCTGGAACGCCTCGGCGCCCTCCAGGATGGCCCCGGTGTGCATCTGCCCCACCGCGGCGCGCTGCATCGCCTGCCAGGGCGTCTGCGAGGCCGGGTAGGCGTAGCCGCCCGCCGCCTCGAGGGCGCTGCGGCGGCGGGCGATCTCGTCGGCGTCGACCAGCATGTCGGCGGTGCCGCGGCGCAGGTCGATCCGCACCCGGTCGCCCGTGCGCAGGAGCGCGAGGCCACCGCCGGCCGCAGCCTCGGGCGAGGCGTTGAGGATCGAGGGCGAGCCCGAGGTGCCGGATTGGCGCCCGTCGCCGAGGCAGGGCAGCGCGTGCACACCCGCCCGGATCAGCTGCGCGGGCGGGCGCATGTTCACCACCTCCGCAGCCCCCGGGTAGCCCACCGGCCCGGCCCCGCGCATGACGAGGAGGGTCTCCTCGGTGATGCCGAGGCTCGGGTCGTCGATCCGGGCGTGGTAATCCTCCGGCCCGTCGAAGACCACGACCGGGCCCTCGAAAGCGTCCGGATCCTCCGGGCTCGACAGATAGCGGCTGCGGAACTCTTCGCCGATGACGCTGGTCTTCATCACCGCGGCGTCGAACAGGTTGCCGCGCAGGACTAGGAAGCCGGCCGCCTCCTTGAGCGGCCGGTCGATCGGCCGGATCACGTCCTCGTCCTCGATCGCGGCGCCCCGGCAATTGTCGCCGAGGCTGCGCCCGTTGACCGTCAGCGCGCCCTCGCGGATCAGGTTGCGGCGCATGAGCTGCGCCACCACCGCCGGGAGGCTGCCGGCACGGTAGTAATCCTCGCCGAGATAGGTGCCCGCCGGCTGCAGGTTGACGAGGAGCGGGACGTCGAGACCGTGGGCCTGCCAGTCCGTGATGTCGAGTTCGACGCCCATGTGGCGGGCGATCGCCGCGAGGTGGATCGGCGCGTTGGTCGAGCCGCCGATCGCGGAATTGACCGCGATGGCGTTGAGGAAGGCGTCGCGGGTCAGGATGTCGGAGGGCTTCAGGTCCTCGGCCACCATGGCGACGATGCGCTTGCCGGTCTGGTAGGCGGCCTCCTGCCGGTCGCGATAGGGCGCCGGGATCGCGGCCGAGCCGGGCAGCATCATGCCCAGGGCCTCGGCGAGCGTGTTCATCGTGGTGGCGGTGCCCATCGTGTTGCAGAAGCCGGTCGAGGGCGCCGACGAGGTCACCAGCTTGATGAAGCCGTCATGGTCGATCTCGCCGGCCGCAAGCATCTCGCGGGCCTTCCAGACGATCGTGCCGGAGCCCGTGCGCTGGCCCTTGAACCAGCCGTTGAGCATCGGTCCCACCGACAGGGCGATGGCCGGGATGTTCACGGTGGCGGCCGCCATCAGGCAGGCCGGGGTGGTCTTGTCGCAGCCCGTGGTCAGCACGACCCCGTCCAGCGGGTAGCCGTAGAGCAGTTCCACGAGGCCCAGATAGGCGAGGTTGCGGTCGAGGCCGGCGGTCGGCCGCTTGCCGGTCTCCTGGATCGGGTGAACGGGGAATTCCAGGACGATCCCGCCCGCCCCGCGGATGCCCTCGCGGATCCGCTCCGCGAGGACGAGGTGGTGGCGATTGCACGGGGACAGGTCCGAGCCGGTCTGGGCGATGCCGATGATCGGCTTGCCCGAGCGCAGCTCCTCCAGGCTGAGGCCGAAGTTCAGGTAGCGCTCCAAATAGAGCGCCGTCATGTCGATATTGTCGGGGTTGTCGAACCATGCGCGCGAGCGCAGGGGCCGTGCAATCGGTTGGTCGGTCATTTCTGGGTCCGATGGGCGGGGCTGGTCGAGAAGCGGTAGGTGATCACGTTCCGGTAGGTGTTGCCGGGTTCGAGCCGGGCGGAGCCGAAGGCCGGCTGGTTCGGCGTGTCGGGGAAGAGTTCCGGCTCCAGCGCCAGGGCGTCCGATTGCCGGTAGGCGAGGCCGGATTTACCGACCGCGGTCGCGTTGAGGAAGTTGCCGGCATAGAACTGGAGCCCGGGCTGGTTGCTCGCCACGTCGAGGATGCGGCCCGATTCCGGATCCTCGACCCGCGCCACGGGGTGCGGCTCGGCCGTGGGGGCGTCGGTCACCACCCAGTTGTGGTCGTAGCCGCGCCCGCGCACGATCTGCTCGTCCCGCCCGTCGCGGATGCGCGCGCCGATCACAGTAGGCTTGCGGAAGTCGAAGGGCGTGCCGGCCACCGGCAGATGCGCGCCGGTCGGGATCAGGGTGGCGTCGACCGGCGTGAAGCGCTCCGCCGGGATGGTCAGGGTCTGGTCGAGGATCGTGCGGCCCGAACCCTCGCCCGCGAGGTTGAAGAAGCTGTGGTTGGTCAGGTTGACGATCGTCGGCTTGTCGGTGGTCGCCTCGTAGGTGATCGTGAGCGTGTTCGTGTCGTCCAGCGTGTAGGTGACGGTCGCCGTCAGCGTCCCCGGATAGCCCTCCTCGCCGTCCGGGCTGACGTAGCGCAGGGTGACCGAAGGGCTCGCGCCGCCCGTGACCGCGGTGATCGTCCAGAGCCGCTTGTCGAAGCCGGCCGCGCCGCCGTGCAGCGCGTTCGGGCCGTCGTTGGTGGCCAGCGTGTAGGTCTGGCCGTCGAGGGTGAAGCGCCCGGCGCGGATGCGGTTGGCGTAGCGCCCGACGCTCACGCCGAAATAGTTGCCCTTGGTCAGGTAGGAGGCGAGGTCGTTGTAGCCGAGCACTACATCCGCGGCCTTGCCGGACCGGTCCGGCACGTCGAGGCTCCGCAGGAGCGCGCCCCAGGACAGGATTCGCGCCGTGATCCCCTTGCCGTTCATCAGCGTGACCTCCTCGACCGTCCGGCCATCCGGCAGCGTGCCGAACACCGTCCGGGCCGGCTCGGCCGCCCAGGCCGGGGCCGGGGTCAGGCCTGGTATGGCCGCGCAGGCGCACAGCGCCAGTGATCCCACTCCACGCATCGCGTTCTCCCCCCTTAGTGAATCCGCCCGTCCCGCCGTTCCTGAGCCGGCCCGTGACGGCGCTTGCGGTTGACGCCCGCAAAGCCGATATATACTCAGACAAATAAAATCGACAACATGGGCACCGGCAAGGCGGCCCGAAGGCAGAGGACAACGCTGTATGGCAGGACCGATCGCGGCCGTCGGGACGGCGGCGCCCCGGACGGGGGCGGAGGCCGCACGCGAGCGGGGCGGCTACCGCCCGGCCGTGTCGCTAGTGGCGAGCCTGTTCTTCATGTGGGGCTTCATCACGGTCATCAACAACACGCTGCTGCCGCACCTGCGCAGCGTGTTCGACCTCGACTACACGCAGACGACGCTGATCGAGTCCGTCTGGTTCATCGCCTATTTCGTCGCCTCGATCCCGGCGGCCAAGCTGATCGCGCGGGTTGGCTACCAGCGCGCCCTGGTGACGGGGCTGGGCATCATGGCGCTGGGCACCCTCGGGATGATCCTGGCCGCCCACCAAGTCTCGTACGCGGTCACGCTCACGGCCCTGTTCGTGATCGCCAGCGGCATCACCCTGCTGCAGGTCGCCGCGAACCCCTACGTGGCGGTGGTCGGCCCGGCCGAGAGCGCCCCGGCGCGGCTCAACCTCGTGCAGGCGTTCAACTCCCTCGGGACGACCCTGGCGCCGCTGTTCGGCGGCTACCTGATCCTTGGCCGCTCCGCCTCGGGCAACGCCGCGGCCGGGGCCACTCTGACCCCGGCCGAGCGCCTGGCCGACGCGCAGTCGGTGCAGCTGCCCTACCTAATCGTGGCGGTGATCCTCGTCGTCCTCGCGGTGATCATCGCCCGCTTCCCGCTCCCCGCGATGAGCGGTTCCGGCGGCGCGACCGCCCGGGCCGCCAAGGCCGAGCGCGCAGGCCTGTCGCTCTGGCGCCACCGCAACCTCGTGCTCGGCGTGCCGGCGATCTTCATCTACCTGATCGCCGAGATCGGGGTGTCGAACCTGTTCATCAACTTCGTGTCGCAGCCCGAGATCGGCGACCTGACCCACGCCCAGGCCTCGCGCTACCTGTTCCTGCTCTGGGGCGGCATGATGGTCGGGCGCTTCGTCGGCAGCTACCTGATGCAGGTGTGGGCCGCCGAGACCGTTCTGGCCGGCGCGGCGATCGGCGCCTGCGCGGTGATGCTGGTGGCGGCCTTCGCGACCGGCCACTTGGCGATGTGGGCGCTGATCTCGGTCGGCCTGTTCCACGCGATCATGTTCCCGACGATCTTCACCCTGGGGATCCGCGGCCTCGGCCCGCTCACCGAGGAGGGCGCCGGGCTGCTGATCATGGCGATCGCGGGCGGTTCCCTGGTGGTGGTTCAGGGCTGGGCGGCGGACCGGTTCGGGCTGCAGCGCTCCTTCCTGATCACCGCCGGCTGCGAAGTCTACGTCCTCTTCTACGCGCTCTGGGGCTGCCGGATCGGCGCTGCCGCGCCGCGTCCGGCGACCGCCTGAGCGCCGGCCGGACCGGAGCACGCCGCCATGGACCCGCGAATCCGCATCCTCGATCGGCCCCGACGCGACCGGCTCGGCGAGGGCCCGGTCTGGGTTCCGGAGCGGGGCCTGCTGTTCTGGGTCGACATCGAGGCTCCGACCCTGAGCTGGCTCGACCTCGCCGACGGCGCGACCGGCACGCGCCCGTTCCCGGAACCCTTGGGCTGGATCATCCCGCGCGCCGGCCGGCGGGACTTCATCGTCGGGCTGAAGAGCGGCTTCGCGACCTACGACCTGGAGGCCGATCGCCTCGTGCCGATCGGTGATCCCGAGCCGGACGATCCGGACAACCGCCTGAACGACGCCAAGGTCGACGGCGCCGGCCGGATCTGGGCCGGGAGCATGCACCAGGGCGAGACCGCATTGTCGGGCTCCCTGCACCGGCTCGATCCGGACCTGACGTGGCGGCGGATGGATACCCGCTACGGCGTCGCCAACGGGCCGACCTTCAGCCGCGACGGGCGGATCCTCTATCACAGCGACAGCGCCGCCCGGACGGTCTACGCCTTCGACCTCGCCCCGGACGGGACGCTGTCGGGTAAGCGAACCTTCCTGCGCTTCCCGGACGCGTGGGGCTGGCCCGACGGGATGACGACGGATGAAGAGGGCTGCCTCTGGATCGCCCATTGGGGCGGCGGCCGGCTCAGCCGCGTCGATCCCGACGGGCGCCTGATGCGCGCGATCCCCTTGCCCGCCCCCAACATCACGAGCTGCGCCTTCGCGGGCCCCGGCCTGGACCGGCTGTTCGTCACCTCGGCCTCGCGGGGCGCCGAGCACGTGCCGGAGGCCGGCGCCCTGTTCGAACTCGATGTCGGCGTGATCGGCCTGCCGACCCGTGCCTTCAGGGGCTGACGGGCCCGGCGGGTCGGGAAAATAGTCCCCTGCGGCGATCTTCCCGGTCGACCGGCGGGATCGGTCATCCGGCGCCCGGATTGCGGGATGCCGGAGCCTCGCATGGCAACGGGCCCTGCGGATCCCGTACCAGGGGTGCCGTTCCCCGCGACCGCGCGGTCCCGGCGAGACCCGGCCAGTACAGCCCCTGAGGGTTTGCTGAAGGAATAGGGCGCGGGTCCCCGCCCGCAGGGCTGCGCATACTGGCAGCCTCGCGGATCGACTGCTGTGTGATGATCCGTTGTTGCCGATAAAGAAGCGGCCGTATTTTTTCGTCTTCGCTGTTATAGCCGCGCTTACGGCCTGACAAACCCGGCTCTTAACTTGAGTTATTTCATCAAGACCGGATTCCCGATCTACATAGCTTTAAGTCCTTGCAGGGGAGTTTCCACACCTCGTGCCGGAATCCGTGCTCATTACCGGTGGTGCTGGCTTCATCGGCCGCCACCTCTCCACCGAACTGCTGCGCCGCGGCTATCGCGTGCGCGTGCTCGACAGCCTGATCGAGCAGGTCCACGGCGGCAAAAGCGGCGCCGAGGCGCTGCCGCCGGAGGTCGAGTTCCAGGTCGGCGACGTCCGCGACGGTGCAGCGGTGGCCCGCGCCCTGTCGGGTATTGACCGGGTCGTGCATCTCGCGGCCGAGGTCGGCGTCGGCCAGAGCATGTATGCGGTCGAGCGCTATGTCTCGGTCAACGATTGCGGGACGGCGGTGCTGTTCCAGCAGCTCATCGACGCGCCGGTGAAGCGCGTGGTCGTGGCCTCCTCGATGAGCATCTACGGCGAGGGGCTCTACCGCACCTCCGACGGGACGACCGCCGAGGAGGTGGTGCGCCGCCCGCGTCGGCCCGGTGAGCCCTGGGATCCCCTCGATTCCCACGGGCAGCCCATGCGGCCGATCCCGACCCCGGAATCGAAGCGCCCGGCGCTGGCCTCCGTCTATGCCCTCACCAAGTACACGCAGGAGCGCCTGACGCTGACGCTCGCCCCCGCCTACGGCATGGAAGGCGTGGCGCTGCGGCTGTGGAACGCCTACGGTCCGGGGCAGGCGCTGTCGAACCCCTATACCGGCGTGCTGGCGATCTTCGCGGCGCGCCTGCACAACGGCCAGCCGCCGATGATCTTCGAGGACGGCGCGCAGCGGCGCGACTTCGTCCACGTGGAGGACGTGGCCCGGGCCTTCGCGCTGGCCCTGGAGCACCCGGCCGCGGCCGGCCAGGTCTACAATGTCGGCAGCGGCCAGGACCGGACGGTCAGCGAGGTCGCCCGCCTGCTGGCCCATGCCATGGGCCGCGACGGAATCGAGCCGGAAGTGACCGGCCAGGCGCGGCTCGGCGACATCCGCCATTGCATCGCCGATATCGGCAAGATCCAGCGGGAACTCGGCTACGCGCCGCGCCGCGACTTCGCGGAGGGGCTCGCCGAACTCGCCGCCTGGGTGGCCGAGCAGCAGGCCATCGACCGCGTCGCCGAGGCGCGGCGCGAACTCGAAGCACGCGGTCTCGTCGCGTGAGCGGCCGGCCGATCCTCGTCACCGGTGGGGCCGGATTCATCGGCGCCAACCTGTCCGACAGCCTCGCGGCGGACGGCCACACGGTGATCGTCTACGACATCCTCTCGCGCCCCGGCGTCGAGGCCAACCTCGCATGGCTCCGGCAGCGCCACGGAAGCCGGATCATCGCGGTCGTCGCCGACATCCGGGACATCCAGGAACTCGGCCGCGCGGTGGCGGAGGCCGGCGCGGTGTTCCACTTCGCCGCGCAGGTCGCGGTGACGACGAGCCTCGTCGCCCCGCGGGCCGACATGGAGATCAACCTCCTCGGCACCGTGAACCTGCTGGAGGCCATCCGGACGCTGCCGCGGCCGGTGCCCCTGCTCTACGCCTCGACCAACAAGGTCTACGGCGACCTGCCCGACATCGCCCTCGAGCCGATCGGCGACGCTTACCTGCCGGCCGATCCGGAGCTGCGCCGGCGCGGCATCGGCGAGGCGCGGCCCCTCGATTTCCACACGCCCTACGGTTGCTCGAAGGGCGCGGCCGACCAGTACGTCCTCGACTACGCCCGCAGCTTCGGCATCCCGGCGGCGGTGATGCGGATGAGCTGCATCTACGGTCCGCGCCAGATGGGCAACGAGGACCAGGGCTGGGTCGCCCATTTCCTGATCCGGGCGCTCGCCGGCGAGGCGGTCACGCTCTACGGCGATGGTCGGCAGGTGCGCGACATCCTGCACGTGCGCGATGTGGTGGCGGTCTACCGGGCAGCGCTCGCCCGCATCGACGATGCGGCGGGCCGGGCCTTCAATATTGGTGGTGGCCCCGGCAACGCGGTGAGCCTGCTGCAGCTCCTCGACCATGTCGGGGCGCTGCTGGGACACCCCGTGGCGCGCAGCTTCCAGGCCTGGCGTCCGGGCGACCAGCGCTACTACGTCTCCGACACGAGCCGGGCCGTCGAGCGGCTCGGCCTCGTGCCCTTCACGGGCTGGCGCGACGGGGTCGCCGACCTCGCCGAGTGGCTGGCCGGCGCGCGCGCCCAGTCCGAGGGCGCCGGTCCGATCGCAGGAGCGGCCGCATGAGAGTCGCTCTGGTCAACCCGCCCTGGGACTACCGCAACAGCATCTATTTCGGCTGCCGCGAGCCGCACCTGCCGCTCGAACTCGGCTATTCCGCCGCGCTCCTCGCGGCCTCCGGTCACGAGGTGCTGCTCGTGGACGCGCATCTCGAGGGCCTGACCGCCGAGACCGCCGCCGACCGCGTGGTCGCCTTCGCCCCCGGCATGACCGTGGTGGCGACTGCCCCCACCTACCTGTTCTGGCGCTGCGCCCCCCCGGAGCTGCGGGTGCCGCGAGCCTTCCTCGACACTTTGGCGGGCCGGGGCGGGACCAGTGTGGCGGTCGGCCCCCACGGCTCGGCGACGCCGCGGCCGGTCCTCGACAAGCTCGGCTGCGACATCGTCGTGCGCGGCGAGTGCGAGGAGGTCGTCGCCCGGCTCGCCGGCCTCGGCGACCTGCGCACCGAGACCCTGCGAACCGAGACCCTGCGAACCGAGACCCTCCGGTCCGTGCCCGCCCTCGCCTTCCGCGACGGTGAGAGCGCCCACGTCACCGGCGCGCCCCATGCCGGTCGCTTCACCGACCTTCCGGCCCTGCGCTGGCCGGAGGGCTGGATCGCGCGGCACCGGCACCACCACCACCGGTTCGACGCCGCGCCGGACGGGCCGGGGGCCGAGGTCGAGGCCTCGCGCGGCTGCCCCTACACCTGCTCGTTCTGCGCGAAGATCGATTTCCGTGATGCCTATCGTCGCCGCGACCTCGTCCACGTCCTCGACGAGATCGACGGGCTGATCGCGCAGGGTGTCACCTACGTCTACTTCGTCGACGAGATTTTCCTGCCGCAGAAGCCGCTGCTGGAGGCCCTCGTCGCCCGGGACCTGCGCTTCGGGATCCAGACCCGGATCGACCTGTGGAAGCCCGACATGCTCGACCTCCTCGGGGCAGCGGGTTGTGTCTCCATCGAGGCCGGGATCGAGAGCCTCACGGAAGCCGGCCGCGCCGCCCTCGACAAGCGCTGCCGCGCCTCGACGGATGACCTCGCCGAGCGCCTGATCCACGCCCGCCGCTCGGTGCCCTTCGTGCAGGCGAACCTCATCGCCATGGCGGGGGACGATCCCGACCTCGTGGCCACGTGGCGCGACCGCCTGCGCGGCCAGGGCGTTTGGGCGAATGACCCGGTGCCGCTCTACCCCTATCCGAGTTCCCCCGATTACCGGCGCCTCTGGGGCGCACCCGACGACCAGGCCTGGGAGCGGGCGCACGCGCATTATCTCGGCCAGTTCGCGCAGTTCAGCGACATCCAGGACGAGCGCCCCCTGCCGCTGTCCGAGCTGGAGGCCGCATGCGGGTGCTGCTGAGCCCCTCTCGGACACCGGCGCCGCATGTCCTGATGAGCGCGGATGCGGTGGGCGGCGTCTGGCAGTACAGCCTCGACCTCGCGGCCGGCCTGATCCGGCAGGGCTTGGCCGTGACCGTCGCGGTTCTGGGGCCTGCGCCGTCCGAGGCTCGGATCGCGGCGGCTCAGGCTGACACGGGTGCGTGCATCCGCGTCACCGGGCTGCCCCTGGACTGGACCGCCGAGACGCCCGGGGCCGTGCTGGACGCCGCGGCAGCGCTCGCGAGGCTCGCCCGCGAGATCGGGGCCGACCTCGTCCACCTGCATAGCCCCGCCATGGCGCTCGCTGATTTCTCCGTTCCAGTGGCGGCCGTGTGCCATTCCTGCGTGGCGACGTGGTGGGATGCCGTCGAGACCGGGCCGCTCCCGGCCGATCTCGCGTGGCGCCACGACCTCACCGCGCGGGGCTGCCGCGCCGCCGACGCCCTCCTCGCCCCCACCCGGGCGCACGCGCTGGCGACCGCCCGGGTCTGCGGCCTCGCGCAGCCACCCGTCGTCGTCCGCAACGGCCGCGCCCCGCGCTCGGTGCCGCAGCGGGCAGCCGTGCCCGTCGCCTTCACGGCCGGCCGCCTCTGGGATCGGGCGAAGAACGCCACCGCTCTCGACCGCCTCGCCGGGCGCCTGTCGGTCCCGCTGCGCGCCGCCGGCTCCGTGGGCGGGCCGAACGGCGCGCGGGTCGAGACGCGCCACCTCCAGCTTCTCGGGCGGCTCGACGATGCCGGGATCGCCGCGGAGCTCGCCGGCCGCCCGGTCTTCGTGTCGCTCGCCCGCTACGAGCCGTTCGGTCTCGCCGCGCTGGAGGCCGCCGCTTCGGGCTGCGCCCTCGTCCTGTCCGACAGGCCGGGTTTTCGGGAATTGTGGGACGGCGCCGCCGCCTTCGTGGGTGCGGACGACGATGCCGCAGCGGCGAAGGCCGTGCAGGCTCTTCTGGACGATCCCGCCCGGCGCGAAGCCGCCGGGGCCGCGGCTGCCGATCGCGCTGCCCGCTACGGCGTCGAGGCGATGACCGAGGGTGTGCTCGGCGTCTTGCACGGCCTCCTCGCCGGGGGGCCGGCGCGGCTCGGCGGAGCCGCCGCATGAGGATCGCCTATTTCACCCACTCGCTGGCCTCGTGCTGGAACCACGGCAACGCGCATTTCCTGCGCGGCGTCCTGCGGGAGCTGATGGCGCAGGGCCACAGCGTCGCGGCTTACGAGCCGCAGAGCGCCTGGAGCCTCGAGAATCTCCTGCGCGATCACGGCGCGGCCGGCCTCGACGCCTACCGGACGGCCTATCCGGAGCTCGGCTCCGAGCGCTACGCGGCGATCGACGCGGTGGTCGAGCGCGTGGCCGAGTGCGACCTCGTGCTGGTCCATGAATGGAGCGAGCCGGCCCTGGTGGCGGCCCTGGCCGCCGCCCGGCGCCGCGGGGCGCGCTACACGCTCCTGTTCCACGACACACACCACCGGGCGGTGAGCGCGCCGGAGGAGATGAAGCGCTTCGACCTCGACGGCTACGACGGCGTGCTCGCCTTTGGTGAGACCCTCGCCGCCGTCTACCGGGCGAAAGGGTGGGGCCGCCGCGCCTTCGTCTGGCACGAGGCGGCCGATACCCGCCTGTTCCACCCGCCCGTCGAGGAAGGCGCCCGCGCCGGCCTCATCTGGATCGGCAATTGGGGCGACGACGAGCGCAGCGCGGAGCTCGAGACCTACCTGTTCCGCCCGGCCGCGCAGGTCGGCCTGCCCCTCGACGTCTACGGGGTGCGCTATCCCGAGGCGGCGCTCGCGACCCTGAAGCGCTACGGCGCGGTCTATCACGGCTGGGCCGCGAACGCCGCCGCGCCCGGACTGTTCGCCCGCCATCTCGCCACGGTCCACGTGCCCCGGCGCTTCTACGTGGAGCGCCTGCCGGGCATCCCGACGATCCGGGTGTTCGAGGCCCTGGCCTGCGGCATTCCCCTGGTCTGCGCCCCCTGGGACGACGCCGAAGCGCTGTTCCGTCCGGGCCAGGACTATCGCGTGGCCCGCACCGGTGCCGAGATGGAGAGCCACTTGCGCGCCCTGGGGGCCGATCCCGGCCTGCGGCAGGCGCTTGCGGCCTCCGGCCTCGCCACGATCCGGGCACGCCACACCTGCGCGCACCGGGCCGAGGAACTTCTGTCCATCGCCGAGAGCCTGCGGGCGCCCGCCACCCTGGAGGCCACCGCGTGAGAATCGCCTTCTACGGCTCCTCCCTGCTGTCGTCCTACTGGAACGGCGCCGCGACCTATTACCGGGGCATGCTCGCCGCCCTGGCGCAGCATGGCCACACGATCACATTCTACGAGCCGGATGCCTTCGACCGACAGCAGCACAGGGACATCGAGTCCCCGCCCTACGCGGCCGTGACGGTCTACCCGGCGACCATCGAGGCGGCGCGCGCGGTCATCGCCGAGGCGGCGCAAGCCGACGTGGTCGTGAAGGCGAGCGGCGTCGGCGTGTTCGACGATGAATTGCTCGCGGGCGTGATCGCCGCCTCCCGCCCCGAGGCAGTGCGGATCTTCTGGGACGTGGACGCCCCGGCGACGCTTGCCGAGATGCGCGCCAACCCGGACCATGCCCTGCGCCGCGCCCTGCCGGATCTCGACCTCGTGCTCACCTACGGAGGCGGGCCGCCGGTGGTCTCGGCCTATGCGGGGTTCGGCGCCCGCGCCTGCATCCCGATCTACAACGCCCTGGACCCGGAGACGCATTTTCCGGTGCCGCCGGAGCCGCGCTTTTCCGCCGACCTCGCCTTCCTGGGCAACCGCCTGCCGGACCGCGAGGCCCGCGTCGAAAAGTTCTTTCTGGCCGCGGCGGCCCGGCTGCCGGAGCGGAGCTTCCTGATCGGCGGCAACGGCTGGGAGAGCCGTGGCCTGCCGCTGAATGTCCGGCATCTCGGCCACGTCTACACGCGCGAGCACAACGCCTTCAACACGACGCCCTTGGCAGTCCTGAACATCGCCCGCGACAGCATGGCGGCGGTGGGCTTCTCCCCCGCCACCCGGGTGTTCGAGGCCGCCGGCGCCGGCGCCTGCCTGATCACCGATGCCTGGGAGGGCCTCGGCCTGTTCCTCGACGCGGGCACCGAGGTGCTGGTCGCCCGGGACGGCCGCGACGTCGCCGACCACGTCGCCGCCCTTACCCCGGAGCGGGCCCGCGCCATCGGCGAGGCCGCGCGCCGGCGCATCGTTGCCGAGCACACCTATGCGCGCCGGGCCGTCGAGGTCGACGCGACCCTGCGCGAGACGGCGGCCCGCAAGGCCGAGACCGCGGCGGACGCCACCCGACGGAGCGTCGCGTGAGCGCGGTCCCGATGCGCTTGGTCGTCCTGGGGCTCAGCCTGTCCTCCTCCTGGGGGAACGGTCATGCGACCACCTACCGGGCGCTGCTCAGAGCCTTCGCGGCTCGCGGTCACGACGTGCTGTTCCTGGAGCGCGACGTGCCCTGGTACGCCGCCCACCGCGACCTGCCCGATCCGGGCTTCTGCAACCTCGCCCTGTACGCCGATCTCGACGGGCTCGAGCAGCAGCGCGCCGCGATCGCCGGAGCGGATGCCGTGATCGTCGGCTCCTACGTGCCGGACGGCATTGCGGTCGGCGCGCGGGTGCTCGACTGGGCGCGGGGCGTCCGCGCCTTCTACGACATCGACACGCCGGTGACCCTGGCGGCCCTGGAGGCCGGCACCTGCGCGTATCTCGCGGCCGAGCAGATCCGCGCCTACGACCGCTACCTGTCCTTCACGGGCGGCCCGACCCTCCGGTGCCTGGAGCGGGTCTACGGGGCACCGGCCGCCCGGGCCCTCTACTGCTCGGTCGATCCCGAAGCCTATCCGATCCTCGACCGACCGGCGCGCTACGATCTGAGCTATCTCGGGACCTACAGCCCGGACCGGCAGCCCACGCTGGAGCGCCTGCTGCTCGAGCCGGCCCGCCGCGCCCCGGACCTGCGCTTCGCGGTTGCCGGCCCGCAATACCCCGCGGACATCGACTGGCCCGCCAATGTCGAGCGCATCGAGCACCTGCCGCCGGACCGGCACCCGGATTTCTATGCGGCGAGCCGCTACACGCTGAACGTCACCCGCGCCGACATGGTCCGGGCCGGCTGGAGCCCGAGCGTACGGCTGTTCGAGGCAGGCGCCTGCGGCACGCCGGTGATCTCCGACCGCTGGGACGGGCTCGACACACTGCTGGTGCCGGAGCGCGAGATCCTCTTGCCCGGCGGCTCGGACGAGGTCCTGGCCATCCTGCGCGGGCGCGCCGAGGCGGATCGGCGGAGCCTCGGTGCGGCCGCTCGCGCGGCGATCCTCGCGCGGCACACCGCCGCCGCCCGCGCCGAGGAACTCGAACGTTTCCTCGGCGAGGCGCGCGCGCGGCCCGGATCCGCGCGTTCCGCCGCGCCCGATCTCGCGATCATCGGTCACTAGGCACTCGGGAGAATGATGGTGGAAACCAGGAGCGGCATCCGAGTCCTCGTCGCCGGCGGCGCTGGGTTCATCGGCTCGCATCTGATCGACGCGCTCCTCGCCGACGGCGCGCGGGTCACCTGCGTCGACAGCCTGCTGACCGGCCGGCGCGCGAACCTCGCACATCTCGTCCAGGAGCCGCGCTTCGACTTCATCGACGCGGACGTGACGGAGCCGCTGCCGTCGCTGCCGCGGGTCGATTGGGTGTTCAACCTCGCCTGCGCGGCCTCGCCGCCGCATTACCAGGCCGACCCGGTCCACACGATGATGACCAGCGTGCTGGGCACCGGCCGGCTGCTGGAATTCGCCCGGGATGCCGGGGCGCGCTTCCTCCAGGCCTCGACCAGCGAGGTCTATGGCGATCCGGAGCGGCACCCGCAGCAGGAATCCTACTGGGGCAACGTGAACCCGACCGGGCCGCGGGCCTGCTACGACGAGGGCAAGCGCTCCGCCGAGACGCTGACCTTCGATTTCGAGCGGCGGCACAGCCTCGACATCCGGGTAGCGCGGATCTTCAACACCTACGGGCCGCGGATGCGCGCCGATGACGGCCGCGTCGTCTCCAACGTGATCTGCCAAGCGCTCGCGGGCGACGACATCACGGTCTACGGCAACGGCGAGCAGACCCGCTCCTTCTGCTACGTCAGCGACCTCGTGGACGGACTCCTCCGGCTGATGGCGGCCGAGACGCCCCTCGACGGGCCGGTCAATCTCGGCAATCCCCGCGAGATGACGGTCGGCGAGCTGGTCGACCTCGTCGTGCGCATGACCGAGACCCCATCCCGGATCGTGCGCCGGCCGCTCCCGGTGGACGATCCCCAGCGCCGCCGCCCGGACATCACCCGCGCCGAGACCCTGCTCGGCTGGTCTCCCAAGGTGCCGCTCGAGGCAGGTCTGGAGGCGACGATCGCGTGGTTCTCCCGCGAGATCGCCCCGCGCCGGGCTCGGCCCGCGATCGAGGAGCGCGCCGTTGTCGCCGGCTGAGCCACGCCCCAGGCGGCCGAGGCGCTGATGGCCGCCTCCCCCATCCGCGTCGGCCTCGTCGGGATCGGCAACTGCGCCTCGTCCTTCGTGCAGGGGCTGCACCATTACCGCGACGCGGCTCCCGACGAGACCGTGCCGGGCCTGATGTCGCCGGATCTCGGCGGCTACCGGGTGCGCGACATCACGGTCGTCGCGGCCTTCGACGTCAGCGCCGCCAAGGTGGGACGGGATCTCGCCGCCGCGATCCTGGCCGAGCCCAACAACACGCAGGTCTTCGCCGCTGTGCCGGAGGCCGGCGTCACGGTGCGGCGCGGGCCGACCCATGACGGTATCGGCCGCTACCTGGAGGGCGTGATCGCGGAATCGCCTGAGCCCGTGGCCGACGTGGTCGCCGAATTGCGGCGCACCGGAACGCAGGTGCTCGTCTCCTACCTGCCGGTGGGCTCCCAGGCGGCCACCGAATTCTACGCGGAATGCGCCCTGCAGGCCGGCTGCGCCTTCGTGAACTGCATCCCGGTCTTCATCGCGTCCAACCCGGAATGGGCGGAGCGCTTCGCCGCCAGAGGGCTGCCGATCGTCGGCGACGACATCAAGAGCCAGGTCGGCGCCACCATCGTGCACCGGGTGCTGGCGAACCTGATGCGCGAGCGGGGCGTGCGGCTCGACCGGACCTACCAGCTCAATTTCGGCGGCAATGCCGACTTCCTGAACATGCTCGAGCGCGAGCGGCTGGAATCGAAGAAGCTCTCCAAGACCCGGGCGGTGACGAGCCAGCTCGATGCGCCGCTGGCGCCGGGCGACGTCCATGTCGGCCCCAGCGACCACGTTCCGTGGCTGACCGACCGGAAATGGGCGCATATCCGGCTGGAGGGCACCGCCTTCGGCGGCGTGCCGCTCAACATCGAACTGAAGCTCGAAGTGTGGGATTCGCCGAACTCCGCCGGCATCGTGATCGACGCGGTGCGCTGCGCCCGCCTCGCCCTCGACCGGGGTCTCGGCGGTGCGCTCGAGGGTCCGTCCAGCTACTTCATGAAGTCGCCGCCGCGGCAATTCACCGACACGGAGGCGCGGGCGCGGACCCAGCGCTTCGTGGCGGGCGAGGAGGCGTGATGGGGGACCCGGACGGGCGGGGCGCCGCCCCCCTCTCCCCGCATGCCGGGAGAGGCTCGCACGGACCCCGTCGTCCGTGCGGGAAGCGCAGGCGCGGCCGGAGCGGCGGTGAGGGGGAGGCTCCGTACGCGACTCACCCGGCGCCGCTCCCTCACCTTCGGCCGCCGCCTCGCTTCATGCCCCGACAAGGGGGCATGAAGTCCTCTCCCCGCAGGCGGGGAGAGGGGATGAACCCATGGGGTGCGGCGCGTCGCGAAAGCCGGAATGCCGCATGAGGCAGGTCTTCCTTGTCCGCCACGGCAGCCACGACCGGCTCGGGCGGATCCTGTGCGGACGCATGCCGGGCGTGTCCTTGAGCGAGACCGGCCGCGCCGAGGCCCAGACCCTCGCCCGCTCACTCGCCCGCCGCCTCGTCGGGACCGGCGCCGGCACCCTGCTGGCGAGCCCGCGCGACCGCACCGCCGGGACCGCCGCGCCGATCGCCGCGGCCCTCGGGCTCACGGTCGAGGCCGAGCCCGACCTCGACGAGATCGAGACTGGCGCCTGGACGGGCCGCGGCTTCGACGAGCTCGCGGCCGATCCCCTCTGGGCCGCCTGGAACGCGGAGCGCGCTGTCGCCCGCCCGCCGGGCGGCGAGAGCATGGCCGAGGCGCAGATGCGCGTCGGCCGGGTCCTCGACCGCTTCGCCGCGGATGGTGCCCCCGTTATCCTGGTGAGCCACGGTGACGTGATCCGTGCAGCGCTGCTCAAGATCCTCGGCCTCGGCCTCGACGCCTACGACCGGATCGTCATCGATCCGGCCTCCTGCAGCGAACTCGCCCTCTGGCCCGGCGGCGGGCGGGTGGTGTCGATCAACGAACGGACCGCTCCATGACGGCTGCAGACCTGCGCCGGCAGGCCGACGCCCTCGGCCCCTGGTTCCACAACATCGATCTCGGCGACGGGGTCTGGACCGCCCCGGACCATTTCCTCGGCGACTACCCGAATGTGAAGTGGCGGCGCTTCGCCGACGCGCTGCCCGCCGACCTCACCGGTAAGAGCGTCCTCGACATCGGCTGCAACGGCGGCTTCTACGCCATCGCGATGAAGCAGCGCGGCGCGGCCCGCGTGCTCGGCCTCGATTCCGACGTGCGCTACCTCGACCAGGCCCGCTTCGCCGCGGCCCATCTCGGTCACGACATCGAGTTCCGCAACCTCTCCGTCTACGATGTCGGCGCGCTCGGCGAACGGTTCGACGTCGTGCTGTTCATGGGCGTGCTCTACCACCTGCGCCACCCGCTGCTCGCCCTCGACCTGATCCGCGAGCACGTGGCCGGCGACCTGTTGGTGTTCCAGTCCATGCTGCGCGGCAGCCGGGCGGTCGAGCCGGTCGCCGAGGATTACGAGTTCTGGGACATGGACCAGTTCGAGCGGCCCGGTTACCCGCGGATGCACTTCGTCGAGCGCGCCTACGCGCATGACTGGACGAACTGGTGGATCCCCAACCGCGCCTGCATCGAGGCGATGCTGCGGGCGAGCGGCTTCGCCATCGAGGCTCAGCCCGAGGCGGAGGTCTATCTCTGCCGCACCGCGCCGGTCCCTTACGGGCTGGGGGCTGAATACCCCGCGCGGTCGAAATTCGACGCACGCGGGGGAACGCGATGATCGACTCGGTGATGCTCTGGAACGAGCCCAACAACAAGTCGCACTGGGACCCGGAACTCGACCCGGACTGGCTGCTCTTCGCTGAGATGGCCAAGGAGGCGGGCCACGCGGTCCGGGCGGCGAACCCGAACCTGATCCGCGTGCTCGGCGGCATCTCGCCGATCGACCCGGTCTTCATCCGCAACATGGAGAGGCGCGGCGTCCTCGACGCCGTAGACGCCGTGGCGGTGCACGGCTTCCCCCTCGACTGGAACCTGTGGTCGATCCACGACTGGCCGGCCAAGCTGGAGGAGATCCGCGCTGTCACCGACCTGCCGGTCTGGGTCTCGGAGGTCGGCGTCTCGACCTTCGGCGCCGAGGAGGTGCAGGATTGGGGTCTGCGCCGGACCCTCGAACTGCTCGCCGGTCGGGCGCCACGGATCCACTGGTACAGCCTCTACGACCTGCCGCGGGAATGGGAGGCGACCACCCGCCACAAGGAGGCCGAGGGCTCCTCCTACTACCGGCACTTCCACATGGGCCTGCTGCGCCAGGACGGCACTCCGAAGATCGCCCTGGAGAGCTTCGCCCGCCACACTCCCGAGATCGGCCTGTGCCAGTGGTTCCACTTCGAGGATCACCGGCTCGACGACGCGGTGACGTGGATGAAGCGGCTCGGCGTCCGGTATCTCCGCACCGGCCTGTCCTGGGCCGACAGCTTCCGCCCCGGGGCGCTCGACTGGTTCGACCGGCAGATGGCTGCGCTGCAGGATTTCGACGTCACCGTCACCTTCTGCTTCACCCCGGAGCACCGGGGCATCTCGCCCCACCACACCAGTGCGCCGCTGGTCCGCGCCGAGTTCGCGGAATTCTGCGCCGCCATGGTCCGCCGCTACGCCCCCGGACCCATGCCCGGCGCGACCTGGTAGAGCGCGCGGTCGCGGGATCTTGCGCCGGCCTCATCCGGATGGGGGATGCGCGCGCCCCGCTCCGGCTCTAAGATCGAGTCTTCTCCGAGACGAGATCACCTCCAGCCCGCCCGGCCCGGCCGCGGCGGGCTTCTTGTCGGACGCCTCGAAGCGGCGCTACCGCCGGATCGGCAGCCGGTGGACGGAGCGCCCGGAGCTGTCGCGCACGACCAGGCTCCAGGCCCGGGTGGGATCGGCCGCGCAGACCTCATCGGCCATCTCGGCGACGACGCTGCGTGCCTCGGCCAGGGCCTCGTCCAGGCTGATGACCTCCACGCCGTCCTCGTCGCGGATCGTCTCCTCGGCGCTCTCGACGTCGAAGTAGAAGCGCTCGGACACCGACCTCCCCCCTGCTGCCGCCCTGTGGCGGTCGTCCAGATATCACGACGTAGTGCGAAACACGACTGGGACAGGTCTTGGGTCGGATAAACCTTAATGCATTTAAAACATGAATTCACCCGCATCTACGCGAGGCGGATGAGATTTCCCTCAAGTTATCAATTATAGGACTCCGGAACGTCCCCCTGCCGTTGTCCGACGGTTTGGTGCGGTGGCGTTCCTGAGCCGGGGCCCGTGACATGTCGACCTCCGCCAACCCGCCCAACCCGAGCGCCGAGAACGCCACGCTGCGCAAGGACAAGCTGCGCGCGCATATCAGAAGTGTCTTGTCGACGATCCGGCCTCATCATAGGGGCCGCGGGTCCGCGTCGATGCGGGCCTCGGGATACGCCTTTGGAGGGTGGTTCTGCGGCGTGGCTGCGGCATCGGTCCCGCTTTTTAGGTAGCAACGCTCCGTCCAAGGGAGGTGTTTCTTGAGGCGCCGCAATCCGGCGCTTCGAACGGCGTCCCATGGCAGAGAACACCCGACTCCGATCCCATATTCGTGGCGTGCTGCTCAGATTGATGCAGATGCTGCGCGAGCGGGCCGGCTGACGGGGTTCGTCTCGGAGGCCGGGCCCGATTGACCGCGGCCAATATCCGGTCCGCCGCTCGGCGGACCGGATTTTTCGGTCGGCGCCTCAGCCCGCTTGGCCGCCCATCATCGCCTGCATCCGGGAAAGCCGGGCGATGTGCAGGTTGATCAGCGGCAGGGCGCCGCGGGCGATCGCGCGCAGGCCCGGATCCTCGCCCGCCTGGGCGTAGGAGCCGTGGATGCCGAGTGCCTCCTTGTGACCCTGGAGCGAGGCGTTCACGAAGGTGGCGTCGTATTGCGGCCCCGGCGGCATGGCGGAGAGCTGCGCCAGGATCTGCGCCTTCTGCGCGTCGGTGGTCATGCCCTGGGCCGAGGGCGGGACGCCGAGCACGCCGCCGGCGACACCCGTCGCCGCGTTCACTGCGGTGCCAGCCACCGCCACAGGTGCTGCGACGAGGCCGCCGATCAGGCCGCCCGGGCCTGTCGCGGCGGGGCCGGGGACCGGGGCGCCACCCGTATAGGCGTTGATCTTGCGGGCGAGGTTCACCTGTTCGACGACCTCGGCGCGGGCGAATTTCTTGACGCCGGGATTGGCGGTCTTCGCGTGGGCGTCGCGGGCCGTGTTCTCCAGGAACAGGCCGCCGGTGGTGGCCATCTGGAGATAGGCGCCGGTCGGGATCGCGCCGGCCGGCGTGACTTGCGCGATGGCGGTGCGCGTGACCGCCAAGGCGGCGGTGGCGCCCAGCATCGTGGTGAGGAGATCGCGACGGTGCATCATGGGATAGGCTTCCGGATTGGGTGAGGCACCCGACGCCCCGATCATCGCTTGAGGTGCTGCCCGGCGAACCGCACAGGGCGGACAAGGTTCCTGATCGGCGGGCGCGCGGCGCTGCCGAACCGAGCCACGGGCAGTTCGCGGGATGGACCGGAATTCGCACGCCAACGATCGGTCTTTCGCCTTTCGGTGCGGTTTTCGTTGCCTCGCCTGCAGCTTTATCTCCGATCGATACAGATCTAGATTGGCGGACCGCACGAAGCGGCCATGCGTCCGCGCCGGGTTGCGGCCGCCCTCCCGGACGGACCGGCTCTCGAGGTGACGATGGGCCAGACGACGATCAAGGACGTCGCTCGAAGGGCCGGCGTGAGCTTCCAGACGGTCTCGCTGGTCCTGAACCATCCGCAGAAGGTCGCCCGGACGACGCGCGAAACCATCGAGACGGCCATGCGCGACCTGGACTTCGTGCCCAGCCTCGCCGCCCGGTCCCTGCGCAAGAAGCCCAGCCGCAGCATCGCCTGCGTGTTCTCCCTCAGGGGCCACCCCGCCGCCGACGCGTCCCGCCTGAGGGAGGAGGCCGAACAGGGCCTCGTCCTGCAGACCTTCGGCTACGTGACCGACCAGCACGGCTATACCCTGGTCCATCGGTGTCGCCGCGGCGACGATCCGGACGGCCTGAGCCGGATCGCCAGCCTGGTCAGCGAGGCTCGGGTCGACGGCATCGTGGCCTTCGCCGACTGCCAGGACGACCCGCTGATCGGCCTGCTGCAGGCCAAGCGGTTCCCGTTCGTCGTGTTCGGCCTGGATGTTCCCGGCACGCACTACGCCATGCGGGCCGAGCGCGACGCGGTCCGCGACGCCGTCCGCCACCTGATCCTGGCCGGGAGCCGGGCGATCTGCCTGCTCACGGGCGCGGATGACGGAAGGCTGCTGCGCGCCGTCACCGAGCGGGTCCGCGGCTACCGGGACGCGCTCGCCGAGGCGGGGCTGCCGCTGCGCGACGACCTCGTCGTGGCGTGCGACGGGACGTCCGAGGGCGGATATCGGGTGACGCGGGCGCTGCTGGAGCGGCCGGGAGCCCGGCCGGATGCCATCGTGGCCGCCAGCGACCGGGCGGCGTTCGGCGTGCTGAAGGCGCTGCACGAGGGCGGCGTGCAGGTCCCCGCGGAGATCCGCGTGGTCGGCTTCGACAACCTCACGCAGGGAGCCTTCTCGGTCCCGAGCCTGACCTCGGTCGATGTCCCGACCCTCGACATGGTCCGGTTTGCCGTCGCGACGCTGGTCGAGCTAATCGAAGGGACGCGCGGACCGGACAACCTCGCCCAGAGGCTGTTTCCCACGCGCCTCGTCGTCCGCGAGTCGACCGAGGCGCGGACGCAGCGCTAGAGGGCGATGCGGGTATCAATCCGCCCGCATGCGCTCCTCACTCGGCCGCGAGGACGCGCCCCCCGGATTCGCCGCCCTGCCCGAATTGGGCCGCGTGCAGGCGGCTGTAAGGACCGCCGGCGGTGAGCAAGGCCGCGTGTCGGCCTTCCTCGACGACCCCGCCCTCCCCCAGGACCACGATCCGGTCGGCGTCCCGGATGGTGGCGAGGCGATGGGCGATCACCAGGGTCGTGCGCCCGCGGGCGAGCTCGGCGAGCGCCCGCTGGATCTCCCGCTCGGTCTCGGTGTCGAGCGCCGAGGTCGCCTCGTCGAGGATCAGGATCGGCGGGTTCTTGAGGAAGACCCGCGCGATGGCGATGCGCTGCTTCTGCCCGCCCGACAGGCGCACGCCGCGCTCGCCCACCACGGTGTCGAGGCCCTCCGGCAGGCCGTCGATCAGGCCGCCGAGCCGGGCGCGTCGCGCGGCCGCGTCGATCTCGGCCTCGGTGGCGTCGAGGCGGCCATAGGCGATGTTCTCCCGGATCGTGCCGGCGAACAGGAACACGTCCTGCTGCACGATGCCGATCTGGCGGCGCAGGCTCGCCAGGGTGATGGCGCGGATGTCGATGCCGTCCACGGTGATGCGGCCCGCCTCGACCTCGTAGAAGCGCGGCAGCAGGGCGCAGAGGGTGGTCTTGCCGACGCCCGACGGGCCCACGAACGCCACCGTCTCGCCGGCTGCCACCGCGAGGTCGAGGCCGGCGAAGACCGGGCGGCCGGGGCCGTAGCCGAAGCCCACCCCCTCGAAGCGAATGTCGCCGCGCAGGGCCTCGACCGCGCGGGCCTCCGGCCGGTCGGTGATGTCGGGTTCGGTGGCGAGCAGCTCCTGGTAGCGGCGGAAGCCCGCCACGCCCTTCGGATAGGTCTCGACCACGGCGCCGATCTTCTCCAGCGGCCGGTAGAACACGCCGACCAGCAGCAGGAAGCCCACGAAGCCGCCGGGCGTCAGGTCGCCCCGGACCACGAAGGCGGCGCCGCCCAGCAGGACCGCGATCTGGACGAGGCGCAGGCCGAGATAGTTGATCGACAGGCCCGCGGCCATGAGCCGGTAGGCTTCGAGCTTGGTATCGCGGTAGCGGGCGTTGTCGAGGGCGAACAGGGCGCGCTCGTGGGGCTCGTTGGCGAAGGCCTGAACGACCCGCATCCCGCCGACATTCTCCTCGATCCGCGCGTTGAAGGCCCCGACCCGGCCGTACTGGGCCTGCCAATTCCGGGTCATGCGGCCGCCGTAGCGGATCGACACGAAGGCGATCAGCGGCAGGATCGCCCCGGTGATCAGCGCGAGCGGCGCGTGGACGGAGAGCATCAGCGCGAAGGCGCCCAGCAGCGTCATCACGGCGATGAAGAGGTCCTCGGGCCCGTGATGGGCGACCTCGCCGATCTCCTCCAGGTCCTTGGTCACCCGGGCGACGAGATGGCCGGTCTTCTGGCCGTCGTAGAAGCGGAAGGAGAGCTTCTGCAGGTGGTCGAAGGCCCGCGCACGCATGGTGGTTTCGATGTTGATGCCGAGCACGTGGCCCCAATAGGTGACCACCACCATCAGCCCGGCATTGGCGACGTAGACCAGCGCCAGCGCCGCCGCGGCGAGCAGGATCAGGCCCCAATCCTGCCGGGGCAGCAGGCTGTCGATGAAGCCCTTCACGGCGATGGGGAAGCCGAGTTCGAGAAGGCCGGACAGCACCGCGCAGCCGAAATCGACCAAGAACAGCGTCCGGTACGGCCGGTAATAGGCGAGGAAGGCCTTCAGCATCGCGGCTCGGATCAGCGTTGGGCGGCGCACGCGACGGGGCAGAGTGCGCCGCAGGATGGCACCCCCGGCAGGCGGTGGCGCAGGCAGCAGGCGCGCCGCCGCCGGCAGCCCGACGCTCCGGGACAGAGCGCCTGCGCCAGGGGGCTCCTAGCGCAGCCTGGGCCGGCGCGCCATCCGAGGCAGGCGGCGACGTCGTCACAGATGGAGGCGCAGGCGGAGGCCGCGCCGGCCCCCGCCCCGCCTCCGGGCGGCGTCCCGAGTTCCCGGGCGACGTAGTCGAGGATCACCGCGGCGTTGCCCCAGAGGATCCGGGGCGCGATCCCGCAGCGGGCGTGGCACAGCTCCACGAACGGGCGCAGATGCGCCTCCACGAGCCCGGTCAGGCCGGGCGCCGGGCAGGCTGCGCGGCCGGACCCGTCCGCGGGCAGGCGGAAGCGGCATGGGCGGCCGGCCGCGTCGAGTTCGAGACTCACGGCGTCAAAGGCGAGCGGCAGCGGCCGGCCGAGGCGGACCAGGGCGGTCAGCGCCGGCGTCGCCAGGGCCGCGAGGTAGAACTGGCTCCAGTACGAGACCCGGACCCGCGGGTCCGCACTCTGGAAATCCGCGCCGAACCCGGCCCCGAAGGCCGCCAGCGTCGCGTCGAACACGTCCGGGTCGCGCAGGGCTCCGGGGGGCAGCGCCCCCGGGCCGCCGGGGCCCTCGGCGATTCCGTCCCGATATGCCGCGAGCGTGTCGGGAACCTGGGCGGCGACCGCTGCGATCATCGCGCTGCCCCGTCTGCCCGCAGGGTCCGGCTCACTGCGACGGCGAGCCACGCCACCGCGGCGGCGTAGAGTGGCAGGGTGGCGGCGAAGTAGCCCGGCCAGCCGATCCAGCCGGCCACCGCCGGGGCGGCCACCCGCAACGGCATGGCGGCGAAGAAGGCGGCGCCGAACAGCAGCGCGTAGTCGGTGGCAGGTCTCGGTCCCTGCGCCCAGCGGTAGATCATGTTGAAGACCGGCACGCCCAGGAACCCGCCGGCGACGAAGCTCAGCACCGCGGCGGCGATGCCGAGATCGGCCATCCGCCCCGCGCAGGCGACAACCATCAGGCCCCCGGAGGCCAGGACGCCGAGCGCGCCCGCCAAGATCAGCCGGACCGTGCCGAACCGCGCGGCCAGCCCCCCCGCCGCCAGCGCCATGACGAGGTTCACGGCCGGGAGGACGGTGCCGGTGAGCGTCCCGACCTGCACGAGCGAGGCGCCGAGATCGAGGAGCGCCAGGGCGTTGGGCCCGGCCACAAGGTAGGAGGCGGCGAAATAGGCCCCGAGCACCAGCACGCGTCCGGCCAGGCGGCGCAGTCGCGCCAGCGACCCAGACCAGCGCTCGGTGTCTTCCCCTGCTCGGCTCCCCCCTGCCCCGCGCGGGTGCGCCTCCCCGCAGCCCAGGATCGGCAGCAGGCAGAGGGCGTCGAGGGCCGCGCAGGCCAGGGCCGCCCCGCGCCAGCCCAGGCTGTCGTAGGAGCCGACCAGCACGCCGACCCCCAGGATGCCGCCGAGGGAGGCACCGCACAGCTTGGCCGAGGCCACGAAGGCGCGCCGCTCCGCCGGCACGGTCTCGACCACCAGGGCCTCGAGGGCGATGTCCATGGTGGCCACGCAGGCGCAGGCGGCGATCGCCAGGGCGAGGAGCGCCAGGAGCGGCCAGGTCTCGCCGAGGCTCAGGACCACCAGCAGGAGCACCGAGGCGGCCTGCGCGGCCGCGATCCAGCCGGTCCGATGGCTGAAGAACGGCAGGCGGAGCCGGTCGAGGAGGGGCGCCCAGAGGAAGGTAAGCCCGACCGGCAGGTTGATCAGCTGCAGCAGCCCGACCTCGGCTAGCTCCACACCTCGCGCCCGCAGGATCAGCGGCGCCCCGCCGGACAGGAAGCCGAGCGTGGCCCCGAAGGTCACGTACAGGCAGAAGAACGGCGCGAGCGGCCGCAGGCCCGCCAGGGTGTCGATGACCCGGGTGCCGATGGCGGGGCCGGCGGAGCCGGTCACCCTGGCCTGCACGCTACGCCGAGGCCCGTGCTGGCCCGGAGGCTGCAGTTTATAATCACACTAATCTATTGATATCCCTCGGGTTTTGCTGTCTAAAGGGACCGATGCCTTCAATCAAGGTGGGGATCTGCGCCGCCGGCTCCTGTCTCGGCCGCGGGGTCCGGGCTGGCGTTAACCTTTCATCAACGATGTCCCCGACAGAATCTCCGTCGGAGGGCTGAGCCATGACCCGAGGCCGGGATTTCGACGCGCTGAGCGAAGCGCAGATCGCCGCGGGCCGAACGCAGCGGCGCTGGGTCGAGCCGAAGGCGGGGTTCCGTCCGGGAACGCCGCAGGCCGTGTCCGATCTGCTCGACACGATCCAGCACGTGGCCGAAGCCGCCACCGGCGAGCGCAGTTTCCTGCACCTGCGTCCGGAAGGTCGCCGGACCGGCGGACGCTGAGACGATCCGTCCCACGTTCCCGCCGACCTGATCGCGCAGTGCACTGGCAAGGGCCGGCCGGTTCTGCAACAACGCCGGTATGAGACGGCGCCCCGCCCTCACCGCGCTGCATTAGGCGATGCAGGGCGACACCGTGCTGGTGGTGGAGGACGAGCCGGTGG
The DNA here is from genome assembly GCF_008329595.1 of Methylobacterium sp. P1-11. NCBI lineage: Bacteria > Pseudomonadati > Pseudomonadota > Alphaproteobacteria > Hyphomicrobiales > Methylobacteriaceae > Methylobacterium > Methylobacterium sp. P1-11. Next base: position 134,685 of record NZ_NPKS01000011.1, read on the forward strand.
TGCGCGAGCAGACCGTGGAGGTGCTGGCCGACCTCGGCTACACGGCGCTCCAGGCCGCGGCTGCCCGCGCGGGCCTCGCCCGACTGCGCGCGCCGGGTCGGATCGACCTGCTGATCAGCGATGTCGGCCTGCCCGGCGGCCCCAAGGGCCGGGAGATGGTGGAGGCGGCCCGCCCGCACCGGCCGGATCTGAAGGTCCTGTTCATCACCGGCTACGCCGAGAACGCGACCTTCGGCACCGGTCCGCTGGAGCCGGGCATGCGGATGATCACCAAGCCGTTCTCCGTGGAGGCGCAGGCCGCGCGGGTCCGCGCGATGATCGCCGGCCTCGACTGACCGCCGATGTCGCTGCCGCCGTCGCTGCCCTTGTCGTTGACGACCCGCATCCTGCTGCTGGTCCTCCTCGCGCTCGCCCCGGCGCTGGCGATCCAGGGCTACAACGAGGTCGCCCTGAGGGCGAGCCGCGACGCGGCCGTTCGGGCCGACGCCCGCGCCACCGCGCGGGACGTCGCGGAGGATTTCGCGCAGATCTCCGAGCGGATGCAGCAGGCCCTCGACCTGATCTCGGGGGATGCCTCGGTGCAGGCGCGGGAGCCGGCGGCCTGCGCCACCTATCTGCGGAGGGCGGCGGCGCGGCTGCCGCACGTGCTGCTGCTCGCCCTCACCGATCCCGAGGGCGCCGTGATCTGCGACAGTGGCGGCTCGCCCGCGGGCTCCTACTCGAGCCGCAGCCGCGCCTATCACCACCGCGCCCTGGAGCGGGGCGGCTACGCAGTGGGCGGCTATGCGGTCGGCTTCCGGACGAAGCGGCCCTCGATCCACTTCGCCCGGGCCATCCATGCCGGAGATTCGGCGGGCGCCCCCGCCGGCGTCCTCCTCGCCGCCGTAGATCTCGACTGGCTCTCCGATCACCTGGAACAGGCGCTCCACCAAGCGGAGACGGCGATCACCGTGACGGACCGCGACGGGCTGATCATCGCCCGCCGCCCGGACGAGGCGGTCTGGATCGGCAGGCCGATCCCGCCCGACCGGGTCGCCATGCTGACGGCCGCGGGCAGCGACGTCCGCGTCGCCGAGGGGCTCGACGGCCGATTGCGGATCATCGCCACCGCACTGCCGGACGGCCCGCTGGCGGGGGTGCGCGTCGTCGTCGGGCGCGACTACGCGACCGCCTTCGCGGATGTCGACGCCGCCACCCGCCGCGGGCTGGTGCTGATCGCCGTGGGAGCGGCGCTGGCGCTGGCCGCCGCCCTCGTGGCCGGGCGGGTTTTCATCCGTCGTCCGATCGACCGGCTCCTGCGCACCGCGGCAGCCTGGCAGGCCGGTGATCTCGCCGCCCGGACCGGCCTGCACGGCGCCACCGAGTTCGACCGGCTCGGCAGCAAGCTCGACACCATGGCCGGCACGCTCGAGCGCAGCACCGCGGCGCTGCATACGGAGATCCAGCGCGGGCGCGCGCTGCAGGCGCAGCAGGGCACGATGCTGCACGAGCTGAACCACCGGGTGAAGAACACTCTGGCCACCGTCCAGGCCCTGGCCCGCCAGTCCCGCGGCTCTGCGGAGGTCCTGGAGGCGCGGATTCTGGCCCTGTCGAAGACTCACGATCTCTTGACCCGCGAGGACTGGAGTGGCGCCTCCCTGCGCGAGGTGCTGGAGAACGAACTCGGTCCCTACCGGACTGGCGGCGACCAGATCCGCCTCGACGGTCCGGACGTGTCGCTGAGCCCCCGCGAGGTGCTGGCGCTCGGCATGACCATCCACGAACTGACCACCAACGCCGCCAAGTACGGCGCCCTGTCGGTCCGGGAGGGTCGCGTTCGCGTCGCGTGGTCGCTCACCGCCGGCGCGGCGGGGGGGCGGCGCCTGCAGTTCACCTGGCAGGAGAGCGGCGGCCCGCCGGTGCAGCCGCCGACCCGGGTCGGCTTCGGGACGCGGCTGATCGCCGGCGGCGTGCGGCGCGAACTCGCCGGCGCCGTCGAACTCGCCTTCGAGACCGCAGGCCTGCGGTGCGGGATCGACGTGCCCCTGGATCCGGGCCTGGGCGCGATGCTGGCGCCGACGAGTTAGGGGCGCCAGTATTCGGCAGGATCACGAAGCGCGGACAAGAGTTTGGAGCCGAGTCCGGACAGATTGCTTCAACATGGCTGGATCCGCCTCGTGGCGTGTGTCGGCCTGCGCGGGGAAGCCGCAGCGCGAGAAGGCGGCCGGCGAGCGGGCGCGAGCCCGCGCCGCTCACGTCATGCGCGAGAATCCGACCACATCATGTTGTTGAATGGAGGATTTCCGGTCTCACGCTCAGGCGCCGGTGCGGGTCACCTCGCGGATGTCGCGCTTCACTTGCCGCCACGTCCGCCAGGGCTCGAGATTCGAGAGCGCCATCCGGCGGGCGCCCATCCAGCCGAGCCCGAGGGCGACGGCCAGGAACGGCGCTGCGACGATCAGCGCAGCCGGGGCCTCGGCGCCGAACGGCACGGCCAGGAGCTTCACCACGGCGTCCAGACCGAGGAAGAAAGTGACGATCAGGAGCACCGGGATCGTGCCGATGATGGCGATCAGCGATACCAGCGCCCGAATATTGCCGTCGACCTCCGTGCGCGCCAGCGTGAGCAGCGCCTCGATATGCGCTGTTCCCTCGCGCAGGGCCGCGATCAGCAGGGCGAGGGTTCCGTCCGGGGTCTGACGCATGGATACGAGGGTCCTCGGGGCCGTCTCCGGCCGTTTCTGGCCAACGGGGCCGCGGCCCGAAGCGTTCCCCGCCGGACACTCACAGCATCAGGAGTACGGCGCCGAGGATCAGCACGGTCGCCAGACCGGCCAAGAGGACGGCCCGGCCGGCATCGGCGCGGTCGTCCGTGTTCGGCTCCGGCGCGGCCTCCGCGGCGGATGGGGGCGCCGCGAAGGCCGCGCCCGGTCCTCCTTCCGCCGCCCGAACCGGCGGCGCCGTGCCGGGCGGCGGCCCCGGGAGGGTGACCGAGACCGGAAGCGGCCGATCCGCCGGCGGGCCGAAGGCCTCGGGCTCGACGCTCACGCCCGCCGCCTCCAGCTCCAGCATCACCAGGACGAGGGCATCGACATCCATGCGCTCGACGGGCAGCACGGCGCGCAGATCGTTGGCGGTGATCGCGCCCTGGTCCCGCCCGAGGGCGACCAGCCGATCGAGCGTTGCGCGATCCAGAGCCTGCGTCATGACCCGCCTCCGCGGCCGCGTTCCTGCCGTCCCTCAAGAACGCGCCGGGGCGGCACCGGTTACCGGCGGCCGCGTGTGGTCGGGCGCTAGGCGCTGAGCGCGGGATTCGCGCTCGGCACCTCGCTACGCGCGGAATCGGGCGCGGCGCCGGTTCCCGGCCGGAACTGGAGCATCGGCCGCTCGATCAGGTACCAGCTCAGCAGGCCGAGGGGGATGGCGGCCGCGAGCGTCAGGGCCGCGACCGACCAGGGAGAGATCCCGGGGATCCGCGCGACCAGCAGGTTCTGCACCGGCCAAGCGTAGAGATACAGCCCGTAGGACGGGTCGGCCTGGGCGGTGACGCGGCTGAGGGCGGTGGGACGCACCGCGAAGGCGAACCAGAAGATCAGGTAGCCGCCGAGGATCGCGAAGGCCGGCTCGGCCAGCGGCCGGCTGAACATCAGCGGCAGGAGCAGAAGGGCCGCCAGGGCCGCGCCGCGCCCCGTATAGGTGATGCGGTCCGCGAACAGCCGGAAGGCGCCGCCGCAGCAGAACACGAAGGTCAGGCGGATCATCTCCGACAGAGAGCCGAGGGCGTCGCCCGGATGCCCGACGGGCAGGAAGAGCCAGCGCAGGGCGAGCAGGGTGCCGAGCCCGGCGAGCAGGCCGAGATACCGCCCGCGGCGGCGCAGGGCGCGGGCGGTGCCGACGAGGCCGAGCAGCAGGTAGCAGCCGAATTCGCAGGGGATCGTCCACATCGCGCCGTTGAGCAGCGGATAGGGCAGCTCGGCGAAGGCGCCCGGGACCACCGGCATCAGCAGCAGCGACAGCCGCAGCAGGGTCTCCATCGGCGAGGCCGCCGCGAGGTCGCCGCCGCCCAGGGGCGCGACGACGGCGATGCAGAGGAGGGACGCGGCCACGAAGGCCGGGTAGATCCGCAGCGCCCGCCGGGCGAGATAGTCGGCGAAGGAGCGCTTGGCGCGGTAGCTCGCGGTGATCAGGTAGCCGCTCACGAGGAAGAAGCCGTCGACGGCGATCTCTCCGAAGGACAGGGTGCCGAAGGCCTGCGTCAGCAGCTCCCGCGACCGGTTGCCGTCCACGAGTTCGGGGGCGTGGGCGAGGATCACCAGGCCCGCGAACAGGAGACGCAGGGACCCGAAATTGTTCGCCCGGGGATCCCGGCCGCCCGCTGTCTCCGCCACCCCTGCCCGCTCCGCAACCCCTCTGCCTCTGAAGTCAGGGGTCGGGAAACGGCGGCCGAAGGCAAGGACACCGGGGCAACACCTGCCGGGGATCTGGCAGCTTTGCCTGTGACCGCACGTGATGGTGCGGGCGCCGTTGCGCTGGCGGCGCGGTTGGGCTAGGGAATGGCCACGGCCAGCACCCGTAGCTCAGCTGGATAGAGCGTTGCCCTCCGAAGGCAAAGGTCACACGTTCGAATCGTGTCGGGTGCGCCAATCTTAAGTCTCTGATTTACTTCAAGATTTGGCTTCATAGGTCCGGTTGTCGAAGCCCATTTTCGGTCCGTCTGTCACACTGGCGTCACAAGCACGGTGGGACACGGGGTATGGCGACCATTCGAAAGCGCGGACAAGCGTGGCAAGTTCAGGTCCGGCGCGACGGCTTCCCTCCGATCACAAAATCGTTCCGTTCGAAGGCTGATGCGGACGGTTGGGCGCGAGAAACTGAGCGTCAAATCGAGAGAGGCGAACTATCCGGCCAAGGGCGAAGCGCGAATCGGCTAACCGTTGGTGCCTTGTTGCAACGGTATGAGGCCGAAGTGACAAGCCGGAAGCGCGGGCGAAAATTCGAGGCATCTCGCATTCGCACCTTTCTCCGGTCACCACTTGCAAACGTCGCGGCACACCGACTCTCGGCACAGATGGTCGCGGCTTATCGAGATGAACGGCTCAAGACCGTGAGTGGCGAGACAGTCCGCCGGGAACTCACAGTCCTCCGGCACTGCATCGAAATTGGCCGCAAGGAATGGGGTGCGCCATTCGCCGGTAATCCCGTCCGTCAGATCACACTCCCCTCCCCGTCCAAGGTGAGAGGCCATCGGCTGCCGGAGGGAGCCGAAGCGTCCTTGATGACCGCACTGACAAGAACGCGAGTGTGGTATCTTCGGCCTCTCATAATGCTGGCACTCGAAACAGGAATGCGGCGTGGTGAGTTGCTGGCCCTAGAGTGGACTAACATTGATTTGAAGGCAAGGCTAGCCATCCTAACAACCTCAAAGAATGGTCATGGTCGTTCAATTCCACTTACACCTAGAGCAATAGCTATTATTTCAGAAATAGAGGTCCGGGACATTCGGTTATTCCCTGTCAATGCCAACGCGGTCCGACTGTCCTGGGAGCGGTTGCGCAAGCGTGCCGGTCTAGGAAACGTGAAGCTCCATTCGATGAGGCATGAAGCAATAAGCCGGATGTTCGAGCTTGGCCTCAGTATACCGGAGGTATCGTTGGTAAGCGGACACCGAACGTTATCCTGTCTACAGAGATACACTCACATTAAGCCCGAGAACGTGGCGGAGAAACTGGCGCGGCTGTCTGTCCGATCTGAATAACTGTTATATCCGGTGAGGCGGTTTAGAACGGCTGCCTTACCGCAACGCAATAATTTCGGCAAATGAAAATAAAAACAGAACAGATCACATCCGAGCGCCCATTTCTGATTGACTGAGAAACAACAGTTATTCAAAACAAAAATCTATAGCTGCTCAAAATACAACTTAGAATATATTGACAACAGGTTAATATTAGATTATAAGCTTCGACATGCCTGACGAATGAATGCAGGTAGATCCGCGGCTTAGGCGTTCGTCTGAGCCTATTCCCGCATTGCCGCTCATTATCAACGCTCCGATGAAGGCGGGGCTGCCATGTTGCGCGAGTAAAATATCCAAAGAAAACAAACATGAACAACGAATATCTCAAAAATCATTTGATTCCGCTCAAAAAACGACTCAAGAGACCGCTTCAAGAAGGCTGGACTAGATTAGGCACGGACTGGACGGGCATTACAAATTTCGGAAATGTTCCTGATGACGTCAACGTCGGTATTCTGACCGGCGAGGCTTCGGAAGATCTGGTGGACGTTGACTTGGATGGTCCACACACCATTCAAGCCGGTGCGTGGATCCTACCCGAGACCAGTATGGTGACGGGGCGCGATAGCCGACCGGATAGCCACCGATTCTACCGAGTAACCGGAGGCACCCAAACCCTCAAGTTTGAGCACCCACGTTACGGAACCATGCTTGTCGAGTTCAGGGGCAACGGCTGTCAGACGATGATGCCGCCCTCGATCCACCCGGACGATGGGCTAATGGTGCGGTTCGAGCCCGGCAAGGATGGCGAACCGGCACGTTGCGACCGTGAGATGCTCTTGCGCAAGGTCGGCCAAGTTGCGGTTGTCAGCGTTCTTGCCGACTATTGGGTTCAAGAGGGACGCCATAATCTCGCTCTGTGGTTTGCCGGTTTGTGCGCGTGCAATGGCGTGGATCGTGAGGCGTGCGAGACCGTCGTGCAAACCCTCTGTGTAATCTTCAACGACGAAGAACCTGATGATAGGATTAAAGCTGTCGAGGCAACCTACGAGAGATTCGACCGGGGCCTGCCTGTTGAGTGGCATGAAAAGCTAAGTAATATCATCGGCGGATTCGGCGTTATTCGAACCCTAATCAAATGGATGGGCGGACAAACTTCCCAACTGAGGTCGGTGTCAGATCGTAAGGGCCCGCAAACTGTATCTGTAACCATTGATACCAGCACCGACATCTCTACGGCGGAGACTTTTTGCGATTGGGTTGGTGATAGGTTGATCTACGCGGAACATGAAGAGTGTTTTTACGAGAACAGGGCGGACGTTTATGACCCCATCTCGAGTGTTGCGGTTAAGGCCCGCATTATAGAGTTTCTGAAAGCTCCGCCCAACACAGGAACCATCAGCGATCCAACCAAAATCCGTGCTTCTCAGTCAAACGCGCGGATCAAGGCAATCTATGATCTTATCAAATCGTTCATACGGAGGGATGATAGAGAATTCAATCATCACGCGCATCTTATCGGGACTCGCAATGGTGTTCTTGATCTTACGAAACGCGAGTTGGTCGAAACAACCGATATCATCACTCGAAGGATCGGGACTGAGTTCCATCCCCATGCGTGGTGCCCGAAGTTCAAAGCATTTCTAGAGCAAGTGTTTGACGACGATAACGACAAAATCGAGTATGTCAGGCGTGCAATCGGATACACTCTGACCGGAAGCGTCGAAGCTCAGGTCATGTTTATTTTGATCGGCTCCGGTGCCAACGGCAAATCAGTGCTCCTGAATCTATTGCAAGCTTTAATGGGCGACTATGGATCTTCGCTACCGGCTCATTCAATCATGCAGCCAAGGTTCTCAAACGACAAGACCGACGACCTAGCCTCACTGGATCGGAAGCGGTTTGTTTTCGCGACTGAGGGTGAGGCTGGTGACAAGCTTGCTGTGGCTAAAATCAAGCGAATGACCGGCGGCGACATCATGTCGGTCAAGCGTCTCTACAAGGATTATTTCAACCTCAAACCGGAGTTCAAGCTGTGGTTTGCGAGTAACGATCTACCTCAAATCTCGGGTAATGATGATGCGATCTGGCGAAGGATTCACGTCATCAATTTTCCTGTGACGTTCAAGCCTGAGGAACGCGACCCGAAGTTGCTTGAGAGCTTGAAGGGTGAGTTGCCGGGCATCCTGAATTGGGCGCTGGAAGGCTTGCGGCAGATCGGTAAGTTGAAGGGTGACTTTCTAGCACCGCCTGAGTCCGTGAGGCACTCCATCGCTGAATACCGGAGTGACAATGACAACGTGAGCGACTTCGTTGAGGGAGCATGTGTTCGTGATCCCAATGGGCGTGTAATGGTCGGGGATTTGTATAACAGTTATGTAAACTATTGCCAGAACAGTGGCTCGGAACCACAGAGTAACATCACATTTGCCAAGTCCCTCAATCGATTAGGCTTTGGGATTCACAAGCTCAGCAAGGGGAACGCACGAACAGGACTAAGACTCAGATAAGGGTTGACGGGGGCTCTGCTCCCTGTCGCCTCCCTCCGGTCGCGAGTAGTTGTTTCTACACAGAATGGAGGAATGGATGATGGATAGGTAACTATCCATTTATCTATATCTATTTCATATCTTATTTTTAGGTATAGAACCTCCATTCCTCCATCTGTAACCACAACAAATTTCGGAAAAGAACGGAAGCAAGAGACGCATAGAAGCTAAAATGTGTCTAAAATGGCAAACGACAGCGATTCAAAAATAAGTGAAATTTGCAATGATGAAAGGAAACCGTTGTGATTGAACTGAAAGAAACGAACATTGTAGATGAAAAAGTGATATACGACCGGAAGGCGAGTCACAGGATAAGGTATATTTTCAGAGAAGCCCTGGTGATCTTGCGTGAACGGGAAGAAAATCCGCGACGGCCTATCGAGTGGCACAAGATGGATTGGCGCATCAATGAAATGAAGCCAATGGCGGACATCGCACTAGAGGGCACCGATCCCGAAATTTCTGTTCCGGCTGAGTTGCACGAGAATTTTCGGTATCAGTTAGATGAGGCGCTTAAGATAGGATGGGATAGGCTCAAGACCAAAAACATCTATTACATTGAGACTCAGGATCTTGTTCGCCGTGCTAATAAGGAACGGCTCAGCTTCCGCAAGTTGGCGCCGAACTATATTCCGGCCTGAGCGGATTGCCTTGGTGGCACGTCATTCAACCAATCTGATGCAGCCACTAGCATCGAACGAGAGGCTTGCACGGCCTCACATCCGAAAGGGATGGTTCTCACCCACAGAGCTCTCGACGTGTCCTGAGCGCCTGAGCCTGTCCGTCAGAAGCACTATCGCCCCCACGATGGCGTCAGGATCGCTCAGGATCGCTCAGGAGCGTCCATGGTGACATAGAAGCGCGTAGACGGTCCTTCTAAGCCTTGGGAATCTTCGGCCAACCCTAATACGCACCATTCAAGGCCCGTCAGGCGCTAGGGTGCATAACAGTTGTTGTCATTGGGCTGAACGCCCTCCCGCCGTCCCATAAGCCCCACAAGGGAGCATGGAGCGATTCCAGAGGGCACCAGGGGTCTGCATCGGCTAAATAGGAAGGGGATGACCCACAACGGGAGACCTATGAGCGGTCTTGACAGTTTGTCTTGGTCATCCCCAACCCCACCTTTCTTGATCGTCCGTGGTGGCTTCGTGGTCCTGTAGGTCAGGGTTCCTTCCTAAGGGCCGTCAGTCTGAGAGGGCACCATCGCCCCACGATGCATTGGCGATAGCCCAGGATCGTCCGTGACGCCCTCCGAAGCTCATGAGCCGTCCCCCGCCACTTAGGAATCATGGGGAAGTTCTGACGATGCCGGTCTTGGGACCGTTACCCGCCCAGGTTCACAACAGTTGTAGAAAAGGCTTCGGCACCGGCTCTATGCCAAGGGTCCAAGATAGGCGGCGCTGGCATACCCCCTCACCAATGCCGCCTAGCTTATTACGCCTATATCAATCCAAGCTCTGGCATTCTCTGTCGTGTCACTCCTGGGAAAGGCACGACGTTGTACGATGGCGCCGGTTCGCATTCGGCCGTTTGGTGAAATCGCTTATGCTTCATCAGGACGCGAACAGTAGCTTCGCTGATTTTGCCTTTTGCCATGCGTCGCCGAATGCACCGTTTGACCCAGATCGGCGTTCCTTCCCAACTCATGATAGACCTCATGAGAATGGACGACAGCTTGTTTTCTGCGCCGGCCAAGTTTGCCGCCTCTGAATACATAATACCGGCTCGGACCAATAGGCCGGATTCATTCCATTCGTGAAACCCACATAAGTGACAGTTTGTGTCTGAGTGTTTCGGTGTCGCAAATGAGCCACTATGCCGGCCCGGGCCCGACCATCCACCCGCTCTCGTCAGGTGTGAACAGCTATGGAAAGAGTTTGGAGGGCAGCGTCACTCCACGATGGCGCTCAGGATGGCTCAGGATTGTCCGTGGTGGCTTCGAAGCTCACGGACTGTCTACTTCGCCTCAGGGGCATGTACCGGCCTTGGTGATCCCGATCCAAGCGCCTTCACCCGCCATGGCTCTCAGCGGTTGAGGGTTCGCTAGAGCGGCCCTTGCATCGTTTCGCCTGATCCCTGAGGAAGCGCGGATTGTGTCTCAAAGGCAGCGTAGCCCTGGGACGCTCATACGACGGGCCGAATGGGAGTGAGAATGATCAGATCCACGCTGTCCATAAGCGCCGGTCTAGCGGTCATTGCGGTCCTGCTAACCGCCCTGTGGATGGGGTATGGGCCGCGTCCTCAGAATGGTCAGGAGAAACGTGCCGCAGCCGTCGCGCCCCTATCCCAACAGTCACGAACCGGACTGGATACCAAAGGCCAATCCATTCGCACAATCACGCCAGGGTCGGCGTCCAGTTCGGGGATGGTGGCAACGGCTCCCACAGGCTCAGCACCGTCCGCGACCGCTCAGCCCGACCAGCCGGCTATTCCAAAGGCGTCTGTCGAACCTGATGCTCCCGTCAGACAAGGTGGGAGCGCATCTGACCCGAACGAGAGGACTGACGCTGCCCAAAGAGACGCTAAAGGTCCGGCCGCCACGACAGGCGGCACCGTCGACCTGAATACCGCGACCGTAGAGCAGCTAAACGGCTTAGGTGCGGGAATGATCGGTAAGAGGGTCATCGAGTTCCGGCCCTACACGTCACCCGATGAACTTCTTAGCCGTCGTGTCCTGAAACGTGCTGATTACGATGCCATCAAGAACTCGATCACGGTTCAATAGCTTCGGGGGCAAGCTTTCGGGTAAGGATCAAAGGCGATTCAGGGCTTCCCTCATCGTCATCAGCCTGACCCACGTATGGTCGTCAGTGTAGCGTCGTGTTAATCAATCACTTCGTCGGCCCTCGCGAGTAAGTCGGCAGGAACTTTGGCCCCTATCTCATCAGCCGCCTTTAAGTTGATTATCAGTCGGAGGCGAAACGGCTGATAGAACGGCATATCCGCGACGCTTGTTCCCGCAAGCGCCAGCGATGTTTGTCTGGCAAGCTGGGCCCACAGTCCTGGCAAGTCAACGTCGTGTGCGATCAATCCTCCTGCATCAACATACTCCCTGACAGGGTAAATAGATACAAATCTGTGCTCTGTAGCTAGCCGCACAACGAGCTCTTTATTGGACAGGTTCTCAAGTGATGTGCTCACAATGCAAGCCTGTGCTGTTTTTGCTGCCTCAGAGAACGCGGCTTGATACTGCGGCTCCCTGTGGGGGCTTTCTACTGGCGGCCCAACCATCGTGCATCCGCTTTGTTCGATAGCTTCTCTGATGCTCGCGATGGCGGGGCTCTCCCAGAGACTGCGTGCAGAAAGCACAAATATCTGCCTCGTTTCCGGGGCTATATCTTTCAGGTACTCGACCCGTTTCTTCCAGATATCTAGGCTTGGATTGACCATGACACCACTGACGTTTCCGCCGGGGTGCGATATCGAACTGGCGACGCGGTAAGCGACGGGGTCGGTCATAAAACCCAAGATAGGGATGGTTTGCGTCAGCTTTGAAAGGGCAAGGATGATCCTGTCGGAGCTTGTAACAATAACGTCAGGCTTACTTTCGACGGCTTCTTTTGTGATAAGGTCGTACTTTTCTGCTGCGCCCTCTGCGCTGAAACGAGATATCAGAAGATTTTTCCCCTCAACGTAGCCTCGTTTCTCGAGTTCTTCGAGGAAAACCTTAAAATATATATGGCCGCCCTTGTTCATTTGCGCCAGGGCACGGGACGGGTGAACCAACGCGATACGGTATGTCTTTTCCGCTGCTTTCGCTCCATTGCGTTTGGCGAAAAATGTCATACCTGCGGCAAGCGACAGAACTTGGCGACGTTGCATACGTCTCACCCTGATTTCGGTACATTAGCAAAAGCCGACTATCCTGTGGACCTCCGTCAAATCCCACCCCGTGTACGTAAGTTTTTTATGCAGGTGTCTCTATCGCTCTTGGTCTAGCCGCGCGTACCCTACTACTCCGGCGGCCTTGCGTCCCGGGAAAGCTACCGTACTATCATCTCGCCAAAGAAGCACGGTGTTTGAGTGCCATAAGCTTAGGTGGGGCGACCATGAGCAGGCGTCTGGCGGCCATCATGGTGGCCGATATCGTCGGTTACAGCCGACTGATGGGCCTAGATGAAGCGGGCACAATCCGACGCCTAAAGGTCCTGCGCCGCGAAGTAACCGATCCCGCGATCAAAGCCGCCCAGGGCCGCATCGTGAAGACCATGGGCGACGGTCTGTTGGTGGAGTTCCCAAGCCCCTTGAGAGCCGTCTCGTGTGCGATCCGCATTCAGCGGGCGATGGCCGGGTTCGAGTCCGCGTTGCCGGATGACCGGCGGTTCAAGCTGCGCTTCGGGATCAACGTGGGCGACGTGATCGCCCAGCCGGACGGGGACCTGTTCGGGGACGGCGTCAACGTGGCGGCGCGCCTGGAACCTATTTCGGAACCCGGTGGGCTTTGCGTCTCCCGGTCCGTCCACGATCAAGTGCGGGACAAGGTGCCCTACCGATTCGAGGACAAGGGAAAGCTGGAACTCAAGAACATCGCCCGGCCCGTTGGCGTCTTCGCCCTGTCCGCGAACGCCGTTCAAGCTCTTGCAGTGCCTGACGACGAGGAGGACGACGACGCCGAGAACGCACCTGAGCCGAACGTAGCGATGGGACCGCCGGCCTCGCAGGTTGCTCCTGCAACCCGTCGCCGTTTCCGACTTTTCGGGCTGGCCTCGGTGGTTGCGGTCGTGACACTCGCGTCCGTAGGTGCCGTCGCATGGTCCGTGTGGCCGGGCCAAGCACCTAGAGCCGAGAACACGCTTGCTGTCCAAAATGGACTGCCGCCGAAGCCTCTCCCGCCCCTGTCGCTGGTGGTGCTGCCGTTCGCCAACCTGAGCAACGATCCCGAGCAGGATTTCTTCGCCGACGGTTTAACGGAGGATCTGACAACCGACCTTTCGCATCTGGCCGGCAGCTTCGTGATCGCGCGCAACACCGCCTTCACCTACAAGGGAAAGGCTGTTGATGTAAAACAGATCGGGCGAGATTTGGGAGTACGCTATGCTCTCGAAGGAAGTGTCAGAAGAACCGATGAGCATGTCGTCCTGAATGCACAGCTTATCTCTACTGAGACCGGCGCTCACATTTGGGCGGATCGGTTCGAAGGTGAGCGCAACCGACTTGGTGAGTTGCAAGCCGAGTTTGTAGCGCGCCTCGCCCGCTCCCTCGATGTGCAACTAACGGAGGCTGAAAGCTTACGCTCACTTCGAGAGCGGCCGAACAATCCTAATGCCGCTGATCTAGCGATGCTCGGGTGGGCCGACCTTAACAAGCCTAGAAGTGCTAAAAACACAAAGTCCGCCATCGATTATTTCAACAAGTCTCTGACATTGGAGCCGAACAACCTAAAAGCGTTGCAGGGGCTTGCCAGAGGCACCATCCAACTAGTTACAAACCGTTGGAGTGATGATCGGCTGGCTGATATAAAGCGGGCTGAGGACCTTGCAAACAGAGTCATCTCTGTAGCACCGAATTCCGCCATAGCTTATTTCGTCAAGGGTGACGCTTATTCGTCAAAGCACAATTTCGATCTTGCGATCACGATGTACGATGAATCAATCAAGAACGATCCTAACTTTCCTGAGGCTTACGGGAAAGCCGGAAACACCAAAATACTTATGGGCCGAGCCGGCGAGGCGTTTGCTTTGATTGATAGGGCTATCAGGATCAGCCCACAAGATGGACTTATAAACATTTGGTATTATCAGATGTGCCACGCTCATACTCATTTGAGGCACTGGAATGAAACGATAGCTTGGTGTTCGAAGTCGGTAGCGCGGGGTCCATATTGGATAGCTTACGTGGATCTTGCGACAGCTTATGCTTGGACCGGCAAGAGCGCCGAAGCACATGAAGCCATCGAGAAGCTGTTGGAACTGATGCCAGGGTACACAGTACAGAAATGGGCCAATGCAGGCTGGTCAGATAACCCTAAGTTCCTAGAGGAATATGCCTACATCGTTCAGGGTTTGCGTATGGCTGGATTACCTGAGGGTTCAACCAACTAGACGAAAGAGATTTGGTTATACGGAAACGGTGTGAGGTAACAAGCCCGCATAGTCGTTTACGAGGCGGTCCTGTGCTACAATCCCGCTATGCACGTCCACACCGTCATGGCCCGCCTCAAGAATGGTTCGCCGGACCTTTCTGAGGATCCCGCACCCACCCTTCCGCCGGCTCTCATCCAGTGTGAACAGCTATGGAAGGATCGTGGAAGGCGTAGATCGTGGCCGAAGGATCAATGGGCGTTCGTGCGGGCCACCATCGAACCCTTGCTCTACGCTAGGATCGAACCGGAGTCTGAGCATCGTGAGAATGGGTTGCTGCATCCTGAAAGAGCGATCCAGGCGCGATCCATACAACTGTTATCGTGCAGCTTCGAAAACGGTCCGCTCCCCATCATATCGGCCTATGCGGAGTTCCAGCTAAGGTTCGACCGGGCGTTCAACGGCACAGGGGAATTGTACGATTGGATGGAATCGACGGATTGGTTAGATCATGCTCTGTGCTTCGGCTTCCGTACAGAGGACATGAGTGAATGGGATGCGACTTGGGAACACCAGGGTATAGATTTTGAACTAATTGACCCTAGTGATACGCTTACGACTCATTCCGAGTTGATTGGCTCATAATAGTCTCTGTCAAAGCGACGACCAATCTCTTATTTGATAAGCTTAGTTGCGAGAAGACAGCGTTAAGTGTTGCCCGTAGATCGGCTGTGCTTACGTCCTCGCCACTGTCCTCGACAATCGAAGTCATGGGTACTTTGGTCACGTCACAGATCGTCTGGATTGTGTCGAGTCCGGGTAGGCTGACACCCCGCTCAATGTTTGACACGGCTTCTTTCGAACGGTCAATCAACTCTGCCAACCGTTCCTGCGTTAGGCCGGCTGCCTCGCGTGCCCGCTTCACCCGTAACCCTATAGTCTTGTTCAACTCGCGCTTCATAAGTCGGAGTGTGGCTCCGACCGATTCGCTGGAAAACGAAGCAAACTACTATATTATCAGCCGTTGACGGAGTTTGCTTCGTCTGCGCCCCTCGGAGTCATCATGCGGTCCCTATCTCGCATCCTCACCCTCTTTGGCTTCCTCGCCTTGCTGTTCACCGGTCCCGCGCTTGCGCAACAACCCTATGGCTGGTCACGGATGCCTGACGGACGCATGGTGCCGTTCGTCCCACACGTTCTACCCGGAGAGACACATGGGACAGCGAAGGCCACTCAAGCCGGACCACCGTCGAAACAGATCTTCGAGAGCGTGACGAATGAAGCGATCCTGAGGGGACTGAGCATCGCCTTTGTCGTCTTGGCATCCTGCACCGTGATCCTGTTTGTGCTCGGATGCGGCTCCCGGGTAGTCGTGTTCGCTAACGCATCTGACGTGCTGATGTCGGCCAGTATGTTCATCGCACCGGTCGTGACGGCCCTTGCCACCATCGGCCTTGTCCTGCTGTTCACTCCCGACCAACCCAATGCGCACGGTGGGTTCAGCGAGTTCATCCATCAAAACCCGGCACCCGCCTTCGCTATCGTGGTCGGAGCCCTGTGGTGGCTATGGGCGATCCTCGGAACGCTTGTGAGTTCGATCCGGCACAACGGCTTGATCGTCGGAACGCTGGTCGCCGTGATGAAAGTAGGCGCGGTCTTCTCACTCTTAGCCGTCTGGTATGGGATGATCCTGAATGAGGCGAACACCCTGGAAGGCGAGAAGGCACGGTTCTTCCTGTTCCTGATCCTCGCGTGGTTCGCCTCCCGGTTTGTGAACGGTCAGAGAGTCATGGAACGGCGCGAGATGCGGATGCAGTCAGCGGATCTTAGCGTAGCCCAAGCCTGACCAAAGCCCTCTGACGTTCCTCACAACTGTTGTATGGTTGGGCGGCCTTCCTCGCACGGGAAGCCGCCCATTTTTGTTTCCTAGTGCCGAAGGGCGGAGTCCACGGTTTGTCGGCTGCTGTGGGAGCCATAGGGATACCTGTGAGGCACCAGTCGAGGCGGACTGCGAGAGTTGCAGCACGCTCAACCCAATGCCCTCCCTGAGCCTCCTATCACCCGGCAGATCCCGTTGGCGCACCGTTCAGAAGACGATAGGCGGATGCCCGTGCCACGTTCAGTTCCTTAGCAATGGCTTGGCTTCCCTTCCTGCGGGGCCCACCACCGTTGTGAATCAATGGGTTATAGGACGGATTAGCGACATCACCGACAGCGTTTAGCCGTAGCCATATCGCGGAAAAGGTGTACTGCACCGTGCGAATTATCCGCCCGAAACAAGAATGTGACCTCGCCGTTGCCTGAGCGCAACACACACGATCAAGTTAATGGGTATCACTCGATCATAAGGACGGGTCACACCGATGCCTGTCTAAACATGGAAGAACAAGGGGCGGGGAAGTGAGCTTAATCACGGATCTCACGAACATTCCCCAACGAGAAAAAGGCGGCAGTACCGCACTAGATCGGCTGGATTTCCAGACAACTTTTGGCCTGGACGAACTTCTAAGAAGACACGTCGCTCCCGGAAACTATGGAATAGCATTCGAATTCCACGACGATATTGTTGTTTTGGACGACGTCGGCAACCCAGGATCTATAACAACATACCAATTAAAGACCGATAAAAGCAAAAAATGGACAATCGCGCGTTTGACAAGCCGCAAAGCTGAGCCGGGAACTAATAAAAAAGGCCCGTCAATCGCGGCAAAGATGTACGACAACAGAGTAAAGTTTGGACACCGAGTCCAAGAAGTCTATTTCGTAAGCAACCAACCTTGCGATTTCATAGACCAGGACAAATATCCCTGTAGCTTCTCAAACGGAAGCCCCGATTCGGTTTCCGAGTTTGAAGCGGCAATGAAAGCAGAGATACCCGCGTTCAAAGACGTGGATACGAAGCTTTTTCACTATGATCAAACATCATTTGGTCTCAACGAATATAGCAATTACATCCTCGGGAGAATAGTCAATTTCTTAGCCGATCATTGTTCAGTGCAAGAGTGCAATCACCGTGCATTTTATTTGGGAGTGTACGATCAATGCAGAAACAAATCCAAGTTTCTCAAGGATGTAGTCAGCTATGACCAATTAATCGCTGCGAAGTTCGTTGCTCGAAATGATTTCGACCAATGGATTAACGATCTAAAGCTGTCACTGAAAACAAGACCAAAGTGGAGTTCAGTGCAAGCGAGTAACAGCGGATATACTTTTCAGGAACTTGCGCCAATCCGCATTCAGTGGCGCAATTACGAAGCAATGCAATTCTCTACTGATTTCATAAATCTGGCTTTATGGAAAAAGGAGGTTCGCAAGCGGCTAGATCAGCCTAGTGTGGCGTACTCATCGATAAAAATGATGATCGATACAGAGTCGGAAGCTTTGAAGGATACGGCCAAGCTTCGCTTTGGTCATTATGATCGGACGTTCGTTCAAGCCGCATTATTGTATGAGTACCTTGCCAATGAATGACATAGACCGATTCAAGAAACTTGTGCGCAATCTCAGAGTGAAATCCGATGAGAAACTTGGTATTCAGAAGATTATGGTTAATATCGAACAAAGAACGGGCCGCCATCAAGCTATCCTTTCATCCAAAGGCGACGGCACTAATCGGCGGGAATGACGTCGGGAAATCGTCGGTCATTAAGTCAATCTACTGGACCCTAGGTGCCGATCCTGCACGGACGCACGACAAGTGGAAGAAAGCAGTTGTAACCGGTGCATTAGAGTTTGAATTCGGTGGCCGTACCTACGTCATAGTTCGTCGAGGGAGGGAGTTCGGCGTCTTCGACCAAAAACTTGATCTTCTGCATAGATCGACCGGCGTGACCTCCGGCATCGGACCGTTTTTGGCTGAACTTTTGGGCTTTCATCTCTTGCTGGTTTCTCGCCAAAGAAAGTTGACAATACCTCCGCCCGCATACGCTTTCTTGCCCTTCTACGTTGATCAAGACATTGGGTGGCAGCAGCCATGGCAATCTTTTGACAGCTTACAACAGTTTTCCAATTGGAAAAAGGATACGATCCATTTCCACAGCGGCATAAAATCGAATGCGTATTACAATCTAAGGGGACAGGTAATTCAAAATAAGAGCAGAGTAGCTGAATTATCGGCAAGCAAGTCTTCAATAAGCGTCGCGGCATCCCGAGTGGAGCAAGCCTACGTCGTGCGGGGTCTCGGATTTGATCAGAAGACACATCAGGAAGCTATCGAGAAGCTTCTAACCGGTGTAAAGAAGCTTAGGGAAAGGCGGCAAATATATAACGCCTCGCTTGTCAACGCCATCGATCTCCGAACGGCGCTTGATCAGCAGCTACAGATTGCGAAGAACTCTCTACTTGAGCTTGACCGGGATGCGTCGTGGCTTGCAGACCACACAGAGACCGTGATTCAGTGCCCCACCTGCGGGACGGATCACAGTAATTCTTTTGCGTCCAGGTTTGGGGTTATTGATGATCGAGAGTCGTGCAGAGCCTTCATTGATAGCACAATTGATGAAATGTCGTCGCTAAGCGCGCGGATCGATGGTATTTCAGTAAGAATGAACGAAGCCGACGATGAGATTATGACCATCGAAGATGCGCTTAACGAGAAGCACGGAGAGGTTTTGCTGAAAGATGTGATCGAAGCAGAAGGACAGCGGCAAGCGGTACTTACATTCAACGCGCAAATTGAAGAAATTAATACCGAGTTAGATGCGATTGAGTCAGAGATTCGCGACCTTGAAAGGCAGATAAAGGAGCTTGAAGATCCGAAGCGGAAGGAGCAGATTGAAAACTTCTTTGCACAAACAGTTTTGAACTTTTCAAATGCCCTCCGAGTCCAAAATCCAGACTTTGATTCGATAACGCAGCTGGATCGCGTAATTAGAAACACCGGGAGTGACCAGCCACGCGCAGTTCTCGCTTACAATCTTGCTTTTCTCCGTGTAATGCACAAGTACTCTTCTTTTGTTATTGCCCCATTTGTCGTTGACAGCCCCAACCAGCAAGACCAGGACGAAGACAATCTAAAAGTTATGGTCAAAGAGATCATACGCGGCCGACCTGATAACTGCCAACTTATATTGGGCTCTGTAAGTCTTTTCAATGTGGCTTTCGATGGCAAGGTTGTAGAGTTCAGTAATAAAAACAAGGTGCTTAGGCCGGAACAGTACGAAGAAGTTGGAAAGTTCATCGAACCTCTCATCATGAAAATGATTTCATGACGGCCAGTATTTGCTTCAACTTCGCTGCCATTTCTGAGCGATCTCCGCACGGCGAATGGGGTCGTCTAGGATCCTATAGACGACCTGTCTGGACAAACGCAGCTGACGAAATATGCTGGCGTCCGTGCAACCTTGGTTCTTCAATGCCACGGTCATATCTACTTGCCTCTGATCAAAGCTAGGTTTGCGCCCAAGATACGCACCATCTGTTATCTTCGCGTGGGCGATGCCCGCTCTTTGTCCTTCTTTGGTTGCTTGTGCTTGAGCCTCTGCGCTTGCGGCCACGAACCCAATCAGGGCATCGCGAACAGCTTGCTGCATCGGGTCCGTGGTAGCCGTCAAACACCATCCCGTTAATGATCGTTCGCACCACGACGCCACGCCGCATGAACTCGCGAATCGTGGCGCTCACGTCCCTGTAGTCGGGCCCAAGGCGATCCACCCATCATACGAGAGGGGTATCCCACGCCTCAGGATGTCGAAGAGATGCCTTCCCCGAGGACGATTCCAGCTGGCTTCGGCTCATTCTCGGATCGTCGGCTGATGCTCCCTTCCAACGCCCGGTCTGACGCCCGTTCTATCGTGCCCGGATCGTTGACTCAGGCTCCCTGTATGGCCCCTCCCCTGTCACAACGCTGTCACAACGATAGAGCGGATCGTGCGGCTAGGCGGGATTGAGGTTCGCGCAGAGTGAGTGTAGCGTGTCTCGGTAACAGATTGATTGGAAATGGGTATCTGGACCGAACGGCCGTCCAACCGTGATCTTAGCTTAGGTGTAGCGTTGCCCTCCGAAGGCAAAGGTCACACGTTCGAATCGTGTCGGGTGCGCCAATCTTCTCAATGACTTAGCTCAATTGCGAGCTCGGTCGCTAAGTTTTTAGCGACCATATAGCGACCAGCATACCGCAAACCAAAACCCAGCGCGGGAGCGACTGAGGCTTTTGTTCGCGTGGTGTGAATCTGAGGCTTGCGCTGGCCTAGGGCATCTCTGCAAAGTCATCTGAGCCAGAAATGGTCATGCCGAGCGTGACCATGGCGAGGTAGTTTGTGGCTCGCTTCTCGTAGCGGGTGGCAATTCGGCGATACTGCTTGAGCCGGCCGATCTGCCGCTCGACCTTGTTGCGCTCGCGATAGACGGCTTTGTCGAAATCGAGCTGGCGGGGCTGATCCTTGCGGGTGGGGATCAGCATTAACCTCGCAGAAACCATGATTACCGCACCCCTGGCTCGCAGGCGCCGGAGGCGGCTGAGTGCGCGCAAGGATCGGTTCCGCTCGTCACTATCGGCATGGCAGCGCTGCCAGCTACATGTGATCGTTATGCAACATGATTCATGTGGTTACCAGCATCGAAATATATGTCCTAGACAGTAAGTAGAGTTGTGGCAGGATCCAAAACGCTTCGAGCGAAATCGTCCTAAATCGAGCACGGTCAGGACACACCCACGCAGGCGGCACAGCGGACAAAATACCGCGCAGCCTGAGTCGGCGGCAAAAAGGGGAAGTTTTATGAAGAAGATTACTGCAGCATTTGCAGGAGCCGCCGCTCTTACGCTGAGTGCTACCGCATCTTACGCGCAGACCACCACGGTTCCTGGCGAGCAGGTCGGCCTCGCGGTCGGCGCGCCGCTGCCGGAAGGCCTCTACGCGATCAACACGTTCACCTATCGCCGCACTGACGGCCGGAACGATCCCGACACGGCCGTCAACATCCCGGTCCTGGTCTGGTCGACCCCGTTCGTGCCGTTCGGCGGCCGCGTCGAGCTGCTCGTCGCACCCCCGACCGTGTTCGCCTTCACCCGCAACCCGGCGGGCGTGCGCAACAAGGACATCTCGATCAACGTCGGCACCTTCGTCGGCGGCATCTGGGCCTTCGACCTCGGCAGCAACTTCGGCGTCAGCTTGCTCGGCGGTGCCTACCTGAACGACCTGAACGGCGACCGCGGCTCGATCATCACCGCCAATGGCACGACGGCCACCCCGGTCCTGCCGCAGCTCTCCTCCAACACCTACCGCTTCGGCATCGCCGGCAGCTACACGGGTGACGGCTGGAACCTGACCGCCAACCTGACCGCCAACATCTACGACTCGCCCGGCCGCTTCCCCGGTCAGGTCGGCGCCGCCATCGGCCCGCTGCGCCTGTCGGACTCGCTGAACTTCGACCTCACGGCGACCAAGAAGTTCGGCAACTTCGAGATCGGTCCGATCGCCTACGGCACCTACAACTTCGACATCAGCCAGGCCAGCGCGGCGGCGGGCAACCGCGGGCGCTTCGCCCTCGGCGGCCTCATCGGCTACGACTTCAAGATCTTCACCGTCCAGGCCTACGTTGCCCGCGACGTCGTGACGGGTCTGCAGACCACCAACGCGTTCGGCCGCACTCGCAGCGACTACTCCACCGACGGCTGGATCCGGTTCATCGTGCCGCTGTACTCGCCGGCCCCGGCCGCCTCGCCGGTCCCGGCGGCTCTGGTCCGCAAGTACTAAGTGTTGTCACTCTCGCGACTTGACTTGTCGCAGATGGCATTCGACACTTCAGGTATCGGAGATTAAATCCTTCCCAGGGTCTAGCTTCGATTAGGGGGCGAGCAAGCCCGTCTCAACAGCGAAACTTGCTCGCCCCCGCCATCATCGAAATTCCGAATATTCCTGCACCTACCCGATCGCGATTTCCGCGGAGTCCCGGGGGCATTTTTTATTTTAGATCTCCTGCCACTCGACGAGCCGAGGAGCATGACCGCAATAGCAGGCCAACGGCTATCGGCTGACGAGTGGCAACTGCCTTGACGAGTTATCCCGCTCGAACGTCAGCAAGAACTCTCTTCCGCTTTCGACCCAACCCAGCCACTCGGACCGCCGTCGGAGCTTCTCCAAAGCGGCCGTTATACGCCGATGTCACCGATTGCCAGCTTACGATCTCGCTCCGCCATTTCGGCCTCGTCGCCGGGAACCAGCATCTGTACGCTGTCGATAGCGGCCCGTTCTTGCACTTGCTCGACGAACGGCCGTAGCCCTTCCTCATAAGCGTGAAATGCGGCGGCATGGTTGTCTGGATGCCGCGCCAGGGCGTCGGCCAGCCTTCCCGCGCCGATGATGGCCATCGAGCCACCGAGGCCTGCGAACGGGGACACGCAATAGCCGGCGTCGCCGACGAGAGTGATGCGCCCGTGCGACCAAGTCGGCATTCTGATCTGGCTGATACGATCAAAATAGAATTCGTTGTCCTCGTCCATATGAGCGAGCATGTCCGGCACTTTCCACTCCAGGCCGGAAAAATGCTCCCTGATCAGGCGACGTTGCTGATCCTTGTTCCGGTAATCGTATTCGATCTCGCCGGCCGTGCGGAACCCGAAGCCGATATCCGTGCGATCGTCATAGCCGTTCAGCATCGCCATCCGTCCAGGAACGGCAAAAACCTCCGAGCTGTTCGGTGGGAGCAGTCCGGTGTCTGGCACGACTTTGAGGTAGAAATATCCGCCCATGAAATGGGTGAACTGCTCACCGTCGCCGAACACTAGCCTGCGCGTATTAGAGCGGTTTCCATCGCAGCCACATATAAGTGCGAATTCGTGCCGGCTGCCATCGCTGAACGTCGCCGACACCGCCTCCGGACGCTCCTCGATCGCCACGATCGAGCGGTTGAACCGCAGTTCCACATCGCCCTCGATCGCGCCGCACAGAACATCCAACAGGTCGTCGCGGTGGATCTCGTAGCGCGGCCCCGCCTCATCGTTCGGGTGGTGGGCCATATCGCCCAGCGTTGCGTTTTTCGCATCCTTGAAGGCGAAGCGCCGAGGGGGAAGCGTTCTGGCCCGAACAGCCTCCATCAACCCCATGCGTTCGAGGACGGCGATTGTCTCCCCCTCGATGTCGACGGGCGTCCCGCCGCGGCGCAAACCCGGTGCGACCTCGACCATCGTGACAAGGTATCCGAGCCGGTTCAGCCAGAATGCCGTCGCCAAGCCGGCGAAGCTCGCGCCGCTGACGAGTACGGATCGCGGCTCGGTGGAGGCACTGGACATCACGGTTGACGTGGGCATGCCATCACCTCAAAATAATCTCGATACATAACTATACCGGGTATAGTTTTACGTGCAGGAACGGGCAAGCCCCATGTTGGACAGGCGCACACGGAAGCGGCTGGCGACGCGCCAAGCCATCTCCGATGCGGCCACTCGCCTGTTCATGGACCACGGCTTCGATCGCGTGACGGTCGACGAGATCGCGGAGGCTGCCGATGTCGGCCGCATGACCGTGTTCAACCATTTCCCACGCAAGGAGGACATGTTCTTTGATCGTGAGGACGAGGTGCGCGGAATGGTGTCCGCGGCCATCCACGGGCGGGACGAGGGAGCGAGCCCGGTCACGGCGCTGCGCTTGCTCGCTCACCGCTGTATCGAGGACCGAAACCCGCTCCTTCCGCTTTTCGGTGCGCCGCTGAGGTTCGTTGCGACGGCGCTGGCCAGCGAAGCGCTGAAGGCGCGCGCGCGACAGATGTGCAGCGAGTTCACGCGTGTTCTGGCAGCGATGATGGCAGAGGCGGTCGATCGACCCGCGGACGATCCCGACGCGCATCTGGTGGCGGGCTTGCTCGTGGCGACGTGGAGCGTCGCCTTCTTCGAAGGGTACAAGGTGGCTGACACGCCCGGCGACGCCGCGGCTGCCGGTCGCGTCTTTCTTCGTCTTATCGATCGTGGTTTCCAAGCCGCCGCGGGCGCGGCAGCGGGAACTCCCTATGTCGAAGCAGGATGACGATATTTGGCGGCGGATGCGTGGCAGCAGATATCGTGAGGGTTTACTCATGGCTGTGTGCGGTTATTGCAATTTTATCCGCTACAACGCATCCGTTGTCCGGAACAGACCTGCCGAACAAGCGGACGGCCTTCTTTCGACTCAACGTAGTCATTTACGCGCGGCCGAGTGGGACCCAAAAGCGGACGAACGTTTCACCGCTTCTATCGCTGTGATGCGGCGATACTGCTTGTTGGTCGCGTTATGGCCGCCAAGGAACCGGGTTCAGGCTTTGCCTGAGGGCGTCAAGAAACCGCTCGGTCCTCGCCGCCCGTGCGCGTCGCCCGGAGCCGAGCAGGGCGACGACCGGAGCCGATGGCAGAGTATGGCTGTCGAGGAGGCGAAGTAGCCGCCCAGCTCGTAGATCATCTGCCACGTCCCACTCTGAACGTAAGAGCACGCCGAGCCCAGCCAATGCCCAGCAGCGGGCCACCTCACCGTCGTTGCTGGCCAGCTCCGGCTCGACCCGTACGCGTTCTTCGCCACTATCACCCGAGTGGAAGCGCCAGAGCGTCACGTCCTCGTCGTTCTCACGCAGGGCTATGCACGAGTGCTCGCGCAGTTCGAGAGGTGTACGCGGCGCCCCGCGCCGGGCGAGATAGGCGGGCGCCGCACAGAGGATACGCTCGTTCGGCGCGAGATGGCGCACCGTCAGGCTTGGCGTCGTGTCCTTGATCTCGCCCACGTGAATGGCAAGGTCCCACGTCTCCGGCGGCATCCGGCCAAGGCGATCTGAGAGCCGCAGGTCAATCCTGACTCCCGGGTGAGATGCCCGAAACGCCGCCACCACGGGAGCCACGTGGTGGCGTCCGAAACCGAACGGAGCCACGATGCGCAGGTGCCCTGTCACCTGCCCACGGCGCTCGGCCAGGGCCTCGCTGAGATCGTCGAAGGCGCCGAGCAGGTCTCTGCCGCGCTCCGCCAGCAATTCGCCTTCGTCGGTCAGCGTGAGGCCGCGACCGGAGCGATCAACCAAGTAAACGCCCACCCGTTCTTCCAGGGCACGTAGCCGCTGCGTCACCGCCGGTGGCGACACGTTAAGGGCGCGCGCAGCCGCAGCTAGCGACGGGGCCGCGGCGATCGCGACGAAGAAGCGGAGGTCGTTCGCATCAAGCATTAAGTCCAGACTTAATCCAAGATGCAGAAAGCGTTAATAGCGCTTCCCAGCCACTCATGATCATTCTCGCGTCAGTAAGCCATAGGGGCCACGGACGTGCTCACTACCGACTTCAAGGGGATGATTTCATCAGCGGAAAGCAGCTCGGCTTTGAGCGCTTTGCCGACGCCGTGCCTCCTTCTGAATGAGGCGCGCCTGCGTGCAAACATCGCCCGGATGAGGAGGAATCTCGACCGGCTCGGCGTCAGCTTCCGGCCTCACCTCAAGACTGCGAAGTCGCTGGACGTTGCCCACCTAGCGATGACCTCACCATCCGGCCCAGCGACGGTCTCCACCCTGCGCGAGGCGGAATACTTCGCTGAGGGAGGGGTACGGGATATTCTCTACGCGGTGGGCATCGCGCCCACGAAGATCGACCGCATCGGTGCAATCCGGCGGCGCTGGGGAACAGACCTCTCCGTAGTACTCGACTCCGTGGAGCAGGCCGAGGCTGTCGCCGCTTGGAGCCGGCGAGCCGGGGATGCGCTTCCCGCCTTGATCGAGGTCGACGCCGACGGACACCGCTCCGGCGTGAAGCCAGGGGACGCGGAAGCACTTGTCGCGATCAGCGGTGCTCTCGGCGCAGGCGCGGTCCTGCGCGGGGTGTTGCTGCACGCCGGTGACAGCTACGGCCTCGATGACCCCGAGGCGCTCGCGGAGGCCGCCGAGAACGAACGCGCGGCGGCGGTCGCGGCGGCCACCATCCTGCGCGAGGCCGGCTTGCCGTGCCCAATCGTCAGCGTCGGCTCGACCCCAACTGCACGATTTGCGCGGGACCTCACCGGTGTCACCGAAGTGCGAGCCGGTGTGTTCATGTTCGGCGACCTGTTCCAGGCGGGCGTCGGCTCCGTCGCGGTCGACGATATCGCGTTGAGCGTGCTCGCTACCGTCATCGGCCATCGCCGCGACAAGGGATGGATCATCGTCGATGCCGGCTGGATGGCAATGTCGCGCGACCGCGGCACGGCCCGGCAGGCGGTCGACCAGGGCTACGGCGTGGTCTGCGACTGCGCAGGCCGGCCCTATCCGGATCTGATCGTCAGCGACGCCAACCAAGAGCACGGCATCCTCGCCCTACGGCAAGGTTCGAGCGCGCGCCTTCCTGACCTGCCGGTCGGATCACGCGTGCGCATCCTGCCAAACCACGCCTGCGCGACGGGTGCCCAGCACGACCGTTACCACGTGCTCGGCGCCGCAGGCCAAGTCCGCGCGGTGTGGCCGCGCATCAACGGTTGGTAGGAGTTGCAGGCGATGACCACACTGATCGAGCAGATCTCGACCACCCGGGCCCCGGCACCCGCCGGCCACTATGCCCAGGCCACTGCATGGCGTGACCTCGTCTTCGTCTCGGGCCAGCTCCCGCACCACGCTGCCGGCACCCACATGTCCGATGCAAGCTTCGAAATTCAAGCCCGACAGGCGGTCGCCAACCTGCTGGCGGTCGTGACAGAGGCCGGCTCCAATCCAGAACGCGTGCTGCGCGTGACTGCCTACGTCGTCGGCGTCGAGAATTGGCCGGTCTTCAATCGCATCTACGCCGAGCTGTTCGGGGCGGCGAAGCCAGCTCGAGCTGTGGTGCCGGTGCCGGAGCTGCATCACGGCTACCTCGTGGAGATCGAGGCGGTCGCCTCACGCGGGATCTGAGATCTGTATCAACGCGGAGGACGCACGGATGGACCGAGGACAAGCCAAATTAAGACGGCGGCCGCGCGTTCCGCTCGCGCTCTGGATGGCGCTTGGCATCGGGGCGGGGCTCGCCACCGGTGCCTTGTGGCCGGACCTCGGTGCTGCCCTGCAGCCGGTAGGCACGGCGTTTATCGATGCGATCCGGATGGTCGTCATCCCCCTCGTTTTCTGCGCCGTCACGCTCGGCGCAAGCCGCATTGCGGATGACGCCAGCCGCCTGGGTCGCACCGCTCTGGTCGCGTTCGGATGGTTCTACCTGGCCAGTGCCGCCTCCATCGCCATCGCGCTGGTGTTGAACGCGGTGTTCCATCCCGGTCTCGGCGCCGGGCTACTCGCTTCGGGGCACGTCCCTCAGAACCTGCCCCTACGGGTGGATTGGGTGAAGTTCGTGCTCGATCTCATCCCGTCCAACGTCGTCGCCGCCATGGCGGCGCAGAAGGTGTTACCGACACTCGTCTTCGCGATGTTGTTCGGTCTCGCTCTGGGCGCGCTCGGTCAAGAGGCTCGCCCAGTGACGGCCGCGCTCGAAGCGGTGCTCGGTGCGATGTTCCGCATCACGCGATGGGTGGTCACCACGGCTCCTTTGGCGGTGTTCGCCATATCGGCCTGGCTCGCGGCGACGCAGGGCGTGGGCGCGCTAGTTGCCCTCGCGAAGCTGGCTGGCACCCTGTACCTCGGCTACGCGCTCCTGTTCGTGGTGCTCCTCGTCGTCATCCGCGTCGCGGGCGAACGTCCCCTATGGGTGGCCCGCCAAGTCATGGGACCGATGCTGCTCGCGTTCGCGACGCGCTCGTCCGAGGTCGCCCTGCCGCCACACATCGAGCGTCTGGAACAGATAGGCGTGCCGAAACGCGTCGTCGCAGTCGTGCTGCCGCTCGGCTACAGCTTCAACCTCGACGGCTCAGCGCTCTACCTGGGCGCGGCGGTGACGTTCCTGGCCGAAGCTTACGGCCTCCACCTGAGCGGGTCGGCCCTGCTGACCATCCTCGTGACGACGCTGATCGCCAGCAAGGGTGTGGCCAATGTACCAGCCTCCAGCCTCGTCGCACTCGCCACCGTGCTGACCGCAATCGGTCTGCCCGCGGAGGCGATCGCCGTCGTGACCGGCATCGACGCGGTGCTCGACATGGGTCGCGCCGGCATCAACGTCTTCGGCAACACCGCGGCGGTGCTGGTAGTCCGCCATTTCGGTGGCCTACCGGAGAGAACTTCGGCGACCGGCGAGGCACCGGCGCTCGAATTAGTCCCGCAACCATCCTCCTCTGCCGCGTGAACCAGAGATGCCCATCATGACACCCAGTCGATACGACGCCGTCCTGTTCGACCTCCTGACTGCCCTGCTCGACAGCTGGTCCTTGTGGAACGAGGTCGCGGGCAGTGAGGAAGCCGGTCGTCGCTGGCGGGCCGAGTACCTTCGGATCACCTACCGCACGGGGGCATACCGGTCTTACGAAGACCTCGTTGCCGAAGCCGCCGAGGCGGTCGGCATGCCACGCACACTGGCCACCCAATTAGACGAGCGCTATGACGAGTTGCGTCCCTGGCCGGGCGTGACGCAGACCCTACAGGCACTCGCCGCTCGATCCGTGCCCCTCGGGGTCGTGACGAACTGCTCCGAACGGTTAGGACGCATTGCGGCCGATTGCGTGGGCGTCGAGTTCGCCACTGTGATCACCGCGGAGCGCGCCGGGTTCTACAAGCCCGACCCTCGTCCGTACCGGCTTGGGCTGGAAGCCCTCGGCGTGGAAGCGGCGCGATGCCTATTCGTCGCTGGCTCAGCCTACGACCTCGTCGGAACGGCGCAGGTCGGGCTGGCCACGTACTGGCATGACCGCATCGGGATGGTCGCTCCCGAAGGCGCAGCCGCACCGCTGGCGCACGAAAGAACCTTGGACCGGCTACCGACGTTCGTTGGGGACTGATCTCCGGAAGCCGCTCGCCGGAAGTGAGCATGCAACCGGCGGCGAGAAGTTCGCCAACCGACCGGCAGAGGAACCGAGAAGCCATCGTCCTGCGCATCGTCGGTAAGGGTCACCGGGACTGTCGCCATGTTCTCGGTTGCCCCTGTGGGCGACAGCGCCGGCGCGGTCGAGATGAAGATGAGCCTTGCTGCTGACGTGGTCGCTGAAAAATCCTTCGTGGCCGATCAAACCACCGGTAAGTGGATCTGCCGAAGGTCTGAGAAGGGTCGAGGCTGTGTCAAAACTCAGAGCCACTGAAAAGTTGTAGAACAAAATTCTCCGCTGCAGCTGGCATAGGCCTCCGGATCGGCTTTTCGGTGCCGGAAGGTGGTCTGTCTCGCGAATGCTCGGCGCCTTCGAGGAAAGTCCTTCTATAAGGGCTAATGGCACTGGTGTTTTGACACAGCCTCGGTCGTATGCGGTCCGCGCAGCTATGACCGCTTTAGCAAGTCGGCCGCTCAGAAGCGGACCGGCGGATATCCGCCCGTCTGAGACGCTCCGGCAGGCAGTCTGAGGCGGTTGGTGGTGGCCGAAAGCGGCCGGTCAGCTTCGGAGCAGGGCCGCGGCAACAGCGGACGGCCTTCTACCGACCGAGGCTGTGTCAAAACGCGGGGGTATTGCGAAGTCGTAGAGCAAACGTCTCCGCATCAGCCGCCAGAGATCTCCAGAGCGACTGGCTGGTGGCAACAAGAAGCCCCTGGGGCCGATGTCACACCTCTTTGAGAGACTAATTTTCTACGGCTGCCGACAGCATTCGCGTTTTGACACGGCCTCGACCCAACCCGGTCGTTGACGACGTGGCCTTGGCGCTCCAGAAGCGGACGTTCAGATGATGACGAACGCACCGAACCGCTTCCGAATTCACACGGACCCGGCTCGGGACGTCTTTATCCCTCGGCGTAGGATGATAGCTCGTCTGGCGTTCCGTTCGGGAACGCTTGTTTCAGATGGTCGAGGAACGCCGAGACACGCGTGCTGAGCAGTCGGCGCGTTGGGTAGAGCACCCAAAGTGCGATGTCCGGCGCGTCTACGTCGCCCCAGTGAGCCAACGTGCCTTTGGCAAGATCGCGGCTCACAAGCGAGACGGGCAAGCGTCCGGCACCGACGCCTGCGCGCACCGCGTCGCGGACCATGATGAGCGATCCCAAGCTGAGGATTGGCTCGACCGCGATCGCGGCATGACCGGTCGGCGTTCTCACCCGCCATGCCGCGCGGTCGTCGCCCCGCACCACGGCCGGAACGGCCGTGCCGTCGGTCGATCGGGCGACGTCGGGACCTGCCACGACCACAAGACGATGGCGCAAGAACGCTCGGCCGACGAGGCGTTCGTCCGGGTCCGGGTTCACCCGGATCACGAGGTCGATGCCCTCCTCGATCATGTCGACAGCCCGGTCCTCCGTCGTGACCTCCAACCGCACCTCCGGATATCTGTGGGCGAAGCTCGCCGCGAGCCTGCCCATGACGGTCTGGGAGAACAGCAGGGGCGTGCTGACCCGCAGACGCCCACGGGGGCGCTCGCCGCCCGACGCGATCGCCGCGGCGGTCTCCTCCAATTCGGTGAGCAGCGAACCTGCTCGCTCGAACAGCGCCCGTCCTTCCTGCGTCAGCTTCAAATCGCGTGCGCCCCGCTCGAACAGGCGCAAGCTCAGGCTGGCTTCCAACTCGGCCACGCGTCGTGACAACGTCGCCTTCGGGCGTCCGGCAGAACGGGCGGCCTTACCGAACCCACCATGACGAGCAACGAGGGTGAAGTCGGCAAGGGCAAGCAGATCCATCGTTCCCCCAGCGAGACGGAGTGTCCAAATATAGCAGCTATTGGCTTACGTATGGATCGATCATCTTGGGGGCATCCAAACGGCGGAACCCAAAGGAACGACCCCATGACCATCCTCGTCACCGGTGCCACCGGCCGCGTCGGCCGCAACGTTGTTCGGCAACTCACCCAGCGCGGTGCGAGCGTCCGCGTGCTGACCCGCGATCCCGCCAAGGCCGATTTCGGCTCCGGCGTCGAGGTCGTGAAGGGGGATCTGCTCGACATCGACGCGCTGCACGCCGCCTTCTCCGGCATCCGCACGCTGTTCCTGCTGAATGCCGTGACGGGTGACGAGTTCACCCAGGCGATCATCACCCTGAACGTCGCGCGCGCCGCGGGCGTCGAGCGGGTCGTCTACCTGTCGGTGTTCGACGCCGACCGCGCCGTCAACGTCCCGCACTTCGCGGTGAAGTACGGCGCCGAGCGCATGCTGGAGACGATGGGCTTCAGCGCAACAATCCTGCGCCCAAGCTACTTCATCGACAACGAGGTCATGATCAAGGACGTGATCCTGAACCACGCCGTCTACCCGATGCCGATCGGATCCAAGGGCGTCGCCATGGTCGATGCACGCGACATCGCCGAGGTCGCCGCGATCAAGTTGATCCGTCGCGACCAGGCGCCGGGCAAGCTGCCAATCGAGACCATCAACCTCGTCGGTCCCGACACGCTCACCGGCGCGGACGCCGCCGCGATCTGGACTAAGCTTCTCGGCCGCCCGGTCGCCTACGGCGGCGACGATCCGAGCGGGTTCGAGGCGAACATGGCGACGTTCATGCCGAAGTGGATGGCTTACGAGATGCGCGTGATGGCCGAGCGCTACGTCAGCGACGGCATGATCCCGGAGGCGGGCGACCGCGAGCGGCTGACCGGCATCCTGGGCCGCCCGCTGCACACCTACCGCGACTTCGCCGCCGCGCTCGTCACCGAGGGCGCGGCGACACCCTGAGCGCCCGCCTCCCGCGCGGCGACTGTTTGGGAAGGGCGAGGCTCCGGCCTCGCCCCAAGCCCCTGCGCTTCCGTTTCAGTGCGCTGCCACGGCCGGTCGATGGCGGCTTCCCCCTGGATGCGTCCCGAAACCGGTCGGACTGCTCACCACCCTGTCCGGCCATTCCACATACGAGCCAAACAGCCCGTCTGGGCCGCCGTCAGCACTTCCCCATAGCGGTCATTCGTCGGCAGCCCGGCAAAGTCAGCTTGGGGCGTGAAGCCGGATTGTTGGCCTTCCCGATCGCCGGTGCCTAACCAGCCCTGGTAATGCACCACCAGCCCAACGACTGGCAGGGTGATGGAAACGTCGAAGTGAAACAGCTCCGCCTCCTCCCACTCGCGGGCGGTGGCGCGGGGTGCGAGAGCCAGCGGCAGGGGCAGCCGCGCGACGGACCAGCCGCGCAGCACCATGCGCAGTCCGCCGCCCTCGGGCGCGAGGCCGAACCTGAAGCGAAGCGGACCGAACCGCTCCACGACGCAGCCACGCTCTTCGGAGAACTCGCTCGTGAACCGGCGACCGGAGAACGCACGCGTCCAGCGCTCCACCCCGCGCGTCTCGCTGAAGCTGACGTGAAGACCGTGTTCGCCCGCGACCGGCAATCCGAGGAGCGCGGCGAGGCCGCGTGTGACGGGGTGACGGCCCCGCCTCACGACGGCGCGACCGTTCGCCCCCGCCTCGCGCAGTACGCTGTGCAGAGCCGCGACGCTCGGCGCGAGGTCGGCGAAGCGCGGACCCAAGACGCGCGCGTAGAGCGCATCGACCTGTACCGACTCCCGCACGTCGTGGCGGATCGACAGGCGCGCGAAGCTCGGCTCGAAATCGGATAGATCGAGCGCAGTTCCGGCGTCGCGCGCGCCGGGCGCGATCGCACCCGCCAGGATCCGCTCGGCCAGGATCGCCGCCGGCAGCACCGGGATCTCCGGGCCGTGACCGTCGGCCGCGAGGAGGGTCCAGCATCGTTCGACGCGGCGGCCCTCGGCCGAGCCGAACATCCGGACGACCATGCCCGACCGATCCGATCCCCAGCGCGCGGTCAGCCGCTGCGCCAGCAGAAGCCCGCGCGCGAGCCGCTGCAAGGAGGGGATCCAGCCCCACCGCACCGGCCAGCTCGCACACCAGAGACCGACCGTCTGCACCGCGAGTTCGGTCCCGGCCCTGAAGGTGACCGCCGGCCGGCCCGGAAGCCGATCGGGCAGGAGATCGAGGTCCGGGACGTCCGCCAGGGCCAGCCAGCGGCGGCCGAGGGACGCGCCGTCGGCCAGGGTGAAGCGCTCGCGCCGCAACTCCTGCCAGCCGACACCCGCCGACCAGCGCTGTCCGCGCCAGAGCCGGATCGGCTTGCCCACATAGCTCAGGATAGCCGCGGCGACCGACGTCCCGGCGGTCGCACGGTTCGAGGCGCTGATCGCGATCTCCACGGCGGTGACCGCGTCCATCCCCTGCGCCAAGCGCCGGGCGACGGCCCCGGACAGTGCGGGGACGCTCGATGCGCCGGCCAGGATCGTGACGCCGGCCGCGCGTGCGGCAGCGTCGAGCCGGCCGATCCCGGTCACGAACGCCCGGCCATCCGCGAGATCGAGGTAAGGGATCGCCGCCGCGATACAGGCCCGGGGCAGATCGTAGCCGCTGCCCTGGAAGGGGCCGGCCGCATCGATCACGAGGTCGGGACGGACGCGTTCCAGCATGGGCGCGACGGCATCGTTGCGGTCGGCCTGAAGGGGACGGCATGGAGGATGGGCCGCGCAGAACGCCTCGGCGCGCGCGAAGCGGCGACCGGCGACGACCACGTCGTGACCGACCGCCGCCAGCCGCCGCGACAGGCGAGCCCCGAAGCCGCCGTATCCGCCGAAGACTAGGACCGTGCTCACGCCGCCTCTCCCTGCCCCGCCGGCTCGGCGTCCTGGAAGACCGCTTCCTGGTGGATCAGCCGCCCGAACCAGGGGTGGGCGATGTCGAGGATGAAGCGGAAGGCGCCCGGCGTCGCGTCCCCGCCGGCATCGGCGTGGGTGACGGTGAGAGCACCGGGGGTGAGCCATCCCGGCAGGTGCAGGCGGCGCCCGAGGCAGTCGATGAAATAGCGGTGGCTGCGAAACATCAGCGCCCCGTCCTCGACCGCCACGGTGAGGGTCATGCCGACGCCGGCGCCGACATGCTCCTCCAGGCCGGTGGGACCGGCGAAGCGCTTGGCCGAGTGGATTACCTGTGGGAAGCCGGAGGCGCGGGCGTACAGCCGCGTCCAGATCTGACCACCGCCATCCGGGTCCTCGGTGA
The DNA here is from genome assembly GCF_008329595.1 of Methylobacterium sp. P1-11. Lineage (NCBI taxonomy): Bacteria > Pseudomonadati > Pseudomonadota > Alphaproteobacteria > Hyphomicrobiales > Methylobacteriaceae > Methylobacterium > Methylobacterium sp. P1-11. Next base: position 168,846 of record NZ_NPKS01000011.1, read on the forward strand.
CGGTGACTACGCCGGCACGGCCGGTCTCGCGTTCCAGAGGCAGCGGGCTGCCGACGAGGCGCGTAGCCTGCGCCACGAGCCAGCCGAGGCGGCCGACGTGCATCACGACGACGTGGCCGACATAGACCGCGCTCGCCCCCTGCGCGAGGCGCTTACCGAAGCGACGGCGCACGGCCGGCGACAGGTTCGCCCATTCGCGTTCCGGGATCAGGGCCCTGAAGCGTAGGTCGAAGAGGTCGCCCGGTCCGCCGATCGACCGTGCGGGGCAGAATGCGCGGGACGGCCCCGCATCGTCTCGACGGACGCTTGCCATTGCGGTCACCTGGGCACCTCGCTCGTTCCGGCTTCGTGATCCCGACCCTCGAATCGTCACTCAGTCTTGGCCGGCAGAAACTTCACGATCCGACCGCCCAGCCGGATCAGTTTGGCCAGCGTGCCCCGAGGCACATTGAGCATCTGGCCGTACCAGCGCTCCATCGCCTCGGTGAAATCGAGCATCGCGCGCAGGCGCCGCTTGGCGACCGCCCCGAGCGCGGGGTCCGCGTCCGCCTCGGCAACGCAGGCGCGCAGCGCCGCGATAGCGGGATCGATCTCGCGCTCCTTGCGCCCGGCGGCGATGCGCGTGACCATCTCCCAGAGGTCGGTCTCAGCGGCAAAGTGGTCGCGGCGCTCGCCCATCACCGGTACACGGCGGATCAGGTTCCAGCCGAGCAACTCTCGCAGAGAGTTCGAGACATTCGAGCGCGCGATGCCGAGCATGCCGGCGATGTCCTCGGCGGTGAGAGGACGGTCGGAGAGGTAGAGCAGCGCATGGATCTGCGCGACCGAGCGATTGACGCCCCACTGGCCGCCCAGATCGCCCCAGTGCAGCACGAAGCGCTCGACCGCAGCGGGCAGGGAACTCGGCACGTCTGTTATTTCTGTCATGACAGAACTAACAGACCGAACCGAACCTCATGTCAAGGGGATGGAACCAAAGGGGCGTCGACGCTCAAACGGCATCTCGGGATCGAGGCAGGCGCGTCTGCGCTGACACCCACTGCCAAGGTTTGGGCAATGACGGCGAGGTGGTCGAACCTAAGCATCGTCAATTGCTGGAGGGGACCAAGATCCGCTGTCCATCCCGGGCCGGAATTGTCGGGCTGCTGACGTATGTCCGCCGCGAGGGGGCGCGGATAGCGATCCGCCCGGCCGCTATGTGTCTAGGCTGTGTCAAAACGCGGATGCGCTTTGAAGTCGTAGAACAAACGTCTCCGCAGCCACCACGAAGGATCTCCAAAGCGACCGGCCGATGGCAATAAGAAGCCCGTTAGGCCGGTGCCACCCTCTTCGAGAGAATATCTTTCTACAACGGCCGACAGCATTCGAATTTTGACACAGCCTCGGTCGCGAGCAGACACGAAGATGACGTCCGCTTCCGTGCATCGCCGCCCGGAAGCGGACTGGCGGACATCCACCCAACCCAGCCGTTTAGCGGCGCCCACCAACGCGACCGGAGCTGGCCGATAGCAGCCCGTCTGCTCTGAGTCTCAGGGTGGCGACAAGCGGAGGTTCGCCGCGGCTACGCTGTTGGGCTCGAGAGAACTTAATACCGGGCTCGGAGACGTCCACATACTAAGTAACTTGTCTTAGAAACTCGGCGAGCGGTGCTGGTCACTAACGCGCTCGTGTCAGTATATTTCGTGATTACCGGTAGGATCTTCATCTAATAGGTTTCGCTTATACCCGAAAATCATATTGCTTTAGAAAATTGTGGCCGACGATCGCCGCGGAAATGGAAGATGCGGCACATCAGCGCCAATCATCGCGCGATTTCATGACAAGGCAGCCGAGGCAAGGGCGGCAGGATCGCGTACGACGACGCGATTGCGGTGGAGGTCGAGCATGCCTTGGCGACGCCAACACTGGAGTTGCCTGTAGACCGTATCGCAGGTCGTGCCCGCGAAGTCAGCGATGTCGTCCTGCGAGATATGGATTTCACTGCCGAAATCCTCCGCCAGGGCTAGCAAGCGTCGCGCGACCAATGGCATCAGCACCGTCTCTTCGAGTCGCGCGCTGGCGAAGCGCAGACGCTCGCACAGGAGTTCGATGACCCGCATCGACAAGTCGGCGTGCCGGCCGACGAGGTTCAGCATGTCGCGGCGGCGGACCGCGAACAACTCCGCCGGCTCGGCCGCCACGGCGTCCGCGCTGCGCGGCCTACCATCGAAGAGCGCGATCTCGCCGAAAATGTCGCCCGGACCGAGCACGTTGAGCGTCATGCGCCGGCCCGCGCCAGTGCCGGCCGTGATCCGGATCTCGCCTCGGCGGATCGCGTAGAACGCATCCGCCGGGTCGTCCTTCAGGAACAGGGTCTCGCCGCGGGCGAGGCTGTGGGTGACGCAAAGGTCGGCGACGGCCCGCCGCGTGTCGGATTATTGGAGGCGGCCGAAGAAGGGGCTGGCGGACAGCAAACGCTCGAACTGCGCCGGATCGCCCACAGCAGTGGCTCCTGTTGGAGCTGCGGACCCGAGCGGACCATGAGGCCAGACGGCGGTCTCTTCATACCAAAACGCCCGCGAACGCGCTATCCGCCCGAAAGGGCGGCGCAGTGCCGGAGAAGTGCTGGCTTCACCGCGGCTTCCCGCGGCGACTATCGTGCGGCCCTGAAGGCAGTGGCACGCGTTACGTCGGATCTGACGAGGCCGAGATCCGCGAGGTCGCGCTCGCTGAACAAGGCGAGTTCGCGCTGTGTACGGCGGCAGTCGAGCCACAGTCTGAAGACAGAGAACGCAGCGGCCACCTGATCCTCCTCAGCTGAGGAGGCCGACATACCTCGGGCGCCGCTCCGCGTCCGTGACGGCGATCACGGACGCGGAGCGGCGGTTGGTCGGATGAAGGTTCGGGCCCGCGAGGTACCGGGTCATGACCGGACCTCAAAGCACGGCCGATCAATTCTTGCTACCGGAGATCTTGCATGTCGCACGCTGCCCGCTTGACCTACGCCTTGATCAGCTACGCGGTCTTCCTGCTGGCCTTCCTCTACGCAGTCGGCTTTCTCGGACACGTTGTCGTTCCGAAGACTGTAGACGACGGGTCGATCGTCGATCCGGGCTTCGCCGTCGCCGTTGACGTTGCCCTGCTCACCCTCTTCGCGCTCCAGCACAGCGTGATGGCACGCCCGCGCTTCAAAATCTGGTGGACACGCGTCGTCCCGAAGCCGATCGAGCGCAGCACCTACGTCCTCCTGGCGAGCCTCGCGCTGCTGCTGCTGTTCTGGCAATGGCGTCCACTCCCGGCGATCGTCTGGTCGATCTCGGAACCTGTCGCGGCGGGACTTCTGATGGGCCTCTTTTGGATGGGCTGGCTCGTGGTCCTCGCCAGCACCTTCATGATCAGTCATTTCGACCTCTTTGGGCTCAAGCAGGCCATTCACGGCTGGCGATCGACCGTACCGGGTGAGGCCGCGTTCACCACACCCCTCCTCTACAGGCACGTTCGGCATCCGATCTATCTCGGCTTCGTCATCGCGTTCTGGGCGACGCCGACGATGACAGCCGGTCACCTGCTGTTCGCGGCAGTCGCGACCGCCTACATCCTCGTCGGCATCCAATTGGAGGAGCGCGACCTCGTTGCCTTCTTCGGTGATCGCTATCGATGCTATCGGCGCGAGGTGGGCATGCTCTTGCCGCGCCTTCGCGGTGCACGCTGATGGCGTTGTCGCCGACGAACCCGCGGATGTCGAAGCGCTACTCGATCACCACGTCCGCGCTGCTCAAGATCGAGGGCGGCAAGGTCACGCCAAGGCGTGTGGCCGCCCTGACGTTGGCGAACAGTTCAACCTTCGTGACGAGTTGCACCGGCAGGTCGCGAGGCTTCTCGCCCCGGAGCAGACGGCCGGCATAGTGGCCGGCCTGGCGATGCGTCTGCGTGAAGTCGCCTCCGTAGCTCAGCAGCCCGCCGGCAATGGGAAAGTCGCGGGATTGGGTGATCGCGGGAAGCCCGTGGCGGCTTACGAGGATCGCAAGATGCGCGCTGCGATAGGCGAAGAAGGGGTCGGAGGTGAAGACGAGGCCGGGCACCCCGAGCCGGCGCGGCGCCGTGGAAAGCGTCTCGAACTCGTCCTCGCGGCTGGCCTCGAGCACATGGAGTTGCAGGCCAAGGGTGCCCGCCGACGCCCGGAGTCCGGCCACCTGCGAGCTGGCCGTGGGACTGGTGGGATTGACCGCGACGGCGAGGGCGGCACTCGTCGGAAACAGCTCCCGCATCAACTCGAGCCGCTTGTTCGAGACCTCGACGCTCAGGCTCGACACGCCCGTCAGATTGCCGCGAGGCCGAGCGAGATCGTCCACCACGCCGAGGACGACCGGATCGCCGCCCATCTCGAAGACGATGGGGATCGTCTCAGTCGCCGCCCGCGCCGCAAGCACCACGGGCGCACCACCGGGGGCAACCAGGACCGCGATCCCGCTACCGGCGAGTTCCTTCGCGAGCGCGGGCAGCCGCTCGTAGCGCCCGTCTGCCCAGCGAAAGGCGATCGCGACGTCGCGACCCTCGACGAACCCAGTATCGGCGAGCCCCCCGCGAAAAGCCTCCAGCCGACTGGCAGCACGTTCGGGCGTCTCGGAGCCGAGATATCCGATCACCGGAAGCGTCGGCGCTCGCGCCCGGACCGCACGGGGTATGACGCCGCCGATCAGGGCAGTGACCGGCCCTATGAGGATGGCGCGTCGCCTCATCCCGTCGGCCCTCGCCAAGCGCATAGCATCAAGCCGCCGCATCCGGCGTTGGCCGAGCGTCGACCCCCTGACCAGCGTCCACAGCGAAGACGGCAACTGGATCGTCGAAGCCCTTCAGGCGACGCGTCCCGAGCGCCACGAGGGAAACGCCGCTCCCGATCGCCTCGGCCGCCGTGCGGTCGACGAGGATCTGGCCGTCCTGAGCCGAGGCGCACAGGCGCGATGCGAGGTTCGTCACCGTGCCGATGGCCGTGTAGTCCATCCGGCTGTCGGAGCCGATGCGCCCGACCGTGGCGGGTCCCATTGCCAGGCCGATCCCGAAGCCGAGCGCATGGCCGCGCGCCCTCCACGTCGCGGCCAGGGCCTGCACCGTCGCCTGCATTTCGATGACCATGCGGGCGGCCCGCAACGCCGGCTCGGGGCAGGCCACGGGCGCGTTCACCAGTATCATGACGCCGTCGCCGGCGAGGCTCACGAGCGTCGCGCCGTGCCGGTTCACGGTCGCACCGATCACCGCATAGTATTCGCCCAGAACATCCATGATCACGGTCGGCTCAGATCGGGCTGAGAATGGGGTGAAGCCGCGCAGGTCGCCGAAGACGACGACGACTTCGACGCGCTGTCCATCGAGGACGCTGTCATCGCCGGCCCGGTCCACGAGCTCGGCGACTTGCGGCGCGAGGAAGCGTTTGAGCCGGTCGATGCGCTCCGAGCGCTCCCGCGAGATCGCGACCTCGCGGGCCATCTGATTGAAGCGGGTCGCGAGTCGCCCGAGCTCGTCGCCTCGCGCGATGTCGATGCGGTGATCGAACTGGCCAGCCCCGATACGGGCCGCGCCGTCTTCCAGCAAGCGGATCGGCCCGGTCATTCGGCCGGCGAGCCAATAGGCGAGCGCGGCGGCAAAGCCTGTGCCGGCGAGCAGCAGGCCGAGCAGGCGCCAGAAGGCGGCGCGGATCGGTCCGAACGCCTCGGCGGCCGGCTGGTGGACGATCACGCTCCAATCCGGCCCCTGGACCGGCGCCAGGGCGGCGACCACGGCGCGCCCCGCCGGGTCCGAACCGGCGACCGCGCGCCCATCTTGCGCGAGGATCGCAGCCCGCAAGGCTTGGAGGTCCTCGGCCGTCCGGTCCGCGGCGCCGCGTAGGACGAGGCTGATGTCGGGATGCGCGATGAGTCTGCCCGGCCGGTCGAGCACGAAGGCCTGTCCGGTCTCGCCGATCCGGATCCCAACGATGACGTCGAGGATCAGCTTGAGATTGATCTCGGCGACCGCAATGCCCGCCGCGGCCCGATTTCCCGCCACGGCCACGGTCATGTACGGTTCGGAGTTGCGGTGGTAGGTGACGGGGCCGAACCAAGCTTGCCCGGTCCGGGCCCCCAACACCGCCGGATCCGCCGACGCGTCCTCGCCGCTCTCGACGCGGTTGAGGCCGATCCGCGATACAGAGAGCCGCTCCTTCGAGGCGCCATCGATCAGCCTGAGGGTCGTCACGGCGGGGGCGTGACGCAGGAGCCGCAGGGCATCGATGCGCCGCCGCTCGTCCGCCCCCTCAGTCCAGGGCAAGTGGACCATCCAGGCGAGCTGGTTTCCGATCCCTTCGATGAAAATCGCGATCCGCGCAGCCGCAGTCCGGGCCTCGGCACCAAGGAGGTCGTTCAGGTGCGCCCTCTGGTCCTTGTACCCGAACCATGCCTGACTGATGCCGGCGGCGAGCAACGGAACGACCACGGCGGCGAACAGGACGAAGAAATATTGCCGGAACAGCGAGCCTCGCGCGGGGAAAAGGAAGCGAGCCATCGCCGGATCCATTCCAAGGCGCATCGATCCGCTCCGGGATGACCCGGACATACCCCTGAAGGGCTGCCGCAACGCATCGGGGATTGCCCGAGCTCGTCGATCAGCGCGCGATTATGTTCCGGACCTGAGTGCAGCGCCAGTCTGCACGGCGCCTCGCCGACCGAAGCGGGGTTCGGACACATATCCAAGGAAGCCGCGTTGCGGCGACGTCTGCTTCGGAGAGGCAGCGAGAATCAGCTGAGCGACCGCAATGGGCACCAAGCCGAACGTCCGGCCTTGCGCGCGATGACGCTCCGGCGTGACGCAGTCTGGCCGAAAGCGGAATGACCGCTTCTGAGAAGGCTGCCCGGAGAAGCGGACGTTCTTCTACCAACCCAATTGAGGGGGCTGCCGCTGGCTTGTCGGGGAAGACGAGCCGGCCGGGGTCGAGGTCGGGCGAAGCCTCGAATCACGCCTCCTGCGCCGCCTTCCCTTCACCGGAGCGCGGCCGACATCGCTGACAAGCAGTTGATCATCCGAACGGCCTCCTCGATGCGTGCGGCAGTGAATGCGAATTCATTGCCCTCTCCCCGTCGCAGGGCCGGCCAAACGCAGAACAGATCCGCCAGAGCAGGAGATTGTGCCCACATGCGGATCTCGAAAGGAGCGTCGAAGCGGAGTGGCTGCGCTGCCCGATCCCGCAGCGCCGCCGCGACGGTCTTCTGGATCGCCGCGCAGGCCTGCGCGGGCGAGAGGCTGATGCCGCTGTTCTGTCCCGTCGCACGCTTGGTTTCCACGAATCGGGTCTGAGGAAACAGCGCATGGTTCTCGGCGATGAAGACGTCGTCGCCGCTCCCCATCACGACCGGCACGCCGTATTCGCCAGCCAGCGCGCCGTAGAGACCGGCTTCGCCAAGTTCAAGGCCGTTGATCTCTAGCCGGGCGAAGGCGAAGCTGTTGACCGTGTGGGCCAGGATGCCGCGTCCGCTCGCCCGTGAGTGGTAGCCCACGAGGCAGACCGCATCGATGTCCTGATCGAGGCCGGCCATCATCCCGAGGGGCCGCGGCTTACCCTGCACGACCTGCGCCCTGGGATCGAGGAGGTCGGGGGGCATGTTGCGGAAGTCGCCGTGCGAGTCGTTGACCAGCACCGCCCGCGCGCCACCGTCGAACGCGCCCGCGATGGCGGCGTTGGCCTCCCGCGTCATCAGCAACCGCGCGCGCTCGTATTCGGGGTTGCCCGGCGTCGTCTGGACGCGATGGTAAATCCCGGCGACGCCCTCGATATCCGTCGAGATCAGGATGCGCATCGCTCAGGCTCCGAGGATATCGGCCCAGCCGGGCAGGAGATCGGCCAGCGCGCGCCGCCTGTGGCCGTCGCGGCCCGTCACCGCCTCGGCCCGCCATAAAGCGTGGATGATCGCCTGCTCGATCCCGTCCGCGGCGGCCTCGAACAGCGGGTCGAGCTCCGTGTCGTGCAGCAGGGCGAGCGCCGGCATCGGGCGCGCGGGATCGTGCGGCACGGTGTAGGCGGTCGAGAAAGCGAGCGCGATGTCGCCGCTGCCGTGGCCGAACACCGAGCCGGTCCGGGCGAGACCCGCCCCGGCCCGCAGGGCGAGGCGGCGGAGCTGGCGCGCGTCGAGGGGCGCGTCGGTGGCGACGATCATGATGATTGACCCCTTCTCCGGGGCCTCCGCGGCCGGTTCCGGTTCGTCCGCGGCTGCCCGGAGGTGGGCGGCGAGCGGCGTGCCGCAGACCCGGATCTGGGACGGCTTGCCGAAATTCGAGAGGACGAGGGTGCCCAGCGTGAAGCGGCCGCGCGTGCGCGTGCGGACCCGCCGGGAGGCGGTACCGATGCCGCCTTTGAGGCCGAAGCTCGACATCCCGCGCCCGGCCCCTACCGATCCTTCCGCGACGTCGGCGCCGGCCGCGCCGAGGGCGTCGCGATAGTGGGACGCCTCCACCGCCATGCGCTGAATGTCGTTGAGGTAGCCGTCGTTGCACTCGAACACGAGCGGGTTGAGCGTCGGCAGCGCGCGCCCGATCTCCGGATTGTCGGCGATCGCCGCGCGGATCTGGGCCGCGGCCACCGCCGGCACGGAGAAGGTGTTGGTCAAGGCAATCGGCGTCTCGAGCACGCCGAGTTCCTCGACCTGCATGAGGCCGACGGATTTGCCGAACCCGTTCAGCACGACCCCGGCCGCAGGAACACGGTCCCGGTAGGGATCGCCGCCGTGCGGCCGCACGACCGTCACCCCGGTCTGGACGTCGCCTTCGGCCAGCGTGCAATGGCCGACCGTCACGCCCGGGACGTCGGTGATGGCGTCGCCCGCGCCCCGCGGCAGGCGGCCGACGCGGGGCGCGGGGCGCGGAGGGGCGATGTCCGTCACAGGCGATCGATCTTCGGGTCGAGGGCGTCCCGGAGGCCGTCCCCGAGGAGGTTGAAGGCCAGCACCGTGAAGAAGATCGCGAGGCTCGGGAACAGCGCGACGTGCGGCGCCGAGACCATGTCGGCGCGGGCCTCGTTCAGCATGGCGCCCCATTCGGGCGTCGGCGGCTGCGCGCCCATGCCGAGGAAGGACAGGCTCGCGGCCGTGATGATCGAGGTACCCAGCCGCATGGTGAAGTAGACCACGATGCCCGAGATGGTGCCCGGCAGGATGTGGCGCAGGATGATCGTCCGGTCGGGAGCGCCGATGCTCCGCGCGGACTCGATGTAGGTGCTGTTCTTCAGGACCAGGGTCGTGCCGCGCACGAGGCGCGCGAAGGCCGGGACGCTGAAGACCGACACCGCCACGACGACGTTGACGAGCCCGGAGCCCAGGATGGCGACGACGCCGAGCGCCAGCAGGATGCCCGGGAAGGCGAACAGCACGTCGGACATGCGCATGACGATCCGGTCCCACCAGCCGCCGTAGTAGCCCGCCAGGAGACCGAGCACGGTCCCGACGAGTCCGCCGACGGCCACAGAGAGGAATCCGGTCGCCAGGGAGATCCGCGCGCCCTCGACGATGCGGCTCAGGATGTCGCGCCCGAGGGGATCGACGCCGAGCCAGTGCGCGAGCGACGGGCCCTCGTTGATCCGGTCGTAGTCGAAGTCGTTGCCCGGGTCGTAGGGCACGATCCACGGCGCCAGCACTGCGACCATGACCAGCAGGCCGATGAAGCCCAGGGCGACGACGGCGACGCGCTGGCGCCGGAACTTGCGCCAGAATTCCGACCACGGCGTCCGGATGCCGGTGGGGACGGGCGCGACGGTGGGGGCGGCGGGGACGAGGATGTCGGTCACGGCCGGCTCACCTATAGCGGATGGTCGGGTTGATGAGGCCGTAGAGCACGTCCACGACCAGGTTGATCAGGATGAATTCCAGCGAGAACAGCAGGACCAGCGCCTGGATCACCGGATAGTCGCGCTGGTTGACGGCATCGACGAGCAGGCGGCCCATGCCGGGCCAGTTGAACACCGCCTCCACGACGATCGAGCCGCCGAGCAGGAAGCCGAACTGGAGGCCCATCATGGTCACGACCGGGATCAGGGCGTTGCGCAGGCAGTGCTTGGCGATCACGACGCGCTCCTTGAGCCCCTTGGCGCGGGCGGTGCGCACGAAATCCTCGCCGATGACCTCCACGAAGGCCGCGCGGGTGAAGCGGGCCATCACGGCGGCCACGGCCGCGCCGAGCGTCAGCGACGGCAGCACGTAGTGCCGCCACGTGTCGGCGCCGACGGTCGGCAGCCAGCCGAGCTCGACCGAGAAGATCTGCATCAGGAGGATGCCGAGCGCGAAGGCGGGGAACGAGATGCCGGACACGGCGAGCGTCATCCCGACCCGGTCGGGCCATTCGTTGCGGTAGACCGCCGAGACGATGCCGATGACCAGCCCGAAGGCGACCGCCCAGGCCATGCTGGTAAGGGTGAGCAGGAGGGTCGGCAGGAAGCGCTCGCCGATCTCGATCGAGACCGGGCGGCGGGTGCGGATCGAGACGCCGAGATTGCCGCGGGCAAGGTTGGCGAAGTAGCGGACGAACTGTTCCGGCAGGGGCCGGTCGAGGCCGATCTCTGTGCGCACCAGGGCCACCGTCTGGACGTCGGCATCCTGCCCGGCCGCCAGCCGCGCCGGATCGCCGGGCAGCATGTGGACGAACAGGAAGACGAGGACCGAGACGATCAGCAGCGTCGGCAGCAGCCCGAGGAGCCGCTTGAGCAGGAAGGTCAGCATAGGCTCGCGCCCGGGATCCGGGGTTTCCGTGAGGCGATCGCGCGGGAGCGCCGCGCCGGGCCGGCCATCGTCCGGGCCGCCCGGCGCAGGGTCCGCGATCGGCGGCTACTGAGCGACGGCGATTTCGCCGGAATCGATGTTGCCGTCGGGCATGACGTAGACGCCGGAGAGCCGCGCGGAGGTCGCGTAGAGGTTCTGCTCGGTGACCAGAGGCGCCCAGGGCGCGTCCTTCATCACGATCTCCTGCGCCTTGGCGTAGAGCTCGGCCCGCTCCGCGTCGTTCGTCGAGACCAGCGCCTTGGCGAGGAGGGCGTCGAACTCGGCGTTGCTGTAGTAGGCGGTGTTGTTGAGCTTGGGCGGCCACGCCTCCGTCGCCAGCAGCGGCCGCAGGCCCCAGTCGGCCTCGCCGGTCGAGGACGACCAGCCGGCATAGTAGAGGCGGACGCGGGCGGTCTTCGGATCCGGCGCGGTCTGCACCCACTCGGTGCGCTGGCCGGGCTCCAGGGCCAGGGTCTGCACCTTGATGCCGACCTGGCCGAGTTGCTGCTGGAGGAACTGGATCGCCTTCTGGGCGGTGGTGGTGGTGTAGGCGCTCCAGAGGGTCGCCTCGAAGCCGTTGGCGTAGCCGGCCTCCTTCAGCAGCTGGCGCGCCTTGGCCGGGTCGTAGGGCCAGGGATCCATCTTGTGGGCGTAGCGCACGCCCTGCGGGACGATGCCCTGGGCGGGGAAGGCGTAGCCCGAGAAGGCGACCTTAGCCAACGCCTCCTTGTTGATCGCGTAGTTGATCGCCTGGCGGACGCGCAGGTCGTCGAACGGCTTCTGCAGCACGTTCATGCTGAGATACCGCTCGATGATCGAGGCGTGGACCTCGATCTTCAGCTTTTTGCTGGCTTCGAGCATCTTGGCCTGCTCGTAAGGCAGCGGGAACGCGAAGTCGGCCTCGCCGGTCTGCAGCATGGCGGCGCGGGTGCCATTCTCGGGCACCGGCTTCCACGTGATGGTGTCGACCTTCGGGAAGCCGGCCTGCCAGTACTCGGCGAACTTCGCGCCCTTGACGTAGTCGGTCTGCTTCCAGTCGACGAAGGTGAACGGCCCGGTGCCGACCGGATGGAAGGCGATGTCCTTGCCGTACTTCTTCAGCGCCGTGGGCGAGATGATCGCCGCCGAGGCGTGGGCCAGCGAGTTGATGAACGGCCCGAAGGGCTCCTTCAGGGTGATGCGCAGGCTCGTGGGCGAGAGCACCTCGATCGTCTTGATGCGGTTGAACTGGTTGTACCGCGCGAGGTGGTTCTCGGGGTCGAGGACGCGGTCGAGATTCGCCTTCACCGCAGCGGCGTCGAACGTCGTGCTGTCGTGGAATTTGACGCCCTCGCGCAGCTTGAACGTGTAGACGAGGCCGTCGGGCGAGGTCTCGTAGCTCTCGGCCAGGACGTTGCGGACCTTCAGGTCCTTGTCGAAGCCGAAGAGGCCCTCGTAGAACGACTTGGTGACGGCGGTCGTGAGCGTCGTGTTTGTGTTGTACGGGTCGAGGGTCTCGGGTTGGCCGCTGATCGCCAGGATCGGATCGCCCGCGGCGGCGGCGGGGGTGGCCGCCACGGCGAGCAGGCCGGCGGCGAGGAGGAAGCGCTCGAACATGGTCAGACCTCGGGGCATGGGACGATCCTGCTGGCGGGGATAGGCGGTGTCAGGCGGCGAGGCCGCCGACCGTGTGGCGGGCGACGAGATGGCCGGGGCCGATCTCGACGAGGGGCGCGACCTGCGGCTCGTCGCCGAGGGCCCGGACCGGGCTCGGGATCTCGTCGGTCAGGAGCCGGCGGGCGCGCAGGTGCCGGCGGGCCGGGTCGGCGACCGGCACCGCCGCCATCAGCTTGCGGGTGTAGGGGTGCTGCGGGTTCTCGAAGATCGCCCGGCGCGGGCCGATCTCGACGATCTGACCGAGATACATCACCGCCACCCGGTGGCTGACGCGCTCGACCACCGCCATGTCGTGGCTGATGAAGAGGTAGGCGAGGCCGAACTCCCGCTGGAGGTCGAGCATCAGGTTCACGATCTGCGCCTGGATCGACACGTCGAGGGCCGAGACCGCCTCGTCGGCAACGATGACCTTCGGGTTCAGGGCGAGCGCCCGGGCGATGGCGATGCGCTGCCGCTGCCCGCCCGAGAACTCGTGCGGGTAGCGCTGGGTCTGGTCGGGGGTCAGCCCGACGCGCTCGAGCAGCCACGCCACCCGCGCCTCGGCCTCCCGGCGGGTCGCGATCCCGTGGACCAGCAGCGGCTCCATGATCGAGAAGCCCACGGTCAGGCGGGGATCGAGGGACGCGTAGGGATCCTGGAAGATGAACTGGATGTTGCGCCGCAGGCCGCGGAGCTGCCCGGGGGGCAGGTCGCGGATGTTGCCGCCGTCGAACTCGATCAGGCCGCTCTCGCTCTCCACGAGGCGCAGGAGCGAGCGGCCCGTCGTGGACTTGCCGCAGCCGGATTCGCCGACGAGGGCCAGGGTCTCGCCGGGGTGAAGATCGAAGCTGACCCGCTCCACCGCGTGGACGCGGCGGCGCACGCGGTTGAGCAGGCCGCCGCGGATGTCGAACCGGGTGACGAGGTCGCGCACCCGCAGGATCGGCCCGGCGCCAGCGCGGACGGTGTCGTGGGGCACGTCGACCGTGGCGGGCGCCCCCTGTCCTGCCGGCTGTTCCCGGGCCTCGGCCCGCAGCAGGTCGAACTTCCGGGGCAGATCGCTGCCCGCCATGGCGCCAAGCTTGGGCACGGCGGCCAGCAGCGCCTTGGTGTAGGCATGGCGCGGCGCGGCGAAGAGCGCGGGCGCCTCCCCCTCCTCCACCTTGTCGCCGCGGTACATGACCAGCACGCGGTCGGCGATCTCGGCCACGACGCCCATGTCGTGGGTGATGAAGACGACGCCCATCTTCATCTCGGCCTGGAGGCTGCGGATCAGTTCGAGGATCTGCGCCTGGATCGTGACGTCGAGGGCCGTGGTCGGCTCATCGGCGATGAGCAGCTGCGGCTTGCAGGACAGGGCCATGGCGATCATCACGCGCTGGCGCATGCCGCCGGACAGCTGGTGCGGGTAGCGCGTGAGGACGTTGCGCGCCTCGGGGATGCGCACGAGGTCGAGCATTCGCAGCGCCTCGGCCCGGGAGGCCGAGGCGCTCTTCCCCTGGTGGACGCGGATCGATTCCGCGATCTGATCCCCGGCAGTGAAGACCGGGTTCAGGGAGGTCATCGGCTCCTGGAAGATCATCGCGATCTCGGCGCCGCGGATCGCCCGCATCTTGGCGTTCGGGGCGGCGGCGAGATCGAGGATCTCGCCCGAGCCGCGCCGGAACAGCATCTGCCCGGCCGCGATCCGGCCGCCGCCGTGCTCGACAAGGCGCATCAGGCTGAGCGAGGTCACGGACTTGCCGGACCCGGACTCGCCGACGATCGCCAGGGTCTCGCCGGCGTCGACGTGGAACGCCAGGTCGCGGACCGCCTCCACCACCCGCTCGGAGGTCGCGAAGCGGACGGTGAGCCCCGTGACGGAAACGACCCGTCCGTCGGGCAGAGCGGCAGGAGAGGCGGTCCCGGCTGCGATGGTCGGCATGGCGGATCTCAGCGCGCGGAGGCCGGGACGCGGCGAGATTCGCCGAAGATGGCGGTGTTCAGCACCTCGCCGGGGCGGACGAGGCCGCGATACATGCCCTCCGTGTTGAACGGCATCGCCACCTGCCCGCGCCTGTCGACGGCAATCAGCCCGCCGCGGCCGCCGACCGACGGCAGGCTTTCCTCGACAACCGCCCGGGTTGCCGCCTCGAGATCCTGGCCCCCGTAGGCCATGCGCGCGCAGACGTCGTGCGCCGCCGCGACGCGAATGAAGGCCTCCCCCGTGCCGGTGCACGAGACCGCGGCGGTCCGATCGTCCGCGTAGGTGCCCGCGCCGATCAGCGGCGAGTCACCGATCCGGCCGGGACGCTTGTTGGTCATGCCGCCGGTCGAGGTCAGGGCGGCGAGGTGGCCGTTCCGGTCGAGGGCGACAGCGCCCACCGTGCCGAACTTGCGGGTCTCGTCGAGGGGGCCCGAAGCCGCGTCGTGGTCGAGGGCGACCTGACCGGCGGCCCGGGCCCGGCGAAGCTGGTCGCGGCGCGCCTCCGTCGAGAAGAAATCGGGCTCGACCATCTCTAGGCCGTGCCGGCGCGCGAAGGCCTCGGCGCCGGCACCGGCCATGAGGACGTGCTCGGCCGCCTCCATCACCGCGCGGGCCGCGCGGCCAGGCCGGCGCACCCGCGAGACGCTCGCGACAGCGCCGGCCCGCAGGGTGGCGCCGTCCATGATCGCGGCGTCGAGCTCGTGGGTCTCGGCGCTCGTGAAGACGGCACCGTGGCCGGCGTTGAAGAGCGGGCACTCTTCCAGGAGGTCGACGGCGACACTCACGGCGTCGAGGGCGCTGCCGCCGGCGGCGAGGCAGGCCGCTCCGGCCGCCAGGATGTCGGCGAGGGCCGCGTGATAGCGCGCTTCGCCCGGATCGTCCTGGCCCTGCGCGATCGTCCCGGCGCCACCGTGGATCACGAGAACGGGGCGGTGGTCGCTCATGGAACGGTTCCCGTAGGCGGGGTGTCGGACAGGTCGTCGGATCCGCCCTGAGGCGGCCAGGCGGCGTAGTCGCGGTCGAGCCACGGCAGCACGGCCTCCGTCACCCGCGTCGCCGCCGGAACGAGATCCTCGGTAGCGTGGGCGAAGGCGCTCGCCAGGGCCTCCACGAGGGCCGTCAGGCTGGCATCCGAGGCGGCGAAGTAGTGGCAGTCGGTCTGCGCGTAGAGCGCGATCGTGGCGGTGGCGACGAGGGGCGAGTGCGGTCCGTCGGTCAGTGCCAGGACCGCGGCGCCGTGCTTCTGGGCGATCTCGGCCAGCCGCACCGTGTCGGCGAAGTACCGCGGGGTTGCGAGCGCGATGACGAGGTCGTCGGCCGTCAGCCGGCGCAGGGTCCGGGCGGCGAAGCCGGGCCCCTCCAGTGTCGCCAGCAGGTGGACGTCCTCGCGGTTGACGTCGAGGTTGCGCGCCAGGATGCCGGCCGGCCAGCTGCTGCTGCCCAGCCCGACAACGTAGACCCGCCGGGCCCGGCGCATCGCCTCGACGGCTTGCGCACAGGTCTGGCCGTCGAGCCCGCGCCGCGTCGCCTCGATGTTGCGGATGATGTCGGCCAAGGCTCCGTCGAGGATGCCGGACGCGGTCGCGGGCTGATCTCGGCTGCCGCGCAGCTTCTCGACCGGTGCGAGCGCCTTCTCATAGCCGAGGACGAGGGCCGCGCGGAACTTTGCGTAGCCCTCGTAGCCCACGGCGCGGGCAAACCGATTAGCGGTTGCGACTGAGACGCCAACCAAGTCTGCAAGCTCATTCACAGGCAGAGTCGCAGCGCGCAACGGATGATCAAGGACGAAGCGGGCGACCTCTCGGTGAGCGGAGCTGAGCGCCGGAAACGCGTGCGCGATCCGTTGCGCGACAGAAGGTTCCTTAGGCTCCAACACCACGACGCTTAAGCCGATCAAAAATTCTCACCGCTCATCAGTCTGAGAATTTTTTCGATCACCCGCAAGCGCTTCGACGCCTATTTTCGCGGCACCAGCTGCACAAATCGCTGAACTTCCCAGAGGAATTGGGTCATCTCATTCGTGATCAGATGCAGATCTGGGGCTTCGTCACGAGGCGAGCCGGGATAATTTTGGTTCGCGGGCGATCGGTTCGTCGGTCCGGAGAAGAGCTTTCGGTGACGCGGTGCGCCGCGGGCAGCCTCGCTTTGCGCAGGTCGTGCGTCGCATTGCGGGGGCATCGAGAAGCCACTTCAATCAGTGGCCCAACCGTGATCTCAGCAGCGAGATAGATTTCTCGCCGGGTCCGGCGAACATGTCGGCGTTGGCGATCGACGCTTGTAACTGTGGTGCGTAGGTCTTGCCTCTACCGCAAGGTCGGGCGCTCGCTCGGCTACAAGCAGACCAGAGTCATCACATCGGGGTCCGCTTTCGGGCAAGGACGAGAGCGTCCTGAATGACCGAGACGGGCGCAAAGCCGAAGGTCCGCTTCTGGGCGTTAAGCCAAATTCCGCTTATCGCCCATAGCGGTCCCTCACTTGGTCAAGCTGAGTAAGCAGACCCTAG
>NZ_NPKS01000116.1:0-626 GCF_008329595.1 Methylobacterium sp. P1-11
ATCACGGTCGAGGAGGCCAAGACGGCCGAGACCGAGCTCGACGTCGTCGAGGGCATGCAGTTCGACCGCGGCTACCTCTCCCCGTACTTCATCACGAATGCGGAGAAGATGGTCGCCGAGCTCGAGGACCCCTACATCCTCATCCACGAGAAGAAGCTGTCCTCGCTCCAGGCCATGCTGCCGGTGCTCGAGGCCGTGGTCCAGACCGGCAAGCCGCTGCTGATCATCGCCGAGGACATCGAGGGCGAGGCGCTTGCCACGCTCGTGGTGAACAAGCTGCGCGGCGGCCTGAAGGTCGCGGCCGTCAAGGCGCCGGGCTTCGGTGACCGCCGCAAGGCGATGCTCGAGGACATCGCGATCCTGACCAAGGGCCAGATGATCGCCGAGGATCTCGGCATCAAGCTCGAGAACGTGACGCTGCCCATGCTCGGCCGCGCCAAGCGCGTGCGCATCGAGAAGGAGAACACCACGATCATCGACGGCGTCGGCGAGAAGTCCGACATCGAGGGCCGCATCTCGCAGATCAAGGCGCAGATCGAGGAGACCACCTCGGACTACGACCGTGAGAAGCTGCAGGAGCGTCTGGCCAAGCTCGCGGGCGGCGTCGCGGTGATCCGCGTCGGCGG
>NZ_NPKS01000117.1:0-624 GCF_008329595.1 Methylobacterium sp. P1-11
TGCGATTGGCCCCTGCCACGGTCAGGACGCGCACCGGCTTACGCTGCAGCAGCGTCGGCAGCCGCGGGTCCATCGAGGTCGGCATCGCCTTCGCGCGCCCGACCAGAGAAGTCATGCCGACCACGAGCAGCCGGCGCAGGTAGCGATCATCCATGCGCGAGATCCGGCCTAGGCGCTCCTTGCCGCCGCTGCAGGTCTGTAGCGGTGTCAGGCCCAACGAGGCCGCGAACTGCCGACCGGAGCGGAAGCGCTCGGGCTCGCTCACCGAGGCGGCCAGCGCGGTCGCCGAAACGATGCCGACACCCGGGATCGTCGCCAGGCGCTGCGATAGGTCGCTGTCCCGATGCCAGGCGAGCAACTCCTTCTCCAGCCGGGTGAGCTGGATCTGCAAGGCTCCGATCTGATCGGCCAGCCCGGTCACCACGCGCTGGGCCAGGGGTGGTACCTCGGCCGCGTCTCCGGCCGAGAGCCGGCCCGCCAGTTCGAGCGCGTGCCGCAGGCCCCGCGCCATCTCGATCCCGGACTCGGCGAGCAGGCCGCGGATCATGTTCACCAACTGGGTGCGTTGCTTGACCAGCAGGTCGCGCGTCCGGTGCAGCGCCAGCGCCGCCTGCTGCTCGGTCG
>NZ_NPKS01000118.1:0-611 GCF_008329595.1 Methylobacterium sp. P1-11
CCCCAGACGGTCTCGATGTAGTTCTTGCCCTGGCTGGCGTTGGCGAGCTTCTTGCGCAGCTTGCAGATGAACACGTCGATGATCTTCAGCTCCGGCTCGTCCATGCCGCCGTAGAGATGGTTGAGGAACATCTCCTTGGTGAGGGTGGTGCCCTTCCGCAGCGAGAGGAGTTCCAGCATCTGGTACTCCTTGCCGGTGAGGTGGACCCGGGCGCCGCCGACCTCGACGGTCTTCTGGTCGAGGTTCACGATCAGGTCGCCGGTGGTGATCACCGACTGAGCGTGGCCCTTCGAGCGGCGCACGATGGCGTGGATGCGCGCCACCAGCTCGTCCTTGTGGAACGGCTTGGTCAGGTAGTCGTCGGCCCCGAAGCCGAGGCCCTTCACCTTGTCCTCGATGCCGGCCATGCCGGACAGGATCAGGATCGGCGTCTTCACCTTGGCCACGCGGAGCGAGCGGAGCACCTCGTAGCCCGACATGTCGGGCAGGTTCAGATCGAGGAGGATGATGTCGTAGTCGTAGAGCTTACCGAGATCGACACCCTCTTCCCCGAGATCGGTGGTGTAGGTGTTGAAGTTCTCGGACTTGAGCATCAGCTCGATGCTCTGCGC
>NZ_NPKS01000119.1:0-611 GCF_008329595.1 Methylobacterium sp. P1-11
GGGCAGGGCCCGGGGCAGGCGGTCCCATTCGTGGGCCGCGGGGGCTTCCATGGGCGGGTAGGTGCCGAGATCCTCGGGCGCAGCCATCAGCCCGGCGGCGCGGCCGGTGCGGACGTAGTGCAGGAACGGCGACTCCCCCGCACCCAGGAGATGGCCGTAGGCCCGGCGGTAGAACCGGGTGGAGAAGTTCTTGCTCGGATCGCGGTCCTCCTCCTGTCCGTGGGACAGGAAGTGGATCGCCGGGCCGTTCTCGAAGCCGCGGGTATCCGGGTACCGCTTGAGATACCAGGGCGCGTCGAAGAACGGCTCGATCAGGCGGGCCTGCTCGAACAGCTCCGCGTCTTCCTCGGCCGGCGGCGCGCCGTAGCGCGGATCGAAGGCCTCGCCCGAGAGGTCGTCGCCGCGCAGAAAGGCCCGGGCGAGGTGGTGGACGAAGGGCGCGAGGCCCGTCGCCTCCGCGGAGGGATGGTGCGCGCGGTAGGCCCAGCCGTTGAAGTCCGGCCTGGGATTGCGGCCCTTCCGCCAGCCGGTGTCGCAGTAGTCGCGCGCGGCGTCGTCCGCCTCGGACAGTCCGTAGCGGGCCCGGTAGAAGCCGTGGTCGAAATGCCCCG
>NZ_NPKS01000120.1:0-608 GCF_008329595.1 Methylobacterium sp. P1-11
GGGCAGGGCCCGGGGCAGGCGGTCCCATTCGTGGGCCGCGGGGGCTTCCATGGGCGGGTAGGTGCCGAGATCCTCGGGCGCAGCCATCAGCCCGGCGGCCCGGCCGGTGCGCACGTAGTGCAGGAACGGCGACTCCCCCGCACCCAGAAGATGGCCGTAGGTTTCCCTGTAGAACGCGATCGAGAACGCCTCGCTCGGGTCGCGCCCCTCATGCTGACCGTAGGCGACGAAGTGGGCGAGCGGCCCGCCGGGGGCATCGGCGGCGTCGGGGTTGCGCTTTGCGTAGAAGGCGGCGTCGAAGAACGGCGCGATTACTCGAGCCTCGTCGGCAAGCGCCGAATCCCGTGAATCCGGCGTGCCGTAGCGCGGGTAAAAGGCACCGGCCGAGATGTCGGTGCCGTGCATCAGCGCCGTGGCGAGGAGGTGCACGAGGGGCGCGAGCCCCGTCTCGCGCATCCCGGGATGCGCGTCGGCGTAGGCCTTCCCGTTGAAGTCCGGCCTGGGATTATGGCCCTTCCGCCAGCCGGTGTCGCAGTAGTCGCGCGCGGCGTCGTCCGCCTCGGACAGTCCGTAGCGGGCCCGGTAGAAGCCGTGGTCGAAATGCCCCG
>NZ_NPKS01000121.1:0-599 GCF_008329595.1 Methylobacterium sp. P1-11
TCGTACTCGCCGGTCTGGAGCACGGCGCGGGCGGCCGAGACCGCGTCGCCGCCGCCCTTCATCTCGACGGTGTCGAAGTACGGGCGGTTCGGCAGGTGGTAGTCGGGGTTGCGCTCCCCGCGGACGATGTCGCCGGGCCGGAACTCCACGAACCGGTACGGGCCGGTGCCCACGGGGGCGAGGTTCTGGGGCGCGTCCCGGGACTTGGCGCCGCTGTAGGGCCCGAACAGATGCTTGGGCAGCACCATCCCGACGATGCCCACGTAGGCGTCGCACCAGTAGGGCGTCGGCTTGTCGAACAGGACCCGGACGCTGAGATCGTCGATCTTCTCGACCTTGCAATCCTTGTAGGAGCCGGCCGTCACCGCCGCGGTGGCGGGGTCGCGGGCATATTCCCAGGTGAAGACGAGGTCGTCGGCGGTGAGCGGCTTGCCGTCGTGCCATTTCACGCCCGGCTTCAAGGTCCAGACCACCGAGCGGCCGTCCGCGGCGAGCGCCCCGTTCTCCTTGGACGGGATCGAGGCGGCCAGCACCGGCACGAGGTTGCCGTCCGGATCCCAGGCGGCGAGCGGCTCGTAGAAGATCCGCGAGGCGTCCTG
>NZ_NPKS01000122.1:0-588 GCF_008329595.1 Methylobacterium sp. P1-11
CCACCACCGTATGCTTGCCGAACATGACCGCCGGGGTTGGCAGATCTCTCTGCCCCAACGGCCACATTCCCTCTTCACGATGTCACTGATGTCTTCGCCAACGATGCGCTCAGCCGAACCGATCGGTCCTTGCTGCTGCGTCACCGCGGCAAACTCATGTTCCAGATAGCGGCCTCGACACACATCCTCGGGCGGCTGCCGCTGTCGCGACGCCAGGTCCCAAGAAAATGGTGGAGACAGACGGGATCGAACCGACGACCTCATGCTTGCAAAGCACGCGCTCTCCCAACTGAGCTATGTCCCCGTTAAGGAGCAGAGCCCGTGGCGAACGGCGGTGCCGCAAGCGATCGAGGTCATCCCGATACTGGTGGGCCTGGGACGACTCGAACGTCCGACCTCACCCTTATCAGGGGTGCGCTCTAACCACCTGAGCTACAGGCCCAAGTCACGAATGAGCAGCCGCAGGCCGGATTGCAGCACGCGCCGCAATCGGACCGCTTCCGCGATCGCGCTATCTGGTGAGGAAGAGAAACGAGGGCGGCGTCCGTCCCGCCAATGGGCTCTGACTGAGCCCTGATATCCTAATGA
>NZ_NPKS01000123.1:0-560 GCF_008329595.1 Methylobacterium sp. P1-11
CCACCACCGTATGCTTGCCGAACATGACCGCCGGGGTTGGCAGATCTCTCTGCCCCAACGGCCACATTCCCTCTTCACGATGTCACTGATGTCTTCGCCTGACGGTGCAGCATCTCCGGATCTGACGATCCTCGAGACGCCGCATCCGCGGCAAACTCATGTTCCAGATAGCGGGCTCGACACCGTCTCATTGAGCGAAGCTGCAGATGCAACCTCAAACCCCAAAAGAATGGTGGAGCCAGACGGGATCGAACCGACGACCTCATGCTTGCAAAGCACGCGCTCTCCCAGCTGAGCTATGGCCCCAAAGGGTCAAGCCAGAGGTGAGCGTCCCGTCCATGGTGGGCCTGGGACGACTCGAACGTCCGACCTCACCCTTATCAGGGGTGCGCTCTAACCACCTGAGCTACAGGCCCAGTACGATCAAGCAGTCGCAGATCAAACCGCAGCCTGCGCCACGGTCGGACCGCTTCCGCGATCGCGCTATCTGGTGAGGAAGAGAAACGAGGGCGGCGTCCGTCCCGCCAATGGGCTCTGACTGAGCCCTGATATCCTAATGA
>NZ_NPKS01000012.1:0-176889 GCF_008329595.1 Methylobacterium sp. P1-11
GATGCCGAGTCGTGCGCACAGCTCTTGGATCGGCACGGGCACCGGAAGGTTCGGCTCGGCCTGTAGGATGCGTTTGACGAGCGCCTCCGGCGTGCCCGCATCCACGAGGTCCACCCTGCTGACCGACATCCGCGCAGCCCCTTCCCATCCCTGAGCCGATCCATCAGGCCGCCCCGCGCCCGCGATCCCGAGACCGGACTGTGGAGAGCTTGTGCAGGCGGTAACCCAACTGCGCCATCGCGAGCGAAGGCCATACTGACGCGGCTCGGCGGTACCGACGACCCCGACGACATCAGTGAGGCTGAGATTGTAGCTGCGCTCGCCGAGCTGGCGCGGCGGCGAACACCCGGTCGGTCAGCCTATCTCAAGAGCGTGAGGCAGCGGAACTGAGGTCGGCTACTGAGGCTACGTAAGGCGGAGTAGTAGGGTGCGCGGATCGAACCATTTTCTCAGCCGCTCACCGCCGGATTGATCCTCGGCACCAATGTGCGCGACCGCGAACTCTATCAACGCACCCAACTGGGTTGGTTCATCACGGGTCACAGAAGGCTTGCTCGCAACAAGGCTGGATGCGACCGCGTCCCCTATTTGAGGCATGCGTCCCCACGCGCGCGTTATGGTCAAGCTTGCGGCAAACGGGGGGATGGGCGGTGACCAAGGGCCAAAGTACCAGAGCCCCCGAGCGGGGCCGCCAATCCGATCTCGCGCGCTTCCTTCGCCGCAGCGTGGCAGTCAGCCTGAGCGCGGCTGCGCTGGCGGGCTGCGCGACTCTTGCACAGCCGGGACCGGGCGGACGGCTGAAGGGTAAGCTCATCGTGCAATGGGTAGGCGAGAACCGGTTTGCCTACCTGCCGGACCCGAAGGACCCGCTCACCTTCGTGACCACCGACAACCGAGCCATCATCCCGCAGCCGATGTACACCGATGGCGGCTCGATCCCGCCTATCCTCCAGCCCATCCCTGGCTTCTCGCCCTGGGGGTATGGACCGGCCTACATCGTTCACGACTGGCTGTTCGAGCAGCACCGCTGCGGCTATCCTGGCGCGGACCAGATCAGCTTCGACGAGTCTGCGCGCATTCTGGGCGAGGTGATCGACACGCTGATGCGCGAGGGCATGGTTCCGCAGAATCCCCAGGCTCGCGGGCTGATCGAGGCGGGGGTGCGGACATCCTTCGGGCGCCGGTTGTGGGACGCACCTCCAACCGGGACAAACTGTCAGACGCCAGCCGTGGTGAGCCTGCGCCGGGCTGCTCCCGAGGGGCCAACCGTTGTCCAGATCGACTTCTCACGCCCGCGGCGGTTCCGCTAGGCTCTGAAGCGGATCAGCGTGGCTGCCTAGTGCCGGCTCTCAACCCGACTGCACGCCAGATCCGCCTAGCGGGGCGGGGCGTCAGCCCTTGCGCGCGAGGCCATTGGCCGTCAACGTCCGAAACGGATCGGTACAAGCCGATTCACGATGTGGGTTATAAAGTGGGGTCACGGCCTCGGTTGGGCCGAGTTTCCTAATTGTATCAGTGGTTTCTGCCACTAAAGTGGCGGAGACGGAGGGATTCGAACCCTCGATACCCATTTCTGGGTATGCTCATTTAGCAAACGAGTGCCTTCAGCCGCTCGGCCACGTCTCCGGCGCTCTGGCTCTAGAAGGTCGGATCCGGCGGGTCAACCCGATCCTGGCGGGTTGCGGCCGCGCGGCGGCGCTCGACATGCTTGGCGACGCGCAGATGCCGCGAGATCGCGTAGTTCATCGCCGTCAGGAAGCCGTAGGTACCGCGCACGAAATGGCGGCGGCCGAGATAGGCCTTCAGGAAATTGCCCGGCAGCTCAACGAACACCCGCCAAGTCGGAATCACCACGCCCCGCATCTCCAGGTCGTCCGCCTGCTGGTCGGAGTAGCGGTTCAGCTTGTCGAGCTGGTCTCCGAGCGAGCGCACCGAGAAATGGTGGATCACGCCCCTGAGCCGCCCCGGATTCACTCCGGGTTCCAGCGCCACCCGGTCGTGGACCGGCGAGGCGGAGTAGCGGCCCCGGTCCTTCCGGTAGAGCCGGACCGGCGTCAGCGTATAGGCGAGCGGGTGAGGACGGCCCTCGCCGGGAAAGATCTCCGCGATGCCGATCCGCCATGCCGGCCGGCGCGGCTCGCCCGCGGCCCAGAGGGCCCGGATTTCCCGGACGAGATCCTCCGGCACCACCTCGTCGGCGTCCAGGTTCAAGAGCCAGACGTGCCGGCACTGATCCTCGGCGAAGCGCTTCTGCGGGCCGTAGCCCGGCCACGGATTGTGCAGCACCCGCGCGCCGAGCGATTCTGCGAGGGCCTGCGTGCCGTCGGTGGAGCCCGAATCGACCACCACGAGGTCGTCCGTCAGGCCCTGGATCGCCCGGATGGTCGCGCCGATCCGGTCCGACTCGTTGTGGGCGATGATGAAGACCGACAGCGGCAGGCACTCGCCGGATCCCGCTGCCGACGCGGATGCGGAACTGCCCGCGGGAGCGCGGCTCACGCCAGCCAGTCCGGCACCCGGTCCAGGGCGATCAGCGCGTCGACGTCGAGGCGCGGACGCACCACCGCTGCCCGCTCCCCCCTTACCAGAACCTCCGGCACCAGGGGACGCGTGTTGTAGGTGCAGGACTGCACCGCGCCGTAGGCGCCGGCGCTCATCACGGCGATCAGGTCGCCGGCCGCTACCGTCGGCATCTCGCGGTTGAGGGCGAGATAGTCGCCACTCTCGCAGACCGGGCCGACCACGTCGGCGACGAGGCGCGGCGTCTCGGGGCCCGGCTCGATGACCGGGCGCAGGCCGTGATAGGCCTCGTATAGGGTCGGTCGGATCAGGTCGTTCATCGCCGCGTCGACGATCACGAAGGTGCGCCCCTCGCTGTGCTTCACGTAAAGCACCCGCGTCACCAAGATCCCGGCATTGCCGACGATCATCCGGCCAATCTCGAAGACCGGCCGCAGGCCAAGGGGAGCGAAATGCGGCCGCAGGGTCGCCGCCAGCGCGGCCGGATCCGGAGGCGGCGCGTTGTCGTCGCGGTAAGGTATCCCGAGGCCGCCGCCGAAATCGATGTGGCGCAGGGGATGGCCGGCCGCCATCAGCTCCCGGGCGAGGCCGGCGAGCAGCCGGGCCGCGTCGGCGAAAGGCGCCAGGTCGGTGATCTGGCTGCCGATATGCATGTCGACGCCGTGCACCGCGATTCCCGGCAGGGCGGCCGCGGCGGCGTAGACCGCCGGCGCCCGGGTGATCGGGATGCCGAACTTGTTCTCGTACTTGCCGGTGGAGATCTTGGCATGCGTGCCGGCATCCACGTCGGGGTTCACCCGGATCGAGACCGGGGCCTTGAGCCCGAGGCCCATAGCCACCTCGGACAGGACCGCGAGTTCGGGCTCGCTCTCGACGTTGAAGCAGAAGATGCCGGCCTTGAGCGCGGCCTCCATCTCGGCGCGGGTCTTGCCCACGCCCGAGAACACGATCTTGCCGGGGTCCACCCCGGCCGCCAGCGCCCGATGCAGCTCGCCCCCCGAGACGATGTCCATGCCGGCGCCACGGGCCGCGAGTGTGCGCAGCACGGCCTGGTTCGAATTCGCCTTCATGGCGAAGCAGACCAGCGCGTCATCGGCCGCGAAGGCCTCCGCGAAGACGCGGTAATGGCGCTCCAGGGTGGCGGTGCTGTAGCAGTAGAACGGCGTTCCGACCTCCGCGGCGAGACCGGTCAGGTCAACATCCTCGGCGTGCAGGCGGCCGTCGCGATAGTGGAAATGGTGCATCTCGGCCGTGTCTCGTCGGCGCGCCGGAGCGCGGCCTGTTTCCCGTGAAACATTCCGCCGCAGGCCGGAGGAGCCTACGCCCGCGGCCGGATCCGACCGGGTCACTGGGCGCGGGGGCACCACGACGGCGTGCCGGCGGTGCTCGCGCACCGTGCCGGCCTCAGCCCTCTACAGCAGCGGATCCAGAATGAAAGGCTCCTTCGGCACACGGTAGCCCCGCCGCGCGCCGCGACTGGTCTCAACCGGCGCCTCGGTGCCGCCGGGCGGCACCGCCGCCACGGAGAGTTCGTCGCCGGCGCGCACCGAGGCCGCATCCGGCTCCGGGGCGCCGCCGCCGAGCCCGATGGACGCCGGCAGGGTCCGCCGCCCGGTCGCCGCGTCCGGGCCGGTTTGCGCGGCGGCCGGTGCCGCCGTCTGCGGCGGTTCCAGGGCGCCCCGCCGCCCGCAGGCGGAGACCGCCAGGGCCACGAGGCCGGACAAGGCGAGGAGTTTCAGGGCGGGCTTCGACAACATCGCGCGAGGGTCCGGCGGGCTCGGCACCGGCACGCGATGGCCGGCGGGACCGCTACCTTAGCCGTTGCCGCGCTCCGGCGCGAGCGCGCGTCCGCCACAGGCCAGCTTGGCCCGCGGCCGCGGGCTCTTGCCCGGAGCCGTCAGCCGCGCCGCTCCCGGGCGCCCTGCGAGCCCTGACGGTTCTTGCCGGGGGCGTTCTGCTCCTGCTCGGCCTCGTAGGCGTCGATCGCCCGGCGGCAGTTCTCGCTGAGCTTCTTCCAGTTCTTCTGGAAGCACGCATCGGTGGCCGGATCGTCGGGGGCCAGATTGCCGCAGTAGGTCAGATAATCGCCGGTGCAGTACTTCTTCAGAGTCTCGTTGCCGCGCTTCGTCTGCTGCGCCGCTGCCGGCAGCGTCAGGACAACGGCCGTCGCGACGGCGAGGACGATCGGCTTCAGGCGCATGGCTATCCGTACCATCTATCGAAGTTGTGAATGCAGAACGCGTCGGCGTTGCGATGATGCCTTTGCGTGGTCGAAACAAGGCAGTCGTCGCAGGTTTTCAGTTCCGTTTCGGCGGCCAAATGCCCGTCTCGGAGGCGGATCCGCTCACACGCGCTCGGGCTGCGGCATGGGCGCGGCGACGCGTGGCATCCGGCCCGGACTTGCGAGGGCGTCGGCGACCTCGACGATTCGCCGGCGCAGATCGGCGTTCTCGCGCTCGATGCCGGCCTGCCGGTCCGGCTGCCTGTCGGCCAGAGCCAGAGCCAGAGCCTCCTCGGCCGCCTTCAGGCTCGCACGCAGATCGTCGCGTTCGGCTGCCAGCGTTGCAGCGTCGGGGGTCGTGGCGTCCGGGGACGCCGCCGGGGCAGCAGCCTGCCGAAGCGCCAGGAGGCTGTCGAGCAGGTCGGCATGGGCATCTTCGAGGGTCTGGAGGGTGGCCAGGCTCGCGCTTCCGTCCTCGCGGGCGGCCGCCAATTCGGCCTCGAGCTCCCGGGCCTTGGACTGGACCTGAGCGATCTCGGCATCGCGGGCCGCGACGTCGCGCGCCAGGGCGGCGGCCCGCATCGTCCCGGCCCCGATCGCCGCCATATCGGCCTGCCGCCGCGCCTCGACGGTCTCGACCCGGCGCTCCAGGCGGCGCTGCTGAACGGCGAATTGCGCGCGCAGGAAGTCGCGTTCCGCGGCGATCTCGGCCGGCGACAGGGGCAGGCGCGCCTCGGCCCGGCGCCGCTCCAGACGCGCGGCACGCGCGTTCAGGGCCGGCAGCAGCAGGAGGCCGCACAGGCTCGCCGCCAGGAAACCCAGCGCGAAGATCATCACCGTTTCGATCACGAGGGTGCAGCCCGCGCATCCGGCCGGAAGACCCGACCCAATCCCACTCTAGCCCAGGTTGGCCGCGGGGGTGAAATCCTGCGGCACCCGTCAATCAGAACGCGTTCCGGATCAGAACGGGTTCCAAGTCGGCTCACGGGTGAACTTCAGATAGCCGACATTGATCCCGAGGCGCGCACCGACGCCGCTGCGGATCGGCACGACGATGACCCGGTCGTTGACCACCGCGGTCATCCCGAAACCGCCCACGAGATAGGCCGAGCCGTCGACGCCGGCGAAGCGGCGGTACAGGTCGCGCACGTTGGGCAGGTTGTAGACCAGCATCATGGTGCGGGCGCCGTCGCCGCCGACGTCGAAGCCGAGGGACGGGCCCTGCCAGTAGATGCGCCGCTTGCCGGCATTGCGGGTATAGAGGGTGCCCTCGCCGTAGCGGACGCCCGCCACCACAGCGCCGCCGCCCTCCTGGCCGAGGATGTAGCCGTTGGGCTCCCCCCAGCGCCGGCCCGCCTCCTCGACGGTGAGCGCGAGGCCGCGCGACACGGTGCCGAAGAACCGGTGGCCCGACTCCACGATCTCGCCGGGTCGGAAGGTCTCGGGCGTGTCGAGATCCTCGCCCGCCGCCAGGGCCATCCCTGCGGTGCCAAGGCTGGCGAGGGGGGGACCCAGCGCCAGACCGAGGCCCACGCGCAGGAGGGTGCGGCGGTCGGTGCCGCGATCGTCTCGTGCCGTCATCGTTGCCTCCTCGCCCGGTTCGATTAACGGTTCGTGCGATGGACCTGTGCCGCGCCCGTCCCGCCGCGTCGGCGACCCGAACCGGACAGGGCACCGCCATCCATCCGGTCCCTCGTCCTGCGGACTCGGGTGGATGAGTCGGACCAGCTTCTGAGGGAATCCGCAAGATGTGGTTAACGCGCCCTGAACCCGCATCCGGCGCGGCGCGTGGACCGCGGCCGGGGCGCGCGATCATGACGGGGGCGGCACTGGTGACGGCGCTGGCGGCCATGCTGGCCCCTTGGCTGGCCCCTTGGCCGGGGGGCGGCTCCGGCCTCGCAGCGGCTGAGGTCGCTCTGCCGTCCCGGACGCGGATCGAGCTGCTGACGCTCAACGGCTTCGATCCGGTCAGCTACTTCCTGGAGGGCGGGCCGGAGGCCGGGACGGCGCGGTTCGAGCTGTCCTGGGGCGGCCGGGTCTGGCGCTTCTCCAGTGGTGCCAACCGCGAGGCCTTCCGGGACGATCCGCCGGCCTACGCCCCGCGCCTCGGCGGTTACGATGCCGCCGGGGTCCTGGAGGGCCGGCTGGTGGATGCCGATCCGCTGGTCTTCGCAGTGATCGGCGAGCGCCTCTACCTGTTCCGGAATTCCGAACGGCGGGCCCGGTTCCTGGCGGAGCCCGGACTGGCCCGGCAGGCGGAGGCGGCCTGGCCGGGCCTGCGTGCCCTGCAGGACGTCCCGCCTACCGATGCGCCGCGCTGAGCGGTGCGGTCGCCCTGCCGTCCGCGCAGGTCGGCAGGGCGAGGTGCGGCGCCAGGGCCGGATCGCCCAGGGCCGCGAAGGGCCCGTTGCGGTGGTCGGGGCCGTTCTGGCCGTAGCGGATCGGGCCGCCCCCGGGCACCACCACGCAGCCTCCCGCCGCCGCGACGATGTGGTCGCCCGCGGCGGTGTCCCATTCCATGGTCGGGCCGCAGCGCACGTAGATATCCGCCTCGCCGGCGGCGATCAGAGCGAACTTCAAGGCGGATCCGACCTGCCGCGTCTCCGCGATGGGCAGCGCCGCGAGGCAGGTGGCGGTCTCGGAATCGCCGTGCCGCCGGCTGCCCAGGGCGACGAGGCCCGCCGCCGGTACCGGCCGCGCACGAACCGGCCGCCCGGCCCCCGGTCGATCCGCAACGACGGGGGCCTCCAGCGTCGCCGCCCCCGCCCACCAGACCCGGCCGAGTCCCGGGGCCGCCAGCGCGGCGGCCACCGGGCGGGCGCCGGACACCAGCGCGATGTTGACCGAGTAGTCCGGCGTCCCGGCGAGGAAGTCGCGGGTGCCGTCCAGGGGATCGACGAGAAAGAAGAGATCGGCCGGGCGCGCGGTGTCACCCTGGGCGCGCTCCTCGGCCACGACCGTGATGCCCGGGAAGCGCTCGGCGAGGGCGGCGACGATCAGGTCCTCCGCCTCGATGTCGGCGGCGCTCAATGGTGAGCCGTCCGGCTTCAGGGCGTGGGGGCAGGGGCCCCGGTGATACCGGCGCAGGATCGTGCCCGCCGCGCAGGCGATCTCGGCGAGCGCCGCGGCAATCCGCTCGCGCTCCGGCCCCGAGATCGTTGCCGCGCCCGTCATGATCCCTCCCGAGATTGCCCTGAATGCCCGAGCAGGGGACGAATGTCGACGGCTTTCGGCACGGGGTGCTTCGTCACCCGCGCTCCGGCGGTCCGTCGACAGGGCGCGGCCGCACACGCCGCCGGATCCGCGCCAGCAGGGCCTGGCTCCGGCGGCGGTGGCGCCGCAGCTCCGCCGCCAGGCTGCGCGCGTCCGGGAGGCCCACGGCCTTGGCGATCTGCCGGGAAGCGGTCTCGGACGGTTCCGCGGCGGGATCAGTCATCACGAGGCGCTGCCACTGATAGACGGCGTCGAGGAACCCGTAGGTCTCGGCGAGGGGCTCGCCCGCCGCCGCGGGAAGGACGCCGCGCGCCGCCGCCTCCCGGAAGAGGGTCTCCGCACCGAGGCCGATGCAGCCGGGCCAGTCATGGGCCTGGCTCAGCACGATGGCCTGAGCCAGGAAATCGAGGTCGAACAGCGCGCCCGGCGCGAGCTTCAGGTCGAAGGGGCCGGCATGGCCCCGCTCCTGGGCGACCAGCGCCCGCATCGCGCCCGCCTCGGCGCACACGGCGGCCGCCGCGCGCGGCTGCCGGAGCACCGCGGCGATCTCGGCCGTGACGGCCGCCGCCAGGGTGGCGTCGCCGGCCACGACCCGGGCGCGGGCCAGCGCCATGTGCTCCCAGGGCTCCGCCTCGCCGCGGTGATAGGCCGAGAAGCCGCTGAGCTGAACCGCTGGCGGGCTGTGGCTGCCGTAGGGCCGCAGCCGCAGGTCGACCGCGTAGAGCCGCCCGCGTCGCGTCGCCGTGGTGAGCGCCGCGAAGACCCGCTGCGCCAGCCGATTGTAGGCAACCACGGCGTCGAGGGGGCGCCGGCCGTCGCTCGTGCGGTTCTCCGGGTCGAAATCGTACAGGAAGACGAGGTCGAGGTCGGATTCGGCGCTGAGCTGCCGGGAACCGAGGCGGCCCAGGGCCAGGATGCAGCAGCGGCCCTGCGGCACCGCCCCGTGGTCCAGGGCGAACCGGCGCTCCTCCGCTTCCAGGCTCAGCGCCACCGTCGCCTCGGCGATCGCCGTGTAGGCCTCACCGGCCTGGCGCGGGGTGAGGATACCCGACAGGAGGCGGGCCCCGGTGACGAAGGTCATCTGCCGCGTGGCGTCCCGGCAGCGGTCGAGGCCCTCCTCGTGGCTCGCGGGCTGCCCCAGGAGCGCCCGGTACTGCGCGCGGACCTGGTCCGGATCCGTGGTCGGCGTCACGAAATCGGCGTCGAGCACGGTGTCGAGGACGTGCGGGCTCAGGCCCACCGTGTCGGCGAGGCGCGGCGCCGTCCCCAGGATGTCGGCGAAGAGCAGGCGCAGGCGCTCGTGCGAGCGCAGGATGGCGAGGAGTTCCGCCACCGCGGGCATCCGCGCGAAAGCCCGGTCGAGGGCGAGCAGCGCCGCGTCCGGGTCGGCGGTCCCGCCGAGCGCCCGCAACAGGGCCGGGAGAACCTCGGCGAGGATCTCCCGGGCCCGGCCGGTCCGCAGGGCCGGGCGGCGCCCGAGATGCCAGCCCTGGACGGTCCCCCAGGCCAGGGGCGGATCCCGGAACCCGAAGGCGCCGAGCCGCGCCAGGGTCTCGGGATCCGGCTCGCTCTCACCGAAGACCAGGGCGGCTCCGTCCGCGCCGGCCTCCGATCCGGCCTCGAACAGGAGAGCGTAGTGCGCCTGGACGCGGCCGGCATGATGGAGCAGGGCCGCCTCGAAGGCCGGCAGGTCTGGGAAGCCCGCGAACAGGGCCAGCGCGGTCAGCGCCTCGGTCCCGGTGGGCAGGCGCTGGGTCTGCTCGTCCCGGATCATCTGGATCCGGTGCTCGAGGGTGCGCAGGAACGCGTAGGCCGCACTCAGCTCGTCCCGGGCCTGCCCGTCGATCCAGCCCTCCGCGACGAGTTCGGCGAGCATCGCGACGGTGCGGCGGCCCCGTAGGGCGGGCTTGCGGCCGCCGAAGACGAGCTGCTGGGTCTGGACGAAGAACTCGATCTCCCGGATGCCGCCGCGGCCGATCTTGATGTCGTGGCCGCCGACCGCGATGGTCTCGTGGCCGCGGACCATGTGGATCTGCCGCTTCAGGGCGTGGATCTCGGCGATGGCCGGGAAATCGAAGTGCCGGCGCCAGATGAATGGCGCGAGTTCCGCCAGGAACGCCGCGCCGGCCGGTATGTCGCCGGCGATCGGCCGCGCCTTGATGAAGGCCGCG
This sequence comes from Methylobacterium sp. P1-11, assembly GCF_008329595.1. Classification (NCBI taxonomy): domain Bacteria; kingdom Pseudomonadati; phylum Pseudomonadota; class Alphaproteobacteria; order Hyphomicrobiales; family Methylobacteriaceae; genus Methylobacterium; species Methylobacterium sp. P1-11. The sequence continues at coordinate 10,126 of NZ_NPKS01000012.1, forward strand.
CGCTCCCAGTTCTGGCCGAGCGTCTGGTAATAGTCGAAGGCGAAGCCAGTGGAGAGCGCCACCGCGGTCGAGCCCGGATCCGGCCGCAGCCGGTAGTCGATGCGGTGGACGTAGCCGTCGGCGGTCCGGTCGGCCAGGAGCTTCACCAGCCCCTGCGCGAGCTTGACGAAGAAGGGCTTCGGATCGCCGCCGGTCGCCGCGGCGGCGGGCTCGGCCTCGTAGAAGACGACGAGGTCGATGTCGCTCGAATAGTTCAGCTCGCAGCCGCCGAGCTTGCCCAGACCCAGGACGATCAGGCCGGACCCGTCCTGCGGCGTCTCCGGATCCGCGGGCCGGTACCGACCGGCCGCGATTCCCTGACGGAGCAGCGCCTCGACCGCCGCGCTCACCGAGGCGTCGGCGAAGGCCGACAGGGCCCGGGTCACCGCGTCGAGGTCCCAGCCGCCGCCGAGATCGGCCAGCGCGACCAGGAGGGCGTGTTCCTCCCGGTTGGCGCGCAGCCGCCGGCCGACCTCGGCGAGGTCGGGAGTCGCCCCGCAGGCCGTGCCGACCGCGCGCTGCCGGGCGATGATGGCGTGGCTCGCGGCGTCCGGCGGCTGCTCCAGCAGGGCGACGAGCCGGTCCGGCGACCGGGTGGCCGCCCGCCAGAGGAAGGGCGAGTGGTCCGCGAGGCCGAGGAGCAGGTCCCGGCAGGGTGGCGTCAGGAAGCCGGCCGGGAGGGCTGGGGCGATCTCGGCGAGCCGGGCCTGCGCGGTGGCGGGATCGGCGAGGCGGAGGCGGGGGGCCAGGGCTTCCCGCAGGGTCGGGGCAGGTTGCATCGGGCCTTCCCCGCGTCAGCGTGCCTGCCGGGCGTCGCGCCCGGGGATCCACCGGCTGGCGGCGGCCGATCCGTTCCAAGGATCGATCTCGTGTCTCATGCCGCATCCTCCCTGGCGCGACGGGGCGGCATCATAGCCGATCCGGGCCGCCGCTGTCCGGCCCCGCGCGCATGATGTCTTGCGCCGGGTTCCGACGCGGAATCGGGAGGCGCCCGGCCCTCCGTCCTGTTCGGTAACGCTTTTCAAAGCCGGCCGTGGCGTCTATCCGTGCGGACCGGTCGTCGCCCCCGGTCCGACCCGCAGGCCGTGTGGGATTCCTTCGGGCGACTCGATCGCCGCAGGGGCGGCCGAGAACTGGGCGGCCGAGAATCGGGCGGCCGGGAACCGGCAGCCCCAACCGGGTCCCCGGCCCGCAGACGTCCGCATTTCAGATCCGCCCGCCCGGAGCGCACCATGTCCTCCCCGACCTCGCCCACCCTGAATCTCGACGGCCTCGACCTCGCCGCCCTGCTCTGCTCCCGCGTCTGCCACGACGTGATCAGCCCTGTCGGCGCGATCGTGAACGGGCTCGAGGTCCTGGAGGACGACCAGGACGAATCGATGCGGACCTTCGCTCTGGAGCTGATCGGCAAGAGTGCCCGTCAGGCCTCGGCGCGGCTGAAATTCGCCCGCATCGCCTTCGGGGCCGCGGGCTCGGCCGGTGCCTCGATCGACCTCGCCGACGCCGAAAGCGTGGCCAAGGGCATGTTCTCCGACGAGAAGACCAAGCTGACCTGGAGCGCGCCGCAGGCCCTGTTCCCGAAGAACAAGGTCAAGCTTCTCCTGAACCTCGTGATGGTCGCCACCTCGGCGATTCCCCGGGGCGGCCTGATCGACGTCGTCGTCTCCGGCGATGCCGAGGCACCCACGCTCGTGCTCAAGGCCAAGGGCTCGCACGCCCGCATCCCGCCCCATGTGGAGGAGTTGATGGCCGGAAGCCCTGAGAGCGGCACCGTCGATGCCCACGGCATCCTGCCGTTCTACGCGGGCCTCGTGGCGCGGGCCGCCGCCATGGATGTGCGATTCGCCATCGATGGCGATGAAGTGACTATCACCGCCGCACCCACAGTGATCAGCGTGCCCGAAATTCCTGGCGGCGAGGCTTCGGACACGGCGCTGGCCTGAAATTCTGAAAAACCAAAACGCGGGGCCGATGGAAACGCTTCCCTAACCCCGCGCCAGTAAGTAGGTTGCGCGAGACCTTCTCCGCGTAACGAGTAGCGACTATGGACGACCTGCTTCGCGAGTTTCTGACCGAGAGCGGGGAGCATCTCGACACGGTCGATGCAGAACTGGTGCGATTCGAGCAAGATCCGAACAACGAGACGATTCTACGGAACATTTTCCGTCTCGTGCACACGATTAAGGGAACCTGCGGATTTCTCGGCCTCCCGCGGCTCGAAGCCTTGGCGCATGCCGCGGAAACCTTGATGGGCCGCTTCCGCGACGGGCTGCCCGCCACCTCGGCTTCCGTCACCCTGATCCTGCTCACGCTGGACCGGCTCAAGGCGATCCTGGCCGATCTGGAAGCCACCGGAACGGAGCCCTCCGGCTCGGATGACGACCTCATCTCCGCCCTGGAGCGCATGTCCGAGGGGCCGCACGAGCCCGTGGCCGCCGCCCCGCCGCCGGAGCCGATCCTGCCTGATCCGGTGGTCCGCGAGCTGAAGCCCGGCGAGGTCTCCCTGGAAGATCTGGAGGCCGCCTTCATGTCCGCCCCGGGGCCGGACGAATCCGATTTCCTCGCGCCGCCGGCCCCCGTGGCTCCGGCTCCGACGCCGGCACCCGCCGCTCCGGCAGCCGTCGCCCCGACGGCGCCGAAGGCCGAGGTGAAGATCGAAGCGAAGATCGAAGCGAAGGCCGAACCGGTCGAGGCCGAGAAGCCCGAGCCGGCCCGCGTCGAGAAGGTTGAGGGCGCCGAGGGTGAGACGGCGGCCGCCGCCAAGAACCAGACGATCCGGGTGAACGTCGACACGCTCGAGCACCTGATGACCATGGTCTCGGAGCTGGTGCTGACCCGCAACCAGCTCCTCGAGATCGCCCGCCGGCACGAGGATTCGAGCTACAAGGTCCCGCTGCAGCGCCTGTCGCACGTCACCGCCGAGCTGCAGGAAGGCGTCATGAAGACGCGCATGCAGCCGATCGGCAATGCGTGGCAGAAGCTGCCGCGCGTGGTGCGCGACCTCTCGGCCGAACTCGGCAAGCAGATCGACCTCGTGATGGTCGGCAACGAGACCGAGCTCGATCGGCAGGTCCTTGAGGTCATCAAGGACCCGCTGACCCACATGGTCCGCAACTCGGCCGATCACGGCCTTGAATCGACCGCCGAGCGCGTGGCGGCGGGTAAGCCCGCCCGCGGCACGATCCGGCTTGCCGCCTACCACGAGGGCGGCACGATCACGATCGAGATCGCCGACGACGGCAAGGGCCTGAACCTCGCGGCGATCCGCAAGAAGGCGGCGGAGCGCGGCCTCGCCTCTCAGGCCGATATCGAGCGGATGACCGACGCCCAGGTCGCCAAGTTCATCTTCCACGCCGGCTTCTCGACGGCGGCGGCGGTGACCTCGGTCTCGGGCCGCGGCGTCGGCATGGACGTGGTCAAGACCAACATCGAGACCATCGGCGGCCTGATCGACATCGCCACCACGGCGGGTCGCGGCACCACCTTCACCATCAAGATCCCGCTGACGCTGGCCATCGTGGCCGCCCTGATCGTGCGGGCCGGCGAGCATCGCTTCGCGCTGCCGCAGGTGGCCGTGCTGGAACTGGTGCGGGTCGATGCCGGGGCGCAGCGGGTCGAGCACATCAACGGCGCGCCGGTGCTGCGCCTGCGCGAGCGGCTCTTGCCGATCGTCTCGCTCACCGGCCTGCTCGGGCAGTCGAGCCCGGGCGCGGAGACGGATCAGGCGGGCTTCGTGGTGGTCGCCCAGGTCGGGCGCGAGCGCTTCGGCATCCTCGTCGACGAGGTCTTCCACACGGAGGAGATCGTCGTGAAGCCGATGTCGGTGAAGCTGCGGCACATCCCGATGTTTGCCGGCAACACGATCCTCGGCGACGGCGCCGTGGTGCTGATCGTCGATCCCAACGGCGTGGCCCGTCAGGTGGCGCAGGGCGTCCAGGGCAGCGGCGGCCACATCGACGCCGACGCCGACGAGGCGGTGGAGATGGCCGACACCAAGACCACGCTCCTGGTGTTCAAGGGCGGCCAGGGCAGCTTCAAGGCAGTGCCGCTGTCGCTGGTCACCCGCCTCGAGGAGATCGAGTGCGCCAAGGTCGAGTGGCTCGGCGGCCGCGCGCTGATCCAGTACCGCGGGCGCCTGATGCCGCTGGTCCCGGCGGACGCGGCGATCACCATCAAGTCGGAGGGGACGCAGGCCCTGGTGGTGTTCTCCGACGGCGAGCGCGCCATGGGCCTCGTGGTCGACGAGATCGTCGACATCGTCGAGGAGCGCCTGGACATCGAGATCGCGGCGGACCGGTCGGACCTGATCGGCTCGGCGGTCCTGCGGGGCCGGGCGACCGACATCATCAACATCGCCCACTTCCTGCCGCTGGCCTACGACGACTGGGCGCGCGGCCTGAAGCGGCCCGAGCAGATCTCCACGATCCTGCTGGTCGACGACTCGGCCTTCTTCCGCGACATGCTGAGCCCGGTGCTGAAGGCGGCGGGCTACCAGGTGATCACGGCGGCGAGCGCGGATGCGGCGCTGGCGGCCCTCCAGTCCGATCCGCAGATCGAGGTGGTGGTCACCGACCTGGAGATGCCGGGCCGCAGCGGCTTCGATCTCGTCGCCGCCATGCGGCGCGCCGAGCCGCGTCTCGCCGGTCTTCCGGTGATCGGCCTCACCGGCGCGATCGGTGCCGACGCGGTGGAACAGGCCCGGTCCCTGGCGATCAGCGATCTCGTGGCAAAGTTCGATCGCAGCGGCCTGATCTCGGCGCTGGCCGAGATCGGCGCCGCGACGGTGTCGAAAGCCGCCTGAGCCTCTGCGCCGCCCGCCCCACGCCGATCGCGACGATCGCGACGAACGAATCCGGAGAGTTCCGATGCAGGCTGCCAACGCCAACACCAGCGGCGCCCCCACAAACGGCGTCGAGACCGGCGCCACCGACGACTTCGTCACGGTCTATGTCGGCGAGACGCTGTTCGGGCTGGCGATCGAGCGGGTCCACGACGTCTTCGTGCCCTCGGGCGTGACGCCGGTCCCCCTTGCGCCGGCCGAGATCGTAGGCCTCCTGAACCTGCGCGGCCGGGTCGTGACGGCCATGAGCCTGCGCCGGCGCCTGGGCCTGCCCGACGCGGAGGCCGAGGCGGACGGCACCAAGGCCAGCCCGAAGATGGCGATCGGCCTTGAGCAGGCCGGCGAGACCTTCGCGCTGGTGGTCGACGGCGTCGGCGAGGTGCTCAAGCTCGGGGCCGACAGCCGCGAGGCGGTGCCGATCAACCTGGATCCGCGCTTCCGCGATCTCGCCATCTGCGTCCACCGCCTCGACGGGCGGCTCCTGGTCATCCTCGACGTGGACGCGCTCCTCGGCTTCACGCCCGCCGGCGCCAAGGCGGCTTGAGGGAGAGGTCGATGAAGGCGCCGCACGAGACCACCTGCCTGGTGGTGGACGATTCCGCGGTGATCCGGAAGGTCGCCCGGCGGATCATCGAGGATCTCGGCATGAATGTCAGCGAGGCCGAGGACGGCAGCGCCGCCCTCGAAGCCTGCGCGGCCAGCATGCCCGACGCGATCCTGCTCGACTGGAACATGCCGAACATGGACGGCTACGCGTTCCTCCAGGCCCTGCGCCAGAGCGAGGGCGGGGGCGTGCCGAAGGTCCTGTTCTGCACCACCGAGAATGATGTCGGGGCCATCGCCCGCGCCCTCCGGGCGGGGGCGGACGAGTACATCATGAAGCCCTTCGACCGCGACATCCTGAAGGCCAAGCTCGAACAGGTCGGACTCGTCGCCGACGCGGCCTGATCGCAAGCCTCCCGACCCGCGGCCCTAGCCCCGCGATCCTAGCCCCGCGACCCTGCACCCGAGGCAATCATCATGGCCCTGAGTCCCGCGGTTGCCCCGCTGCGTACGCCGCCAAACCAGAGCACGACCTCATCGGCCACCGCGATCCGGGTTCTGGTCGCCGACGATTCCGCCGTGGTGCGCGGCCTCGTGGCCCGGTGGATCGGCGAGGCCGGGTTCGAGCTCGTCGGCACGGCCTCGAATGGCCGGATCGCCCTCGAGCTGATGGCCAAGCACGACCCGGACGTGGTTCTGCTCGACATCGAGATGCCGGAACTCGACGGCACGACCGCGCTGCCGCGCATGCTCGCCATGAGCCCGAGCGTGCAGGTCGTGATGATGTCGACGCTGACGACGCGCAACGCCGACATTTCGCTGAAATGCCTCGCCCTCGGGGCGGTGGACTACATCGCCAAGCCCGAAAGCAGCCGCGGCGTCACCACCTCGGACACGTTCCGGGTCGAGCTGATCGAGCGCGTCCGCGTGTTCGGCTCGGCCCGCACGCGGACCCGGCGCCCGGCCTCCGCTTCCGCGGGTCATGCTCCGGGCCACCATGCCGCGCCTGCGCCCGTGCCCGCGGCCGCCGCGCATCCGGCCCCGGCCACGCCGCGCCCGGCAACCCCGTTCACGCTGCGGCCCAAGGTCCGCAACCGGACTCAGCCCCGGGCCCTGCTGATCGGCTCCTCCACGGGCGGGCCGCGCGCGGTGGGCGAGATGCTGGAGGGTATCGGCGCGGCCGCCCTGCGGCGCCTGCCGGTCCTGATCGTCCAGCACATGCCGCCGATCTTCACGGCGGTCTTCGCCGAGCACCTGTCCACCCGCACCGGGATCCCGGCCGCCGAAGGCAAGGCCGACGAGCGGGTCGAGCCCGGGCGCATCTACGTGGCCCCGGGCGGCCGCCACATGGGGCTGGCCGCCGGGGCCGGCGGCCCGATCATCAAGCTCACCGACGGGCCGCCGGTGAATTTCTGCCGCCCCGCGGTCGACGTCCTGTTCAAGGATGCGGCGGTGGTGTTCGGCGCCGCCACCGCGACCGTGATCCTCACCGGCATGGGCTCGGACGGGACCAACGGCGCCCGGGCGCTCACCGAGGCCGGCGGCCCGGTTCTCGCCCAAGACGAGGCCACCAGCACGGTCTGGGGCATGCCGGGCAGCGTCGCGCGGGCCGGGCTCGCCGAGGCTGTGCTGCCGTTGCCCGAACTCGCGACGGCGCTGCGCGCCCTGATCACGGGGCAGCCGGCATGACCGAGCTCGAGTTCGAATTCCTGCGCACCTTCCTGAAGCAGCGCTCCGGCCTCGCGCTGACCCCGGAGAAGCGCTACCTCGTGGAGAGTCGGCTGACTCCGGTCTGCCGCCGCTTCGGGCTCGCCAGCCTGGGCGACCTGATCGGCGCCCTGAAGCTCGGCCAGAACGGGGCGATCGAGCGGGCCGTGGTCGAGGCCATGACCACGAACGAGACCTTCTTCTTCCGCGACCGGATCCCCTTCGACCTGTTCCGCGACACGCTCCTGCCGGACGTGCTGGCGCGCAATGCCGGCCGCCGCCGGCTGCGGATCTGGTGCGCGGCGGCCTCAACCGGACAGGAGCCGTACTCGCTGGCCATGCTCCTCCAAGAGGCGGCGCCGCGGCTCGCCGGCTGGCAGGTGGAGATCGTCGCCACCGACCTGTCCACCGAGGTGATCGAGAAGGCCAAGCTCGGGCTGTACAGCCATTTCGAGGTTCAGCGCGGCCTGCCGGTGCAGTGGCTGATCAAGTACTTCACGCAGGTCGGCGAGCAGTGGCAGATCGCGCAGAGCCTGCGCAGCATGGTGGATTACCGGCAGCTCAACCTGCTGCACAGCTTCGCCTCGCTGGGCCAGTTCGACGTGATCTACTGCCGCAACGTGCTGATCTACTTCGACGCCCCGACCAAGTCGGACGTCCTGGCGCGGCTCGCGGCGCAGCTCGCCCCGGAGGGCGCGCTCCTGCTGGGCGCCGCCGAGACGGTGATCGGCCTGACCGACAGGCTCTCGCCGAACCCGAAGCACCGCGGCCTCTACGGCCACGCCGAGGCCGCGGCGCGCCCGGCCGAATCGACGCCGCTGCGCATGGCCGCGAGCCTCTGAGCGGCGCGATCGGGGTTCCCGGTCGCGCCTCGGCTCCGGACGGCCGGCATCCAGAACCACGACGGGGATCCGGGCGATCCCCGAAACGCGGCTTTAAGAACCGCGTGGGTAATTTGCACACGGACCCGTCGCCGGGCGAATCCGGCTCATCCGTGACCCGAGTCCCCTCATGAGTACCGTCTCGTCTACCGCGACGTCGCAGCTCTCCGCGCGGCGACGGTCGGCGCTTCCGTCGCCCACGATCCAGATGCCCGACACGATCGGCAGCGCGCTGTCGGCCGGCACGATCAGCAGCATCGACTCCACGGCGCTCACGAGCGCGCTGAGCAGCATCGATTCGAGCCTTTCGTCGGACAGCTCCGCCTCCGGCAGCGCCACAACCCCGGCCAAGCTCGATCCCTCTTCCATGAAGGACCGGATCGACGGCCTGATTGCCGATCAGGTCAGCAGCGGCAGTCTCACCGCCGACCAGGCCACGGAGCTGAAGAACTTGTTCGCCAGCCACGGCCGGAGCACCCAGAGCGCCGACGCCACCATCGACGTCTCCGGTCCAGACGGCCCGCCGCCCGGGCCCCCACCCGGCTCGCCGCCGGGGAACGCTGCATCCGGAGACACCGGAAGCGGGACCTCGTCCTCCACCTCCGTCACGCAGTCGGCGAAGGACCTGCTCTCGACCTTCATCCAGCAACTCCAGAGCAGCCGGTCGGGCAGCGCCAGCTATGGAGCAAGCGGCACCACCAACAGCAGCACCATCTCGGCCCTGCTGGTCGACTTCCGGAGCTGAGCCGGCATTGCGCGTGCAGCCGGCCGGGGGCGTTCCGCCAGATGCATCGCCCGTCTGCGCGCGGCCGGGGTCGACCCCGGCCGCGCGACGCGGCATCACTCCGCCCTCGCATTGGCGCGACCGGACAGGGTCGGGAGGCACGGCATGGCGGCAGGATCGGGGACCGGATTGTCCAAGGTCGCGTTCATCGGCACGGGCGGGACGATCGCGTCCCTCGGCCGCGACGCCCTCGACATCCTCGACTACAGCGCCACCGACCGGCGCCTCGAGGCCGGCGCCATCCTGGACGCGGTTCCGGAACTCGCAACCGTTGCCGCCGTGGTGCCGGTGCCGTTCCGGGCGGTCCCGAGCCCCGCGATCGGGTTCGCCGAGTGGCGCGACCTCGTCCGGCTGTGCGAGCGCGTCGCGGCCGAGCACCCGGATCTCGCCGGCATCGTCATCGGGCACGGCACCGCCACCCTGGAGGAGACCGCCTACGCCCTCAGCCTGACCCTGACGATCGACCTGCCGGTGGTGCTGGTCGGTTCCCAGCGGCCGATGAGCGCCCTCTCCACCGATGCCAAGCTCAACCTTGTCGCCGCCATCCGCACGGCCGCGGCGCCGGCCTCCCGCGGGCGCGGCGTGCTGGTGGTGCTCAACGATGAGATCCAGGCGGCGCGCGAGGTGACCAAGACTTCGGTCGCCCGGCTCCAGACGTTCCGGACGCCGGATTTCGGTGTGCTCGGCCATGTCGACGGCGACAGCGTCCACTATTATCGCCGCTCCGAGCGCGCGCATGCGCCGGGCACGCCCTTCGACATCCGCCCCCTGTCCGCGCTGCCGCGGGTCGACATCGCCTATGGGTACGCCGATGCGGACGGCACCGCGGTCCGGGCCTTCCGGTCGGCAGGCGCGCGCGGCCTCGTCTCGGCCGGTCTCGCTCCCGGCATGACCCCGCCGGCCGAGGCCGAGGCCCTGGAGGCGGCGGCTGACGCCGGGATCGTGGTGGTGATGTCGACCCGGGCCGGCAGCGGTGTGGTCCCGCTCACCTCCCGGCTGCGCAGCCGCGGCATCCTGAGCGCCGACAACCTCACCCCGCAGAAGGCCCGGATCCTGCTCGCCCTGGCGCTGACCGTCACGAGCGAGCCCGAGGCTGTGGCACGGCTGTTCGCGACCTATTAGGGAGTGCTTCCCTGCCGCGACGTGGTCCCGGCGGCTCGCTCGACCCGATCAGGCTCCCGCGATCCGGCATGCCGCGCGACGGCCGCCACCGCGAGCCCGTGAGGAGCGAGCGGCTGCGCCGTCAGGCTTGGCGAAGGGGCATCACGCGGGCCGGTCGCCGGCCCCGGAAGATCATCCCGCCCCGATCAAGCCCGGGAAGCCCACGGGGCTCCGCCGCGCGCGAAACCGTCGCCGGCCTGTGGGGCGAGTCCTCAGCGCGGGCCAAGTGTGCGTTTTGGTCCATGAAGCCGCGCCGCGCCCGGATAGATCGCCGATCGGTTCGGTGCAGTCGTTCCGGGTAGCGTTGCTCCCGGACGACTGTAATCGACAAGGGCTGGATTTGGGGCCGCAGCGATCAGCATTGCCGAAGATGCTCGGAGCCGGCTCCCGCGCAGGGCGTGGCCGTCAACATGTCCGCAGAAGATCGCGCTGTCCGCTCCATCAACGGCCAGGGCGTGAAGCAGGATTATGCCATCGCCCGGCTGTGGTTCGAGAAAGGCGGCCGGTGGCGCCGATGCGACGAAGGCCCCCGGCGACATCGCACGCCGCTCGGGCGCTGACCCGGAGCGGGAGCGCGGTCCTGACGCGCATCTGTCATGCCGGTGGACGCGGTCTCAACCGGTTCGGATGCGGCGAGGATGGGTTCGCCCGTTCTTGACCGGGCCCGTCCTCAGGTTTCACTGACCGATGCCCCTGATCGACCCCGCCCGTTCGCTCCTCCTCGTCATCGACGTCCAGGTCCGGCTGATGCCGGCGATCGCCGAGGGGGGCGGGGTCATCGCCAATACCGGCCGCCTCGTCGCCGCCGCACAGTTGCTCGACGTTCCGGTCCTGGTCACCGAGCAGAATGCCGGCGGGCTCGGGCCGACCGTGCCGGCGCTGGCGCCCGAGGCCGGGACGGCCGTCCCGAAGATGAGCTTCGGCGCCACCCGGACGCCGGGTTTCCTCGAACGCCTGCCTGCGGATCGCGATCTCGTGGTCACGGGCTGCGAGGCGCATATCTGCGTGCTGCAGACGGTTCTCGGGCTGCGCGAGGCCGGGCGCCGCGCCTACGTGGTGGCCGATGCCATCGGCTCGCGGCGGATCGAGAACCGGGAGACGGCGCTCGTCCGCATGGCGGCCCACGGCGCCGAGATCGTCACCACCGAGATGGTGGTGTTCGAGTGGCTCGGCACGGCGCGGCACGAGCGGTTCCGCGACGTCGTCAAGCTCATCAAGTAGCCGTCGGCGCGGATCCCGGCCCTTGTCTCGACGCGCAATTCGCCGAACCCGTATCCGCTTCGGCGGAAGGCGGTCTAGGGACCGTCCAGGGCCGCCCGGGTCTGCGCGTCGGGGCCGATATCGTCGGTGCCGTTCATGCCCAGCACCTCGATCAGGCGCGTCCGGGCGCGGCTGACCCGGCTCTTGATCGTGCCCACGGCGACGCCGCAGATCGCGGCCGCCTCCTCGTAGGTGAAGCTCTGGGCGCCGACCAGGACCAGCGCCTCGCGCTGGGCCGACGGCAGGCGGTTCAGAGCGCTCTGGAACTGCGCCATCTCCATCCGGATCTCCTGCTCGGGGAGGGCGGTCAGGCGCCCGGCATGGACGCCGTCGGCATCCTCCACCTCGCGCTTGCGCTTGCGCTGCTCCGAGTAGAACAGGTTCCGCAGGATCGTGAACAGCCACGCGGTCAGGTTGGTCCCGCGGCGGAAGCTGTTGGCATTGACCCAGGCGCGCACCAGCGTGTCCTGCACGAGGTCGTCCGAGCGGTCGAGGTCGTAGGTCAGCGAGAACGCGAAGGCCCGCAGCGCCGGGATCGCCCCCAGCAGGAGGTCGCGCATCTCGGCGTCGACGCCCAAGGGGGCCGGGCCGGATCCGCTCCCCGCGGGAGCGGCTTGCAGCATCAGGGTCATTGCGAGGCCTCCGTGTCGGAGCAGGCGGCGAGATCGTCGAGCAGCGTCCGGAGCCGGTCCGGAATCGGCAGGGCCAGGACGCCGGCATAGTGCAGGCGCAGACCGCGCCCGATTCGGTCTCGCGCCGCGTCGTCGATCGTTCGGCCAGGGCGGCGGTCCGGTCGCGCCGGGCGGGGTGCCGGGCAGGATGAGGCTGCGGCGACGGCTCCGGCCGGGTCCGGAAGCGCTTGGTCGTGCTCGGTCCCTGACATGGTCGCGCCCCCTGCCGTCCGCGATGCGGCCCCGAGGGCCCGGCCGTCCGCCGGACCGCTGTCCCGGTCGGTTCGGCGAAGGCGCGTCGCATCGCCTTCCGGCACTGCTGGTAGGAGCGACGGATTTAATCGGCTCTGAACTGCATATTCAGCTAATTTTAATCTTCTAATGGCCCAGCTTGTACGAATTTCTTCAAAATTATGCGTAGTTACAAATCAGAAATACTTGTTTCTAGCTTGGCTGTTCAGACGATCGTTCCGCCTGCCTGAACGGAGCATGAGCGGGTCACGATCCGGGCGCAGGCCGGGCCGTACCTTGGATCGTGGCCTCAGTAAGCTCTGAGCCAGATCCGGAGGTCTGCGAGCCTGACGCTGGCGAGAGCGTTGCTGGATCCGTGTCGTCGCGTGTGGAAGCGGTACAGGCGTCCGTGATCTAGGTGAAGCGGATATGCACCTATAGAAGAATAATGACTTTCGTCAGTTCAACCAAAAATTGATTCATGCGGATTGCTTTGAAAGAAATCCAGTACCGGGTCAGTTAACTGAATTTTATCGCCGCTCATCCATGACTTCAACGTCGCTTTGGAGCTGCGCTCGGACGATGAACGCTCGGTTCTCGAAACTTTCGATCAAGCACCGGCTTGTCGGCGCACTCGGCATCCTCATCGCCGGTTTGCTTCTCGTCGACGGCGTCGGGCTTCATGCGGTCGGCACCCTCGCTGCCGACCAGAGCAGCCTCGGCAACAACACGCTGCCCAGCGTGCGGTATGCCAGCGAGTTGCGCGGCGACGTCATCGATGTGCGCGTCAGCGTCGTCAACCACATCCTCTACCCAGAAGCCGCGCAGATGCAGGCCGAGGAAGCTGCCTTGTCACAGAAGACAGAGGCCGTGGCCGCCGCGATGCGCCATTACGCGCCGTTGATCGACACTGCGCGGGAGCGTGAACTCTTCGATGTGTTCGACCGGGAATGGCAGCGCTATCTCGCGGCCATCCCCGGCGTGCTGGAACACTCGCGGACCGGCCGCAAGGAACAGGCGCTGCGCGAGAGCCTCATCGGCATCCGTCCCCATATCAAGGCGGCCTCCAAGGCTCTCGAAGAGATCGTAGCCCTGGACAATGCCAAGGGGGAGGCGGCGGTCGCGCAAGGGACAAGCACCGCATCCGGTGCCAAGCGGTTCATGCTTGCGATCGGCGCGGTCGCGCTCGTGCTTGCCACCGTGCTCGGGACAGTGATCGTGCGCAGCATCGCCGCCAGTGTCCACGCCGTGCTGGGGCCGATGCGGCAGCTTGCGGCCGGCGATCTCGCCGTCGCGATCCCGCATCAGGGCGAACGGAACGAGATTGGCCAGATCGCCGACGCCGTCCAGGTGTTCAAGGAGGCGGGGATCGAGGCGCGCCGGCTGGCCGCGCTGCAGGCCGAAGCCGACGCCGCCAAGATGCGCCGCGCCGAACTTCTCGACCGCATCACGCGCGGCTTCGAGAGGGAGGCCGGTGCGCTCACCGATGAACTGACAGAAGCCGCTACGGAGATGGAGGCGACCGCCGCATCGATGACGGAGATCGCGGCGCAGACCAACACCCTCGCCGTCAGCGTCTCGGCCGCGGCGGAGCAGACATCGGGCAACGTGCAGCGGGTGGCGAGCGCGACCGAGGAGATGGCGGCCTCCGTTCAGGAGATCAGCGGACAGGTGACACATTCGGTCGCGATTGCGGCCTCGGCCATCGCGCGCGCGCAGGAGACGGGCTGCATCATCCGAGAGTTGTCCGACAGCGCCGAACGGATCGGCGCCGCGGCGGGCCTGATCTCGGGCGTGGCGGGTCAGACCAACCTGCTCGCCCTCAACGCCACCATCGAGGCGGCGCGCGCGGGTGAAGCGGGACGCGGCTTCGCTGTGGTGGCCGCAGAGGTCAAGACGCTGGCCGAGCAGACAGCGAAGGCGACGCAGGAGATCACCGCTCGGATCGATGCGATCCAGTCTGCCACGCGCGACGCGGTCGAGGCGGTGCAGGGCGTGAGCCGCACGATCGACGCCATGTCCGGCATCGCCACCCACATCGCGTCGGCGATCGAGGAGCAGGGGGCGGCCACGCGGGAGATTGCGCGGAACGTGCAGGAGGCCGCACACGGGACCCAGCAGGTCACGGGCCATATCGGCTCGGTGCGCGAGGGGGCAAGCGATACAGGATCGGCGGCGACGCAGGTTCTCGGAGCCGCACGCACCCTTGCGGTGCGGTCCGACGGCCTCAGTCGAGCCGTCCGCAGCTTCCTGGACGAGGTTCGTGCAGCTTAGCGACGCGGCCGGGTATGGGAGCCAGCCTGCTGTCGCGGTGCCGGTCCACCGGGGACCGGCAGGGACCTTTGCGGAATCTTGGCGCTCTCCTGGCGCCGGGATGCCAGTCACCCTGCCTCCCGTCTCCGGGAGGGTGTTTTGGGCTCAGACACCCGAATCGGCCTGGGCCCCTTCGCGGATTGCCGCCCATCCACCCCTGGCGATCGGCGCGGGTAGCGGAGCCGCAATGTCGGCCGACATTCGTCCGCTCCGCCTTGAGGATGCGCAGGGCGAGCCGCGGGCCCAGCTTGTCGGCCCAGCTTGTCGGCCCTTGGCTCCCCGTCAGCCGGTCCGACCCGGCGGGCCGTGACCTCAGTGGCTGCCGCCGAGATACGCCGCGCGCACGGCCGGATCGTTGCGCATCTGCTGCGCCGGCCCCTGGAAGCGGATCCGGCCGTTCTCCAGCACGTAGGCGTGGTCGGCGACGCCGAGCGCCGCCATCGCGAACTGCTCGACGAGCAACATCGTCACCTGCTCGGCCTTGAGGAGGCGGATGATCCGGAACACCTCCTCCACGAGCTTGGGGGCGAGCCCCATCGAGGGCTCGTCGAGGAGGAGGATCTCGGGCCGCAGCATCAGGGCCCGGCCCATGGCGAGCATCTGCTGCTCGCCGCCCGACAGGGTGCCGGCGAGCTGCGTGCGCCGCTCCTTCAGTCGCGGGAACAGCTCGAAGGCCCGCGCCCGGTCGGCCGCGACGTCGCCCTTGGGTCGCGAGCCCGTCAGCCGGGGGAAGGCGCCGAGCGTCAGGTTGTCCTCGACCGAGAGCGTCGGGAACACGCGCCGTCCCTCCGGGGAATGCGCGAGGCCGAACCGGGCGACGTCATGGCTCTCGAGGCCGCCGATCTCCCGGCCATTCAGGCGGATCGAGCCGGAGCGCGGGCGGATCATGCCCGACAGGGCGCGCATCGTCGTGGTCTTGCCGGCGCCGTTGGAGCCGATCAGCGCCACGACCTGCCCCTTCGGGACCGCGAAATCGAGCCCGTGCAGCACCTCGACCTGGCCGTAGCCGGCCGACAGACCCGTGACCTCAAGCATGGGTCATCTCCTCGTCGGCGACGGGACTGCCGAGATAGGCCTCGACCACCTTCGGATCCGCCTGCACCTCACGGGCGCTGCCCTCGGCGATCTTGTGGCCGAAATCGAGGACGCTGACGCGGTCGCACAGGCCCATCACCACGTCCATGTGGTGCTCGATCAGGATCACCGTGATCCCGGCGTCCCGGATCTTGCGGATGATCGTCGTCAGCTCGGCGATATCAGGGGCGGTGAGACCCGCGGCCGGCTCGTCGAGGAGCAGCAGGACCGGGTCGAGGGCGAGCGCGCGCCCGATCTCGAGGAGCCGCTGCTTGCCGTAGGGCAGGTTGCGGGCCTCCACCTGCGCCAGGGCGCCCAGGCCCACGAAATCGAGCATCGCCATGGCGCGGGCGCGCTGCTCGCGCTCCTCCCGGCGGCGGCGCGGCGTGCCGAGGATCGCGTCGAACAGCGTGCCGCGGAAGCTGTGGTGGAGCCCGACCAGCACGTTCTCCAGCGCCGTCATCTCGCGGAAGAGCTGCACGTTCTGGAAGGTGCGGGCGACGCCGGCGGCGGCGATCTCGGAGGGGGTGCGCCCGTCGAGGCGCTTCGTGCCCTGGCCGCGGGCCAGGGTCACGCTGCCCCCGGTCGGCCGGTAGATGCCGGTGAGCACGTTCATCATCGTGCTCTTGCCGGAGCCGTTCGGCCCGATCAGCCCGTGGATCGTCCCCGGCCGCACCGTGAGGTCGACGCCGGCGAGCGCCTTGAGGCCGCCGAACTGCATCAGGGCCTGATCGACGGTGAGCAGCGGGTCGGCGCCCTTGCCGCCGCTCTGGACGCTCAGCGCCGCGCCCTCGGCGTGCAGGCTCTTGCCCTCTGCGGTGTGGGCCGGGCGCAGGGCCGGGATCATCTCGCGGACGAAGCCGACGATCCCGTCCGGCAGGTAGTACACCACGAACAGGATCATCAGGCCGAACACCGTCAGGCGGAAGTCGGTGACGGATTCGAGCAGCAGGGTCGCGGGGAAGAAAGCGAGGCACAGCCCGACCGGCACCAGCAGGGCGAACCGGTTCTCCCGGCGGCGCAGGAAGGCGAGGACGCCCACGACCAAAGCTGCGAGGGCGATGATTCCCGCCATGATCCGCACGAGCCCGATATCGGCGAGCACGTTCGGCATCATCACGATGATCGCCGAGCCGATGATCGGCCCCGCCCGCGACTTGCGCCCGCCCATCGTGACGGCGAGCAGGAACAGCACCGTGAGTTCGAACCCGTAGGAGTTCGGCGCCACGTAGCGCTCCGACCACGCGAACAGCGCGCCCGCGAGGCCGGCCAAAGCCGCCGAGATCACGAAGGCGTAGACCTTGTAGCGGTAGACGCTGACGCCCATGCAATCGCAGGCGATCGGCGAGTCGCGCAGCGCCTCGAAGGCGCGGCCGTAGGGCGAGCGCACCACGCGGTTGACGACCAGGATCGTGGCCAGCAGCGCGAGACAGACGAGATAGTAGAATTCGAGCTTGCGCCCGGCCGCGCCCCAGGGGGCCTGGAGGCCGAGGAGCGAGAAGTCGAGGACCCGGGCCGGCGGCAAGGTGATGCCGAGGGGGCCGTTCGTCAGCGGCGTCAGCTCGTTGATGAAGATCTGCACGATGGTGCCGAAGGCGAGCGTCACCATGGCGAGATAGGGGCCGGTGACGCGCAGCGCCGGCACGGCAAGCAGCACGCCGAAGGCCGAGGTGACGCCGATTCCGGCCAGGATGCCCCACCACAGGCCCAGCTTGAAGTGGAGGAACAGGACCGCCGCCGAATAGGCGCCGACGCCGAACAGGCCGGCATGGCCGAGGCTCACCTGCCCGGTATAGCCGACCACGATGTCGAGCCCGAGGATCAGGATCGCGTAGATGGCGATCACCACCATCAGGTGGATGTAGTACGAGCTCGTGACCACGTGCGGGAAGGCGGCGAGGCACACCACCAGCAGCACGGCGCCGAGGACGCCGATGTGGCGCGACAGGCTCGGAGCGGCGGCCGGGGCGGGCGCTTCGGCGGGGGCGAGGGTCTGCGCCATGGCTCAGGCTGCCGTGAAGGATGCGCGGGAGGTCAAGCTCAGACCTTCTTGATGACCGCCTTGCCGAACAGGCCGACGGGGCGGATGGAGAGGACGACGAGGAGCAGGATCAGGCCCGGCACATCCTTGTAGCCGGTCGAGATGTAGAAGCCGGTCAGCGTCTCCGCGACGCCCAGGATCAGGCCGCCGACGATGACGCCGAGGCCGGATTCGAGGCCGCCGATGATCGCCACCGCGAAGGCCTTCAGCGCCAGCACGGAGCCCATCGTGGCGCCGGTCAGGGTGACGGGCGCCACCAGCACGCCCGCGAAGGCCGCCGTCATCGCGCTGATCGAGTAGGACAGGGTGATCACCTTCTGGGTGTTGATGCCCATCAGGCCGGCGGCGTCGATGTCGTTGGAGGTTGCGACGACCGCCTTTCCCCAGATCGATTTGCGATTGAAGATTTCGACCGCGAGCATCATCAGCAGTGCGCCCGCGACGATCAGCAGCTCCATCGGCAGGATGCGCACGCCGCCGACCTGCAGGGCGGCCTCGGGGAGCGGCGAGGGGAATTTCAGGTCATCGCGGCCCCAGACGTTCTCGGCGACGTTCTTGAAGATGATGCCGAGTGCGATCGTCGCCATGATCCACCCGTACTCGGACTTGATCTTCACGGCCGGGCGCACGCCGAGGCGCTCGACCACGGCCCCGAGGGCGAAGCCGAAGACGAGGACCAGGGGGATCATCAACCAATAGCCGATGAAAGGCACCAGGGTCAGGCCGAACAGGGCCCCGAGCGCCAGCGCCTCGCCCTGGCCGAAATTCAGCGTCTTCGAGGTCGCGAAGGTGAGCTGATAGCCGAAGGCGATGGCGGCGTAGATCATGCCGACCGCGACGCCTGAAGCGATGAGCTGAAGCAGGATGGCCATGGGTCTACTGTCACCGGAGGGGCGGCCGATCCCGCAGCGGACGCCGCGGGATCGCTGGGCAGTTCGCAGACGGCCGCGCCGAGGCAAGCCCGCGCGGCCGTGCGGGACCTCAGTTCGAGGACTTCTCCTTGACGCGGACGACGCCCGCGTTCTTGGCGTCTTCGTCCTTGGCGTAGACGATCTTGCCGTCCTGCACCTTCCCGAACACGACCATGTTGCGCGAGATCGCGTTGTGGTCCTTGGCGGTGAAGGGCTTGTCGTAGGTCGTGACCACGCCCTCGACTTTCTCGTTCAGGTTCTCGAGGGCGGTGCGGATCTTCACGCCGTCGGTGCCGCCGGCCTGCTTGATCGCCGCGGCGAGGAGGTAGATCGAGTCGTAGCCCTGAGCACCGGCCACGGGGGTCGGGATCTTCGTGACGCCGTAGGTCTTGTAGTAGTTCTCCAGGAACGCCTTGCGCTTCGGCAGGGTCTGATCCTCGATGAAGGTCTGCGGCATGATCACGCCGTTGCCGTTCGCGCCGGCGATATCGATGAAGCTCTGCATCGAGGAGGGCCAGCTGGTGATCATCGGCACCTTCCAGCCGAGCTTGGCCATGCCGTTGGTGATCTGGGCCAGCTCCGGCCCGATCCCGTAGGCGAGGATCACCTCGGCGCCGGCCTGCTGCGCCTTGAGCAGCTGGGCCGTCATGTCGACGTCCTTGATGTTGAACTTCTCGACCGCGACGGGCTTCACGTTCTTCGTGGCGAGATACTTCTCGATATCCTCGCGCCCGAGCTGCCCGTAATTGGTCGAGTCCGCTAGGACCGCGATCTTCTTGTGGCCCTGGGCGAGGGCCTCGTCGACCATCAGGCCGGCCTGGAGCACGTCGTAGGCGGAGTTCCGGAAGACGTAGTTCGCCTCGTAATCCGGCTCCTTGAACTGGTTGGTGATGATCGTCCCGGTGGCGACGTTGTTGAAGACCGGGATTTCGGCCTCCTGGTAGAAGCGCTGGGCCGCGAGCGCGACGCCGGTATTGATGAACCCGACGGTGGCGACCACCTTTTCCTTGTTGATGAGTTCCTGCGCGACCTGCGCGCCGACTTCGTTCTTGGCCTCGTCGTCGCGTTCGACGAGCTGGATCGGGCGACCGAGCACGCCGCCGGCCTTGTTGATCTCGGCGGCGGCGAGCTTGGCGCCGTCGCGCATCGAGACGCCCATCGAAGACGAGCCGCCGGTATAGGGGCCGGTCAGCCCGATCTTGATCGGGTCCGCAGCCCTTGCGGAGGTCGATAATAGCGTGAACAACAGCACCGCGGCTGCCGCGCGACCTGCGAAGACCATCGTTTCCTCTCCAAGCTTCCGCTTGCGCGGCGTGCCCTTCACCGTGGCACTCTGACGGGCAGATCTCTTTGATCCAGGACGAGCCGTCAAGCTGTGGCTCTGATGAATCCCGGACGATCATTACAGTTTGTGCGGATGTGGCCGTTGAAAAGCTGCAGATGAGGAAAATTCAGGCGCGCCACCCCACCGGGCGGATTAATCGTCGTGCGCGTGCGTAGCGCGCAGGTGCGCTCCGGGGCGCAGGCATGACTTGCGGCGGATGTGTCCTGGCCATGGGGCCTGTCGCCGGGCCGGCCCGGCACGGCATGCGGGATCGGCAGGAGCGCGGGCCGCCCTGCCGCACCTCCGGGGCCGCGCAGAGGGTGAGCACCGCCTCCCCGGCCCGTGCAGAGCCGGCCACCTGCGACGGGCTCACCCGGAACCGGTCGGCCGGCTGAATCTGCGCCTCGACGAGTGCCGTGGCCAGCAGGGCTTCCCGTCGCGGATCGCTGCCTGCGTCTTGGTGGCGTAGATGCGCTTTCCGGCGAACCTCAATGGGGTGCCGGGCCTGACACCCCGGGGCCGCGCCGTTCGGCATCGTTACGGCTGCCGCTCTCGGAAGCTCTCCGAAGGTGGCAGTCAGCCAATCGCCCGGATCCGGCTCACGCTCCTGCGGTCTCGCTGTGCTGGCCGGCCCGGGTCGTCGGTGTTCACCACGCGGCCTGCAGGCCGGCGGAGAACACCTGGGCGGTGGCGCTGGGGCGGACATCGCCGGTGTAGCCCACCGACAGCTGCACGCCCTCGGCGACCGCCCCCGTCACGCTCACGCCCAGGACCGCGCCGTCCCGGCCCAGCGCGCTCGTCCGCCCCGAGAACGCCGCCCCGAACAGGTTCGACCGGGTCACCGCCGCCGTGTCGGCCAGCTCGTGCGCCCAGTACGCCCGACCCTCCAGCCGCAGGTCCTCGACCCCCGCGAACGCCACGCTCGTCACCCGCCCGCCGACCAGGCTGCGCGCCGCGTCGAGATCCGCCACTGCGAACCCCTGGCCGCCGAAGCCCTGGTTGACCAGCCCGCCCCGCTCGGACGCCCGGCCCCGTGTCAGCCGATCGTAGCTGAAGCCCACCTCCGGCACGACCTCCACCGGAAGACCCACCGCCAGCGCGTAGCCGGCAAAGCCGGACACCCCGCCGTTCCAGCCGGACGACAGGCCGCTCGCCTGCGACACCGCCGTGCCCAGCGCCACCGTCCGGTCGATCCGACCGTCCGCGTACGACACCCCCGCCGTGCCCCGCAGCACCACGGCGCCCAGGCGCGTGCTCGCGTACAGGTTGCCGCCGTAGCTGTCGGTGGTGAATCGGCCCAGCCCCGCGCCCCGCGACGTGCCGCCCTCGCGCAGGTAGCTGAACGCGCCGCCCACCTGCGTGTCCGCCCCGACCTGCCGGTCGACGCCCATCAGCAGCCCGCCCGCGTCGAACCCGGCGCCCGACGCCGCCCGGTCGCCGGCGCGCGCGCCGAACCCGTACAGCGCGTCGGCCCAGACCCGGCCCTCGCCCGCAGCCAGCGGCCGCTCCGCCGCCCCGGCGCCGCCGCGCACCTGCAGCGCCGTGCGGTTCGGACCCAGGCCCGGATCGCCCGCGCTGAACGCGCTCGCGCCGCCGCCCAGGCCACGCTGGTGCCGGTCGATCGTGTCGGCCAGCAGCCGGCGCGCGGCGAGATCGGCCATGAGCGCGTCGCCGTAGCTCTGGCCTGACAAGCTCGCCAGGCCGGCCGGCAGGGTCGCCGGGCCGGCCGCGTAGAGCGGGTCGAACACCCGCGCTCGTGCCGCGTCCGGCCGGGTGCCGGCCTCCGGGCGCGCCAGGTCGAGGGCGGCGCCCACCGCCCGGGCGTTGCCGGACTGGGCGAGGCCGAGCCCGGCGAGGTTGCCGTAGGCGGCGGGCGTGACCACGAGGTCGAGGCCGGTGGCGGCGTAGAGCGCGTCGAAGCGCGTGCCGGCCGCCAGGCCCGCCGCCGGCTGGGCGAGCCCGGTGAAGGAGCCCGACAGCCCGGCCTGCGCGCTGAGCACGCCGAAGCGTTGGCCGAGCGCCGGAGTGAAGCTGTTGGTGGCGTTCCCGGTGATGCCGCGCAGGACCGGCACCAGGGTGCCGCTGGCCGCGACCGTGCCGGTGGGCCCGAGCGCCAGGAGCCGGGCGTAGCTGCCCGCGCCGGTGCCGGTGCCCGGTCCGTCGATGTCGAGGCCGAGGCTGCTGCCGGGGTTGAACGCCACCGGGCCGAGCACGGTGAGCGTGCCGGGGGAGTTGCCCGGCCGCAGGGCGCCCGCGACCGTGACCGGGGCCGCGACGGTGCCGATGCCGCGCAGGGTGCCGACAGCCGCGACCGTGACCGGCGAGGTCCAGAGCCCGTTGAGGGAGAGCGTGCCGGCCTGGATCGTGGTCGGGCCGGAGAAGCGGCCGAGGCCGGTGAGCGTGAGCGTGCCGGTGCCGGCCTTGGTCAGGCTGGTCGCGCTCGCCGTCTCCAGGATGGCGCCGGCGTATGCCGAGGAGGCCGCACCCGTGACCGTGAGGCTGCCGTTGCCCAGAACGGCGGTGGCGGTGCCCGACAGGCTCGGGACCGCGAGGGCGCCGCCGTTGAGGTCGAGTGCGCCGGTATTGGTCAGGCTGGTGAGACCGGCGAGCGGGCCGGTGATCTGGAGGAGGCCCTGGTTGATCAGCGCGCCGTTGAGCTGGCCGGAGAGCTGGGCGAGGCCGGTGTTGGTCAGGTTGGTGGTGAGGCTGCCGTCGCTCGTGATGAGGCCTGCATTGCTGAGGCCCGCGGGCGCGGTGAGGCTGGCGGTGGGGGCGAGGATGACGGTGCCGGCATTGCTGAGCGGTCCGACGAGGCTGTAGCTGCCTCCGCCTATGACGGCCAGCGTGGCGCCGGCGGCGTTGGCGAAGGTGCCGGTGCTGGCGACCGATCCGGAGACGGCGAGAAGGCCGGCATTGTTGGCGATGGCGCCGTCGATGCGGCCGGCGCTGGCCAGCACGGTGCCGGCATTGGTCAGGCCGCCGCCGATTGTGCCGCTGGTGGCGAGGAGGCCGCTGTTGGCCACGCCGCCCGCGAGAGTGCCGGTATTGAGCGCTTGGCCGGCATTGGTCAGCCCGCCCGTGAGGGTGCCGGCGTTGCTCAAGGAGCCGCTGTTGGCCACGGCCCCGACGATCGTGCCGGCGTTGCTCAGGGAGCCGCTGTTGGTCGCGCCGCCGATGATCGTGCCGGTGTTGAGGGTCAGTCCGGCATTGGTCAGGCCGCCCGTGAGGGTACCGCTGTTGGCGAGGGTTCCGAGATTGGCGATGCTGCCGGAGACGAGGCCGGCATTGAGGAAGCTTGCGCCCGCACCGACGAGGACCGGGGCGGTGAGGCTGCCGGTGGCGGTCAGGGCCAGGGTGCCGGCGCCGACGATGGCGCCGCCCGTGACGGTGTTGGCCCCCGACAGGATTGCGGTGCCGGGCCCGGTCTTGACGAGGGTGCCCGGCTGGCTGCCGTCGGCGATCGCGCCGGCGAAGGTGGCTGTGCCGAGGTCGATCTGCAGGGTGCCGGCGCCGGCGAGGGTGAAGGGGCGGGCGGTGGTGAAGCCGTCCGTGAGGACCTCAAGGGTGCCGCTGCCGAGGGTGAGGCCGGTGCCGGCGGCGCCGAGATTGGCGTCGCGGGAGACGGCCAGCGTGCCGCCGTAGACGGCGGTGCCGCCGGCATAGGTGTTGGTGCCGGCGAGTTCCAGCGTGCCCAGCCCGGTCTTGATCAGGCCGCCGGGCCCGGAAATGTCGCCGCTCAAATTCGCGGCATCCAGCGGCGTCAGGGCTGTCGTCCCCATCAGGAACACGGGGAGGCCGGTCGTGAATTGAGAGGCCAGGCTCAAGTTGCCCTGCAGCGCGATCATCGGCCGGGCGATGAGATCCGCGCTTTCGGGGGCAATGCGCCGGTAACCTGCGAACCCGCTATCGGCGTCATAGATAAGATTGAAGCCACGAAGGATGGTGATCGTCGTGTTGATGTAGGTTGCGCCGGTGTCGCCGGTCTTCTTACTCTCGGCAAAGACGTCGCCGACGGGGGCGAGCGGATTGTTCGTGTCGCCGACCCTGAAGCTGTAAAGAGCCACGGGCGGGCTCGTACGCCCCGGCATGTAGACGGTCACGAGCGTTCCCTTGGGGATGTTCTCGCCGTCTTTGATGCTGCTGCCATCCGGGAGCTTGATATAGGCCGTGTAGACGCCGGTGTCGGGCAGAACGGTCCCGGAACCGATGGCGCCCCCGGCCTGCAGGTCACCCGGTGTCATCTGCCATTCGATGGCCGTCCCGGCATTCGGACCGGCGGTCAGTCTCAGGAACGTCGTCCCCCGCGTATTGGCAGCCGTCAGGCCAAGCTCGATGCCTTTCTGGGTAACGATATAGCCGCGTACAAGCTTGGAGGCGTCGCCCGTGGCGATCCAATCGATATTGAGCAACGGATTGGCGTCGGGCGTTCCATTCGGAAAGCCGGACGCCTCGCGGCCGAAGCCGATACCGAACATCTGCGTGGTGATCGGACCGGTCACGGCAATCCCGTTCTTCGTTTCCGACGTCACCCGCAATATCGGGACACGGGTGGAGGCGACGAACTGTTGCTTGTCCGGGTCGTAGAGGTTGACGGTCATCTCATAGAGATCACCATATAAGTAGCGGTTGCTGCTGCTGTAATTGATCATTCCTGGTCCAATGGGACGTTGGCCAGGAGCGGGCTGCCACGCTGCCGAATCTTTGCCGATGGCGATGCCGGTGGACCCTGTATCGACCTGAAAGGGGCTCGACGTGTTGCTCGAGCCGAAGCTGATGCTCAGCGTCGCACCTGCGTTGGGTGAACCATCGGGTTTCGTCGCCGCGAAGACGATGGGGGAGGTGTAGGGGATGGTGATGCTGGTCGATTTGTCTGAATAGAGACTCCAGGCGACACCCTCGGCGCGGCCAGCCGCGGCCGGCATCGAGAGCGCCATCCCGGCAAAGAGCGCCGCGCGATAACGGTCAGCGAACGTCAACACCATCGACCTGCACTTCGAGCCACGACTTCGTGACCGCGCAGGAGGGGGTGGATAGGTTAACAACTGGCAAACGAACCCGCTGGGCGGTTAGGGATTGTCTTCGCCTGATACATCGGGCGCAGCATGCGTTTTGTGCCTCCGTTCTGAGAGGAACGATGCTGTGCGGCACGCGATCGACTGTTCTGGGGCACTGGTCAAGGCTTGTGGACCCAATGCAGAAACGCCGCCGCAGGATCTACAGCGCAGGCTCTTGACCATCCTGCTGCGACATCAAAACTGCGCCCCAGCGCGCGCAATCCCGCAAGAACTGGAACCTTGGTGGTGTGCAGCCGGCGCGGCTGCCATCATCATGGTCGGTCGGGTATGTTGATCCGCAATAAGCCGACATCCTCCAGTTCACGATCGGTGAAATGCAGCAGAATGCGGTGACTGCTCCGAATCCGGGCTTGTGCCACTAGCAGGTCCAGCAGGAAGCGCAGCATCGACGGCCTCCGCGTCGTGAATGCGACTTACCTAATCAGATCCCGGTTGTGGGAGGTGTGATGCGCCTCACATTCGCTCCGCGATGCGGGCACAGACGCGTACGGATCTGGAAGAGACTGACGTGAATACACGCGGTTCGTGCATGCGCCTCAAGACATACGAATACTCAGGGCGAAAATCCTGTGCAATCTGAGGTGGAAATCGGGTGCCATGCGAGTCAGATCTCGCTTGCCGTATGGCCTTGCGCGATCTTCCGCAAGGCTTTGTGGTCGTAGATCGTGCAGGCGCCCGGCACCAGAGAGATATAACCCTTCCGCTGCCAAGCTGAGAGATGCCGGTTGGTGCCCTCTCGCGAGAGACCGACCATATGCCCGAGTTCGCGTTGGGTGGTCAGGACACGAGTGCCATCCCGGTCCGAGCCACCGGCCAGCGTGATCAGCACCTTGGCCAGACGCTGTTCTGCGCCTGCGAAGGCTTGATCCGTTAATTGCTGGCTTGTCCGGCGCAGTCGTCCGCTCAGGATTGCGAGCAATCGGACTGCCAGAACGGGGAAGTCATCGAAAAGAGGCAGCAGGTCGCGCCGTTCGAGCAGCAGCAGGCAACAGCGGGTCGCCGCGATCGCGTCGGCCGTCCGGGGCCCATCATCGAGCAAAGCGATCTCACCGAAAACCTCGTCCGGGCCAATGAGATTCATCACCAGTTCCGACCGGCCCTCTGGACCGGGCGCCGAGATTCGGACGTGGCCGCTGACGACAGCAAGCAGCCCATGGCTCTCGTCTCCCCGGCAGAAGATGCGCTGACCGCAGCGGAATGTGAGAGGCTGCGCGCGGAGTGCGAGCCGGTCGAGGACCGCTTGCGGAGCCTCCCAGAACAGCTTGTGCCGCGACAGCACGGCACGCTTATCGACAATCGAGCCGGCTTTACCGGACCGCACGCGCCGGGCTCCTGCTCGGTTGCCCGAAGCACAGCATCGAATCGCTGCGCGGCGAAAATCCGTAGCGTTCAGGATCTCGCATATTCCGCCGCATCCGATGCATGCCGCTGATGAAAGATACCGTATTCGGGGTTCGTGAGCGGCATGCACACGATAGCGCGACGGCTGAATGCTGTAAAAGGGTATCTCGCACGCTGGGCCCCGGCAGCGCGCTCGGATCGGAAGGCCCGGAGAAACGGTCGATGATCTGATGCTCTGGGCGGCGGCGTCGTCGAGCGGCGATCGAAGCGCGCCGCTGTCGGGGCGTCCGCGATGTCGCTCGCTGTAAGACGCAGAGCGTGCGGATCCGCGGCGATGCCGGGGCCTCTACCCGTGTGATGACCGTCACACGTGCTGCGAGCCGATCAACTTTACAATCTCCGCTCCCACGAGGTGCTTCGCCCTAAGCCTGATGAGAGGCTGCTCATGCAAACTGCCCCAGACCAGAAGCCTTTCAGGCCCGACCTGTCGTCGCCGGCGCTCAAGGATCCGGCCCACGCCCTCTCGAATTGGAAAGGCATGGCCAGCGGTCGCCAATACGGATCTCCAAACCCGGACGCTGTCGAGGGCGCGCTTCGCACCTTCGTTGATCAGTTCGAGGAGGGGTTGGCGGTTGTCGACAAGTGCGGGCGGGCGCTGTTCCTCAATGCTGCTGCCAAACAGATTCTGGACGGCACTCATTTGCGCCTTCTAGACGGATATTTGCGTGCGAATTCGTCGAGCGGCAGCATGGCGCTCCGCAAGATGATCGACGACTGCGCAGTCAAGAATTGCGGTGGCTCGCTTCGTCTCGTCTCCGGCTGCGATACGTTGCTGATCGCCGCGAGCGCAATTCCGTTCAAGAACAATTCGATCTTAGAGACATCTGTGCTTCTGCGACTGATCAATCCTGCGACTGCTCTGCTGCCGAGCGAGAGCGCGCTGCGGGCACAGTTCGGATTCACCCACACCGAAGCCGCGCTCGCCCTCGAGATGCTCGCCGGAAACGACCTGGCCGCCTGTGCGATCCATCGAGGGATCACGCTGAACACGGCACGCGCTCACCTGCGCAGCATGTTCGATAAGACGGAGACATGCCGTCAAGCGTCCTTGATACGACTCCTTCTGCTCTGCCCGCGAACGATCATGGGGCAGGCCGTTTAAATTGCATCGACCCGGATCCCGACGGGTTCAGGCCGCGGTGGTGCTCGAAGCCTCCCAGACGTCGGCCAACCGGCCATGGGAACAGCTGTGCCCTGTATCCGATCGTGTGAGACGGATCAGTCACGCATGTCATTCGCTGCGGCAGAGTTCTCATGCCCGGCCCGCGGCCACGGGCATCAAGGGATCAGCCCCAGGCTGCGGCCGGCTTCGACGGGCCGCAGGACGCCGTAGCCGAACTCCGCGTTCCATCCTGCAGGTCCGGATTGCAGGGCGGTCGCGCGCAGGGTCTGCACCATCGACGCGGCCGTGGTGGCCGTCGGCTTCGCGCCCGTACGAAGGGCCGCGACACAGCCGGCCGCGACCGCGCAGGCCGCTGAGGTTCCCCCATCGGGCACGAACCGGCTCCGGCTGAGCGAGCCCAGGAAATGGCTGTAGGCCGTCAGGTCCGGTTTCTGCGGCATCATCCCGGCGATCGACGGTCCCTTGGCGGAATAGCCGAGCCGCTCCCCAGCGACCGTGCAGGCGGCAAGGGTGAGCACCTCCGGATAGGCGTTGCCCCCCATGATCGCACCCGTCGCCCGCTTGAGGCACGGAGCTGCGGGGCATTCGGGCCCACAATTCGAGCCCGCGAACACGACGTCGATTCCGGCGAGCGTCAGGGCGCGCACGAACGACCGGAACGGATGGTTCGGGTTGTCGACGTAGCGGCCGGGATGACCTTCAGGAAAGTCGAGGCTCGGGTGGTAGATGCCCCAGCTGTTGCTCACGACGAGCGCGTCGTGCCCGGCGGGCGGCCCGTCGAGCACCCAGCGAGTGATCAGGAACCAGTAGGCCTGGATGGCCGCTCCGACCGTCCCCGCAGCCGTGTGATCGCCAGCCGCGCGGGCGGTGAGTGCCGGGATGTCCAGCAGGGTGGCCTTCGGCGCCGCAATCAGCGCGTCAAAGGCGCACATCGTCCCGTGCCCGACCCGGTGCATGCCGGGTACGGAGACGATGGCCGGGGGCGACCAGGACTGGTCGGCGTCGAGGAGCGGCGGCGTGCCGAGCCGCGCGCTCAGCCGCGCCAGGGAGACCCCAACATCCACGATGGCGATCGCCACGCCCGTGCCGTCGAGGCCGTTCCGGGCAAGCACACCCGTGTCGAGCCGCGTCCGCACATCCGCCGCGGTCCCGGCCGCACGGCTGCTGCCGCAGGTCAGGGTCGTGCCGATCTCGGCATCTGAATAGATCGCACCCCCATCGAGCGTGGCGGGAATCTCTCCGGAGGCAGGCACGGGGATGGTGGCGCGCACCAGGAACCGATCCGACCGGCGTGAGTCGAAGGCCATGGGAGAGATCTCCCGCGCGGGCGCTCCCGCGCCGATCGGGATCGCCCCGAAATCACCGTCGAGCTTCACCCCATCCGGGACCCGATGCGCGCTGAGCCAGCGGTTGGGTGCCTCGCGCGCGGTCAGACTTTCGGCGGTCCGCACCAGGGCCGGATCGCGCGGCCTTTCCCAGAGAACGCGACGGAATCCGGATTGCGGTACATTGCGCGCCACGGACGCCTCCATTCTTCGCCGCGCGATCAGGCGCTGCCGAAGCGATGTCCGCCTCGGCGGTGCATGGTCAGACCCATTCCGCCTGTGCAGCCACCAGCGTGTCCTTGTAGAGCTGGCACTGCTTGATGAAGGGCTTCAGCTGCTGGCCCACCTGGAGGCCGACATCGACGTCCTGACGGAAGTGCAGGCCCGCAATGACGCGGTTGAAGCCAACCCGCGCGGCCAGCGCCTCCAGGGCCTGGGCGTGGGCCGGAACAAGTTCCGCCAGGCAGGCGGAGGTAAAGCTCCCGATCAGAGCGTGACCGGCCGGATAGGAAGCGTGACCCGGCACCGGAACCGGCGGGTAGAGCATCGGGCAAACCTGGGATGGCCGCGGCCGTGTTGGGTTGCGCAGCTTCAGCATCATCATCGCCAGCTCGCCGCAACGCGCGATCAGCTTCATCAGCAAATAGGTCTGCGGATGCGAGGCCCTGCTGATGTTCAGCAGCTGCAGCCAGGAGGTCTGGAAGTTTTGGTTCTGCTGGACGATCTCCGAGAGTGCGTCCGGGCGCTCGGTGATCGCCAGGATCAACAGATCGTCGATCATCGCCTGGGTGATGGCGGCCGGCCCCGGCAGCGCAATCGCGGCATCCCAGGTCTTGGTGCCCACCTTTGCCTTAATGAATTGCGGCATGATGGCGAGCGCGAGCAGGTCAGGATCCCAATCGGAGGCCCGAAATTTGGCGGTGAGATTGGCCGGAACCGGGATCTCCGCGAGCGGACGGTCAGCACGCATGGCGAAGACCTGCGGACCGGGAGACGTCGCGGTGTCGGCCCAGTTGCCGCCCATAGGACTATTCCAGTTGCCGCCCAGCGCGTCGAACCAGTTGCCTCCCATCGCCCGCTCCCCAATCCGCCATGGCGCAGACTGCCGCCCCTATTGCGGCAGCCCGGCCCTCTCCAGCCTATCTATAAATTCTTCTAACAGCATTCGTGAAAAGGGGCATCTGGCGGAATAAGCTTTCAGGCGGAAATCTGGCTGAATTGAGAGGATTGCTTGCGCGACGCGTTTGGCTTCCGGAATTCGATCTAGGGCAACCAGCGTTGCCGCAAGTATTCTCAAATTTGCGCTGAGCCTTTGATTAAGAGTGTAGGTCCTCTGAGACCATACGAGCGCCTCTTCGTAGTTTTTATTAAGATAATGTGCCTGCCCCAGGAACATAAGGTAAAAATAGGATTGCACGTCGACCGGAGAGAGGCGCAGCCCTTGCTCCGCACGGCTGACGGCCGCGTCTCCCTGTCCGACATAGCCGTAAACGCCACTACTGAGGGTCCAGGCCATCGCGTTGCCGGGCGAGGCTTCAAGGGCGCGCTCGAAGATCAGCATCGCCTTGTCGTATTCGCGGAAGAAGAGCGCCTGGGTGTGACCGTGGACTGCGAGCGCGAACCCGTCTGCCGGGTCGCGCTCGACAGCGGCGACCGCGAGGCGTGTCGCCTCCTCGGCCTCGGAGGCTACGTCCGTGGCCCAGCCCTGCGCCACGTTGTGGATGTGCCACAGAGCGGCGTACGCGAAGGACGTCGCGTAGGTCTCGTCGGCCCGCATGGCGTCCTGCAGAAGTTCACGGGCTTTCGGAAACTCAGGACTGCGCATGAGGTACATCGTGTCGACAGCCTGCAGCACGAGTTCGTAGGCGTTCCGGTTCTCGGAGCGCTTACGAAGCGCGCGCTTCAGCTCGGCCTCGCGGACATGGGGGGCGATGCTCCACAAGATGCGAGTGGCGATGCGGCTCTGCATTGCGAAGATGTCGGAGGTCGATCCGTCGTAACGGTCGGCCCAGATGACCGCACCGGTCTCCTGATCGGCGAGGCTGGCGTTGATCCGCAGCTTCCCCCTGTTCACCGCCACGGACCCGCTGAGCACGTAGCGCACACCCAGTTCGCGGCTGACCCGCCGGCGGTCGATGCTACGGCCCTGATACGGCAGGGTGGAGCTGCGCGCGATGACCAGCAACCCGCGCACGCTTTGCAGCGCCACGATGAGGTCGTTGGCCAGCCCCATCCCGATGTAGTCCGAGCCGATCGCCTGCCCATCGGTATGGAAGGGCAGCACTGCGATCGACGGGACCTTGGCCTTCCGCCGACGCAGCGGTCGCGCCGCTGGATCGGATTCGGGCTGGCTCCCCAGCACCGAATAAGCCCGCACCGGTATCGCCATGTTTTTGAGGTGGACCGGACCGAGATCGATCGCCTTGATCTTCGCGCGTGGCGCGATCGAGTCGAAGACGGGCTTGGAGATGATGATGCCGTCCGCCGGCGCCATTTCCTGCAAGCGCGCCGCAATATTGACGCCGCGGCCGAACACGTCGCCGGAATCGATGATCGTGGAGGCGACGTTGACGCCGATCCGGAACCTGATCTTGCGCTCGCTTGACTGGGCGCGCTCCGTGGCGGCGACCTCGTCCTGCAGTTGCATCGCGCACGCGACCGCGTCGAGCGGCGAGTCGAAGGACGCGATCAAGCCATCGCCGGTGTTCTTGACGATGTGGCCACGGAAAGAGACGACACAGGGATCGATCGTGCGAACCCTGAGCGCGCGGAGCCGCGTGTGCGTGTCCTCTTCGGCGATCTCGGTCAGTCGCGAGTAGCCCACCACGTCGGCCGCCAGGATCGCGAGCGTGCTGCGGACGATTTCCTCGGCTGGCGCCCGCGCATCCGCCGTCCGTGGCTCCTGATCGTCCATCCGTAACGAGCGATCCCGATGAAGCCGTGCATCGCGGCAGTATGGTTCCTTATCATGGTGGGGCGTACCTGGGGAGCAGCCTCCTGATCAGGACTTCTCCATCGGGACTCAGGAGCAGAGTTGAGCTAGCCAGTCGATTTGCATCGCGCCTGCGGAAGACTGCATCCAGACCTCCCGACAGGATCGCCGAACTGACCAAGATTCTGAAAAGCAGGCGCCAGCCGGTCGTCTTCGACAATACGGGCAATCTGACGAAGCTGGCCGATCCTGATACTCCGTATATCCGCGTGACCGCCGACCTGATCGACAAGCACAGCGCCTGAGTGAGGCTGGCCGGTACTTCCGCCTCCTCGCCAGTCGAGCTATCGACCCAGGCTGATCGCGGTCGGCCTGCGCCTACGGGGTGCTCGCCCCGTGCGCCCGGTCTGGGCCACGTACAGCCCCATCCGGCCTTTCGGCGGATGCCAGCCCGACGCGGCGCGACCGAGGGCGTGCGGATCGCCCCTCGAGCCGGTGAATTGCGTCGGACAAGACCGCCTCATCCCTGTCGCACGCGGGCAAATACCCTGCTGTCGCGCTGCTCGGGTTGCGCTTGAACGAAGGCGCGGATGGCTTCGGCGATCTTGCGCCCGCCCTGTACCGATGGCTCAATCGGATTGGCAAAGTCGGCGTTCTCGCTGCAGAGAACACGCAGATCAAGGATGTCGAGGCCGCGGGCGAACGCCTCGCGCGTGATGACGTCGTTGAGCAAGGTGAGCGCCGTGCTCGCCAGCAGCCTGCGCTGCGGATCCGGGTAGCGCGGATCGTAGATCGTGCAGAGGGCCGTTGGCCGTGCCACCGACCGGACCGCATCCAGCATGGCCGCGTACTCGGCCTGGAAGCGCTCCCGCACCTCGGCCAGAAGGCCCAGGGCGTCGGCCACCGAACGGGCGGTCCGTTCGAGCACACCGGACGCACGCAGCGCATCGTTGCCCCCGACACTCACCACAAGGTGGGTGGTGTCGGGCGGGATGCCTCCAAGTTGACGGCGGACATCCGCCGTGACGTTCCCATCGAGGGCGAGGCGCGTCGCCTGCCATGAATCGGGCAGCGCCGAGCGAAGCTGCTGCACGACCTCGGGCCCCACGCCGACATAGGCCGCATTGTCGAAGACGGAGTCACCGAGGAGAATGACGTGCGCCATTGGT
This sequence comes from Methylobacterium sp. P1-11, assembly GCF_008329595.1. NCBI lineage: Bacteria > Pseudomonadati > Pseudomonadota > Alphaproteobacteria > Hyphomicrobiales > Methylobacteriaceae > Methylobacterium > Methylobacterium sp. P1-11. The sequence goes on from NZ_NPKS01000012.1 coordinate 42,931, forward strand.
GCCTCACCTGAAATGTCTGTCTCAGAGCGCGTCCGGCAGGCGTCCCGCGCGGGGTTGAGTGGCCGCTACGCTGGTGACGGGCCGGCGGCCGCCACGATCATTGCCCTCGAGAGCGCGCGCAAGCCGCTCGATCAGGTCGGCCTTGCCGTGCATCCACGTCGGCGGGCGTTGCCCGGTTCTTCGCCGGGATCAGCCGCAACCGACGCCTGTGGAAAGACCCGGAAGCCTCGCTCGTCTCAGCCCAGTGTCGATCGTCGCCTGTGCGCTCACCGAGAAGATGCGCGGCCCTGCGCGGCTCGCTGTGTGCGCCCCCGCACGCGCCGGTCAGTCCCGCGGCGCAGCACCTTGGCATCGCGGTGCCGCAGCGCCACCTCGGCGCCGGAATAAAACCGGACGCGGCCTGCGCCGCACCTGCACGAGGTAACCCATGCCGTCCCTGCTCGACCCGATCCGCATCGGCGCCATCGAGGCGAAGAACCGGATCTTCATGGCCCCGCTCACCCGCGGCCGCGGCACCCGCGAGCACGTTCCGACCCCGATCATGGCCGAGTATTACGCCCAGCGCGCCGGCGCCGGCTTGATCCTTACCGAGGCGACCGGCATCAGCCAGGAGGGGCTCGGCTGGCCCTACGCGCCGGGCATCTGGTCCGATGCCCAGGTCGATGCGTGGCGACCGATCGTGAAAGCGGTGCACGACCGGGGCGGCAAGATCGTCTGCCAGATCTGGCACATGGGCCGGATGGTCCATCCGGATTTCCTCGGCGGCGCCAAGCCGGTCTCGTCCTCCGCCACCACGGCGCCCGACCAGGCCCACACCTATTCCGGCAAGAAGCCCTACGGCGAGGCGCGCGCCCTCGAGGTGTCCGAGATCCCGCGGCTGCTCGCCGATTACGAACGGGCCACCGCCAATGCCGTGGCGGCCGGCTTCGACGGCGTGCAGATCCATGCGGCGAACGGCTACCTGATCGACGAGTTCCTCCGCGACGGCACCAACCATCGCACCGACCAGTACGGCGGCTCCATCGAGAACCGCGTGCGGCTGCTGCGCGAGGTGACCGAGGCGGTGGCCAAGGTCGTCGGGCCGGAGCGCACCGGCGTGCGTCTCTCGCCGAACGGCGCGATCCAGGGCTGCAACGATTCGAATCCGGAGCCGCTGTTCGTGGCTGCCGCCCAGGCGCTCGCCGATGCCGGGATCGCCTTCCTCGAGATGCGCGAGCCGGGACCGAACGGCACCTTCGGCAAGGCCGATCACCCGCCGATCGCGCCGGCGATGCGGCGCGTGTTCCGCAACCCGATGATCCTGAACGCCGATTACGACGGGATCAGCGGCCAGAAGGTGCTGGATGCCGGCGAGGCCGACGCGATCGCGTTCGGCCGGACCTTCATCGCCAATCCGGACCTCGTCGAGCGGATCGCCAAGGGGGCACCGCTCAACAAGGACGACGCTGCGACTTGGTACAGCCAGGGCCCGGAGGGTTACATCGACTACCCGACCCTGACCGAGTCCCGCGCCGCCTGAGGCGTCGCGGCCAGGTTTCGCCGCCGCGCTCCGGACAGGCGCGGCGGCAAAGCGTGGCGGTCCCTAGGCAGCGGACCGTCGCGCGCCTATGTGAAGGCAGGACCATGGATGTGCCTGCACCTCACACGCTCGCGGAAGCCGGACCGACCGACGGGCGCTGGAGCGCCGCGGACCGGATCGCGGAACTGCGCGACCTCGCGATCCTCGATTCCGAGCCGGAGCCGCTCTACGACGATCTCGTGCGGGTCGCCGCCTATGTCTGCCGAGCGCCAGTCGCGCTGGTCAGCCTGGTGGATGCCGAGCGGCAATGGTTCAAGTCGGAGGTGGGCCTCGGCAAACGCGAGCTGCCGATCACCTGCTCAGTCTGCGCCTACACGATCGAGGCCGGCGATCTGCTCATCATCCCGGATCTGACGGCAGATCCGCGGACCACGGAAAATCCCCTGGTGACCGGGGCGCCGGCCTTCCGCTTCTACGCGGGCGCGGTGATCCGGGGCAGCTACGGCATCCCGCTCGGCGCGTTGTGCGTGCTGGACCGCGTCCCGCGGCCCGACGGGCTCGATCCGGAGCAAACAGCGACGCTACTGGCGCTGGCGCGGCAGATCTCGAGCCTGCTGGAGCATCGCCGGACGCTGGCGAAGGTCGCCGCACGCGAGGCCGAGCTCGCCGCGAGCGAGCGCCGCTTCCGCGTGATGACCGCCGCGATGCCGCAGATGGTCTGGACCACCCGGCCGGACGGTTTCCACGACTATTACAACGACCGCTGGTACGAGTTCACCGGCGTCCCTTACGGCTCCACCGACGGCGAGGGCTGGAACGGGGTGTTCCATCCCGAGGATCAGGAGCGGGCCTGGACGCGCTGGCGCCGCTGCCTCGCGACCGGCGAGCCCTACGAGATCGAGTATCGCCTGCGCCATCACAGCGGCGACTATCGCTGGACCCTCGGGCGCGCCATGCCGATCCGGGACGCCGAGGGGCGAATCGAGCGCTGGTTCGGGACCTGTACCGACATCGACGATCTGAAGCGCGCCGAGGCCGAGGCCCGCAAGCTCGCGGTGATCGTCGAGACCTCCAAGGATTTCATCGGACTCTCCACCCTCGAGGGCGCGATCACGCATCTCAACGAGGCGGCGCTGACCCTGGTCGGCCTGCCCGATCTCGCCGCCGCGTGCGCATGCAAGGTTCACGATTTCTTCACCGACGATAGCCGGCGGGTGCTGGCCGAGACCGTGATGCCGGCGGTACGTCGGGAGGGCTTCTGGGAGGGCGAACTCGCCTTCCGGCACTTCGTCACCGGCGAGCCCGTATCGGTGCTCTACAACATCTTCCCGGTGCGCGACCCGACCGGGGCGGAGATCGGCTACGCCACCGTGACCCGCGACCTGCGCGAGGCGAAGCGCGCCGAGGAGGCCCGCGACCTGCTGATCCGCGAGCTGTCGCACCGGATCAAGAACATCTTCGCGGTGGTGGGCGGCCTCGCCGCCCTGACCGCCCGGAGCGATCCCGCGGCCAAGCCGTTCGTGGCGGCGTTCCGCGAGCGGCTCGGGGCGCTGGCCCGGGCCCACGAATATGTCCGTCCGCATTCTCCCGACAGCGCCCCGCCGGTCGCCGGCCAGACGGTGCTCGGGCTGATGCGCCTGATCATGGCCGCCTACGATGAGGACGGCCGCTCGCGCGTGATGATCAGTGGCGACGATGCCGAGATCGGCGAGCGCACCGCCACGGCCCTCGCGCTGATCATGCACGAGCAGGCCACCAACGCGGTCAAGTATGGCGGCCTCTCGACGCGCGCGGGCGGCGTCTCGCTGAGCGGGATCCGGGAGGCGGGCCGCTACATGCTGACCTGGCGAGAGGAGGGGGGCCCGCAGGTCACCGGCGCGCCGTCCCGGAAGGGCTTCGGCACGGTGCTGGCGGAGCGCAGCGTTGCCGGCCAGCTCGACGGCGTGCTGGAGCACGATTGGGCGCCGGGTGGTCTCCTGATGCGGCTCAGCGTCCCGCTCGAGAACCTGCGGACCTGACATGGCCCGGCCGCCGGGCGCGCCCGGACCAGGGCTCGTCGTCCTCGATTTCGACGGTACGCTGGCCGACAGCTTCGCGTGGTTCTGCTCGGTGCTGAACGGCGTCGCCGACCGCTACCGTTTCCGCCGGGTCGAAGCCCACGAGGTCGAGGAACTGCGGCTTCAGGGCGCGCGGGCGATCGTCGCCCATCTCGGCATCCCGCGCTGGAAGCTGCCGCTCATCGCCCGCCACATGCACACGCTGGCCGCGCGCGACGCCGCGCAGATCGCCCTGTTTCCCGGTATCCCGGCGATGCTCGCCGCGATCGCGGAGGGAGGCGTCCCGCTGGCGATCCTGTCGTCGAACCGCGCCGAGACGGTGCGGCGGGTGCTCGGGCCGGACAATGCCGCCCGCATCGGCGCCTATGCCTGCGGGGCCTCGATCTTCGGGAAGGCGCGTCGGTTGCGGGCCCTGCTCGCGCGGACCGGCGTGCCGCCGGGCCGGGCTCTCTGCATCGGCGACGAGATCCGCGACCTCGAGGCGGCGCGCGCCCTCGGCTGTCCATTCGGGGCCGTGGCCTGGGGCTACACCGACCCGCAGGCCCTCGCGTCCCTCGGTCCCGAGCACCTGTTCTCGGAGCCAGGGGAGATCGCCCGCCTCGTGGCGGGCGCGGCCGATCACAGGCCGCGATTTGCGCCCGGCACGACGCTGGTGCCGCTGCCGCTGCCGAATGGCTCGTAGCGGGTCAGGCCGCGGAACAGCTGGCTCAGGAAGGCGCGGTCGGCGCCGCTCGTCGGCGTCGTGCGCTCGATGAAGTCGAAGATCCGGCCGTCCTGCAGGCCGTAGAGCGCCACCCGCTCGACCTTGAAGGCGGACGAGAAATAGACCGCCGTCACCTTCTGGTCCTCGACCTGCTCACCCAGGAACATGATCGTGCGGCGGGTGTTCTGCGAGATGTAGTACCAGGACTTGTTCCCCACGGTGGACACGGTCGAGGGCGTGCCGAGGATCTGCAGCACCTGCTCGGGGCTCATGCCGGGTTTGATCGTGGCGAGTGCCGCCTGATCGACCTGATAGCCGTGACGCAGCTCCTCGCCGATGCAGCCGGACAGACCGGTTGCCGCAAGGCCGAGCAGGGCGAGGCGCGCGAAGGACTGGACGAAACGGCGCCGCATCGGGCCCCCAGAGAGCGTGTTGACGGACGGGGCGCAACCGTCGCCGCCGACACGGGGCTCCGACGGCGCTTGCGCCCTGGGCGTGGGTTGCCGTACCGCGGGGTTATGGCTTTGACAAGGCAAGCTTGGCCACAGATGGCCGGGGTTCGGCACCGATGATCGCCGCGTTGTTCCGGCGCGCGCGCGCACGGCGCCGCGCCGTCGAAGGGCTCCACCTGGCCCTCAGCCAGGCCGCACGCCGGCCGGGCCTCTACACGCGCCTCGGCGTGCCCGACACCGTCGAGGGCCGGTTCGAAGCCCTGTGCCTGCACGCCATCCTGGTCCTGCGCCGGCTGAACCGGCTGCCGGAACCCGCCGCCGAGGTGGCGCAGGATCTCGTGAATTCGGTGTTCACCCAACTCGATGCTTCCTTGCGCGAACTGGGGGTCGGCGACATGGGCGTGTCCAAGAGGATGAAGAAGCTCGGTGCAGCCTTCTATGGTCGGGCCGAGGGCTACGATGCCGCCCTGGAGGCCGGCGATACGGCGGCCCTGCGCGCCGTTCTCGTCCGCAACGTGCTGGGCGGAGAGGGTGACGGACGCGCGCTCTCCGCCTACGTGCAAGCCGCCGATGCCGCCCTCGCCGGGGCGGATCTCGACGGGCTGCTCGGGGCCGGCCCGCCCTTCCCGGAGCCGGACGGCTTCGCGCCGGCATCGGCCCACGCTGGAGATGGAGGAAACCCATGACCCGCCACGCCAGCCCGGACGGCTTTCCCCTCGCGCGCTGGGTCAGCGTCGAGCGCCTGCCCCAGGGGCGCGGCGCCGTCACCGTGGAGGCGAGCCCGGCCGAGTGCGCGGCGCTGGCCGCCGATTTCGGCATCCCCGGAATTCGCGATCTGGTCGGGCGCTTCGCCATCGAGGGGCCGACCAGCCGCCTCACCGTGACCGGCACCGTGGAGGCCCTGGTGACGCAGGTCTGCACCGTCAGTCTCGAACCCTTCGAGGCGCCGGTCCGGGAGCCGGTCGAGGTGGTGTTCACCGATACCGACCAGCTCGCCGGTACCGATGCCGAGGACGCCGATATCCCCGACCCGCTGGTCGGCGGCCGCATCGATTTCGGTGCGCTCACCGCCGAATTCCTGGCGCTCGGTCTCGATCCCTACCCACGCAAGCCCGGCATCACCTTCGAACCGGTGGTGGCAGGCGACGAGTCGGGACCGTTCGATAAGCTGCGCCGGATCCGTGACGGGGAGGCGTAGGCCCGGCTCGTCCGAGGTGTCGGGTGGATAGAGGGGGCTGTGGCTTCCCCGGGCGCATGGAGCGCCAGCAGTGGGCGCCCCGCGATCCAAGCGCAGGCTGTTGCGAAGCGTCCCGATGAAGCAACCTGTGCTGCTGATGCGGCCGGCCTGCGTGCTGGATCCCGGACCGCCCGCCACTGCGTTCCAGGCGTCCGGGACTGGGCGCGTCCCGGGTCAAACTGGACGTGATCGCGCAGCGCATTCTGCCAAACACCTTGCCAGGGCTGCTTCCCGGTCGGAGAACGGAACCGTGCATCGCCCGAATTCATTTGCCCGCCGGGCCGGTATCGCTATGGTCCGCCGCGCTTGACGGACCCTGCCCCGCCATATCCCCCCGCTGAGACCCGCGACCCGCTACCGATATGTCCCAACGCGTGTGCATCTCGCTCGACGCCATGGGCGGCGACCACGGGCCCACTACGGTCGTGCCCGGAGCGGCGCTGGCTCGCGAGCGCCATCCCGAGACCACCTTCCTGATGTTCGGCGACGAGGCCGTGATCGCGCCGCTCGTCGCCAAGGAGCCCAGGCTCAAGGACGCCGTCGAGATCCGCCACACCAGCGTGTCCGTGGCCATGGACGACAAGCCGAGCCAGGCGGTGCGCCAGGGCCGGGGCAAGTCGTCCATGTGGCAAGCGATTCAGGCCGTCCGCGATGGCCAGGCCGATGCTTGCGTATCGGCCGGCAATACCGGCGCCCTGATGGCGATGTCGAAGATCTGCCTCAAGACCATGTCGGGCATCGAGCGCCCGGCGATCGCCTGCCTGTGGCCGACCGTGCGCGGCGAGAGCGTCGTGCTCGACGTCGGCGCCACCATCGGCACGGATGCCGAGCACTTGGTCGAGATGGCCGTGATGGGCTCGGCCATGGCGCGCATTGTATTCGACCTCGAGCGTCCCACCGTCGGCCTGCTCAACGTCGGCACCGAGGAGATGAAGGGCAACGAGGCGGTCAAGGAGGCCGCCCGGATCCTGCGCGAGATGGAGAGTCCGGGCCTCACCTATCACGGCTTCGTCGAGGGCACGGATCTCGGGCGCGGCACGGTCGACGTGGTGGTGACCGAGGGGTTCACCGGCAACATCGCCCTCAAGACCGCCGAGGGTACCGCCAAGCAGATCGGCACGTATCTCCGCGCCGCCATGACCCGGACGTTGGCGGCCAAGATCGGGGCCCTGTTCGCGCGGCAAGCCTTCCGGGCGCTGAAGGATAAGATGAATCCGAGCCGGGCCAATGGCGGCGTGTTCCTCGGCCTGGAGGGCATTGTCATCAAGAGTCACGGCTCGGAGAACGCGCAGGGCTTCGCTGCGGCGATCGATCTGGCGCACGACATGGCGCGTCACGACATGATCCGCACGATCCGCGAGATGCTCGACCAGACGGCGGCGCTGGCGCCGGCCTGAACGGCCGGTGCTGGCTTGAGTGCCCGTCGCCGGACGGGATGGAAATCGGACGGTCGCGGCATCACACCTGAGAATTGTGAAGCCGCTACCGTCCGGGAAGGACACAGATGGCAACGCTCCGCACAGATCCCGAGCAGTCCCGGCGCGCCCCGAAGCTGCGCTCGGTGGTGGTCGGGACCGGGTCGAGCCTGCCCGCGCGGGTGGTGACGAACGCCGCCCTCGCCGAGCGGGTCGACACCTCCGACGAATGGATCGTCCAGCGCACCGGTATCCGCCAGCGGCACATCGCGGACGAGAGCGAGACCACGTCGGTGCTCGGCACGCAGGCCGCTCGCGCCGCTCTGGAGGATGCGGGGCTGACGGCGGACGACATCGACCTCGTCATCTGCGCCACCTCGACGCCGGACCACACATTCCCGTCAACCGCGACCCAGATCCAGGCAGGGCTGGGCATCCACCAGGGGGCGGCCTTCGACCTCCAGGCGGTCTGCGCCGGCTTCGTCTTCGCGGTCTCGACCGCCGACAAGTTCCTGACCACCGGGGCCGCCCGCCGGGCGCTGGTGGTCGGTGCCGAGACCTTCTCGCGGATTGTCGACTGGGAGGACCGCACCACCTGCGTCCTCTTCGGCGACGGGGCGGGCGCCATCGTGCTGGAGGCGCAGGAGGCGGCGGAGGGCCGCGGCGTCCTCAGCACGAGCCTGCGCTCGGACGGCCGCCACCGGGAGAAGCTCTACGTCGACGGCGGCCCCGGCTCCACCGGCACCACCGGGCGCCTCCGCATGGAGGGACGCGACGTGTTCCGGTTCGCCGTCGGACAAGTCACCGACGTGATCGTCGAGGCGTTCGAGCAGGCGGGCACGACCGCGGAGGACCTCGACTGGTTCGTGCCGCACCAAGCGAACCGCCGCATCATCGAGGCATCCGCCGACAAGCTCGGGATCGCCCGGGACAAGATCGTCCTGACGGTGGACCGCCACGGCAACACCTCGGCGGCCTCGATTCCCCTGGCGCTCGACGTGGCGCGGCGGGACGGCCGCATCCAGGCGGGCGACCTCGTGATGATCGAGGCGATCGGCGGCGGCTTCAGCTGGGGGGCGGCGCTCATCCGCTGGTAACGCCGCCGGCGGCGTACCTGAAACAATTCGCTGCCCCGGCGTGGTTGACCATGGGCAGAGCGCCGATTAGCGTGCCGGATCATAGGGATACGCCTTGAGCGTTTGGCGCCGCCGTCTGGGCCGCGACATGCGTGATGGGGCGAACGATGCGGGCGAGGGGACACGGCATGACAGGCAAGACGGTGACGCGCGCCGACTTGAGCGAGGCCGTCTACCATCAGGTGGGCCTGTCGCGGACCGAGTCGGCAGCCCTCGTCGAGACTGTGCTGTCGGAGATTTGCACCTGCCTGGCGAGCGGCGAGACGGTGAAGCTGTCCTCGTTCGGCTCCTTCGTGGTGCGCAGCAAGGGCAAGCGTGTCGGCCGCAATCCCAAGACCGGGGTCGAGGTGGCGATCGAGCCGCGGCAGGTGATGGTGTTCAAGCCCTCCAACGTGCTCAAGGCCAAGATCAACGGTCTGAACGGCGCGGGCGCGCACGACGACGATTGAGCGGGGAGAGGCGCCGCGCGGCGTTTCCGGCGCTGCGTCCCCGAACGCCGCCGGATTCCTGCAGCCATCAGGCTTGAGTGCGGCCCTGTGACCCGGCAAGATCGGGCCATCCCGTGCCGATCAGCAAGACCGCCATGCCCCCATCCCTCGCCGCCGAAGAGACCGTCGAACCCTCGGGCGGAGCCGGCGAGAAGAGTGCGCACGCGTTCCGCACGATCAGCGAGGTGGCCGAGGAACTCGACGTGCCCCAGCACGTGCTGCGGTTCTGGGAGAGCCGGTTCGGCCAGATCCGCCCCGTGAAGCGGGCCGGGGGGCGGCGCTACTATCGGCCCCAGGACGTCGAACTCGTCGCCGGCATCCGCCACCTTCTCCACGTGCGGCGCTACACCATCGCGGGGGCGCAACGGGTGCTCAAGGAGAACGGCGTCCGCTTCGTCCAGGCCGTGGGGCGCGGCGAGGCCGTGGCGGCCGCGCCCATGGTCCAGGAGGTCGAGGCGGGAGGTGGAAGCGGCGCGCTCGGGAATTCGGACCGGGCGTCGCTGGCGGAGGCTCTGGAGGAGCTTCAGGCCTGCCGCGCCCTGCTCGACGGGCTGCGCGGTGCCGCCGCGGGCATCTGACACCCGACAATGGCCCGCGGGCTCGGTCCTGTGGCCGTACCTGGTCTTGCGCTCAGCGCGGCGAGCGAACTTTCCGGCAACAACCCGCGTTGTCGCCCGCATGGCCGCGCCCAAATCCAAGCTGACGCCCAGCCAGGAACTGATGGCCCGCATCATGCGGATCGTCCGCACCTGCCCGGAGGCGGCCTCCGAAGTGCTGGAACTGATGTTCCTCGTCAGCCAGATCGAGGCGGCCACCAGCGTCGACCGCGAGTATCGCGACGCCAAGCGGGTGATCAGTCGCCTGCGCAATCCGCTCTGGGAGATGGGTCCCACCGATCGGGAGAAACTCCTGGCCGCCGCCGAGACGATCCGCCGGGTCTGCCGTCTGGCCGAGGACGAGATACCCGCCATTCCGATCGCCGATGCCGGGGAACGGGCACGGGTGGAGGCGCGGCTGGCCGCCGCCCTGGCCGGCGAATTCGACGGGACGCAGATCGCGCGCATCACCGGGATCGTCGCGGCCGCGCTCCAGAATTAAGCCGCCGCCCGGGCCCTCGACGCCCGTGCGGGGCGTCCCCACATGGTCTCCACCGATGAACGGGGCTTCCGGACGCGCGTCCGAAGGCGGGTCCCGGGTCGGCACTGGAGAGACGCTGCCATGATTGCCCTTCGTCCGTTCGCCGCGCTGATCGCCGGGAGTATGGCCCTCGCCGCGCCGGCCCTGGCCCAGGCACCGGCCAGTCGAACCAAGACCGTGGCGCCCGGCAAGACGGTGCGGCTCGAGATCGCGCCGAACCTCAAGAAGGATTGTTCTCCTGGGCCGATGCCCGAGTTCAAGGTCTCCGGATCGCCGAAGAACGGATCGGTGATCACCAAGGTCGGCAAGCTGAAGACGCCGGCGAGCTACCGCTGCCCCAACAAGGAGGCGGCCGTCCAGGCGCTGTTCTACCAGCCCAACAGCGGCTTCACCGGCACCGACGAGGTGACGTTCGAGGTCAAGAGCTCCGACGGTCAAGTGCAGACGCAGACCATCAAGATCACGGTCGGGGCGGCCGGCGCCAAATCGGGAGACGAGGGCAAGAAAGAGGGCACCGATTTGTGAGCAGGGGCCGGCCGACGCGGTATCTGCTTAGTTCTGAGGCCCGGGCAGCCGTTCGGGCGCGGCACGGAGTCTCGCCCGTGCCGCCTTCAGCGCTCGGGAGTGTTGCAAGCAATCGACATGCCGGGCGCCATGCTCGCCGCACTGCGACAAAAGCGGGCCTGTCGGTTGCATCCGAGCCGAGACAGGATGAAGCTGTCACGGTCTGAGAGGGTTATCGAATGCCCATGCATGCGACGAACGACCTTTTCCAGAGCTTCGCCCGAGGCTACGAGGCCCGCCGCGACACGGAGATGACGCTCTCCGAGTATCTCGATGCCTGTCGCGACGAGCCGCTGATGTACGCCTCGGCCGCCGAGCGGATCCTCGCGGCGATCGGCGAGCCCGAATTCGTGGACACCGCCAAGGATTCGCGCCTCGGCCGGATCTTCATGAACCGGACGATCCGCACCTACCCGGCCTTCCGCGAGTTCTACGGGATGGAGGAGACGATCGAGCGGATCGTCTCGTTCTTCCGCCACGCCGCTCAAGGGTTGGAGGAGCGCAAGCAGATCCTCTACCTGCTCGGTCCGGTGGGTGGCGGTAAGTCGTCGCTGGCCGAGCGGCTGAAGCTCCTGATGGAGGTTCACCCCGTCTACGTCCTCAAGGCCGGGGACGAGGTCTCGCCGGTCTTCGAGAGCCCGCTGGGCCTGTTCGACCCCGAGACGATGGGCGAGGAGATCCAGCGCCGCTACGGCATCCCGCGCCGGCGCCTCACCGGCCTGATGAGCCCGTGGGCGCTGAAGCGCCTCGACGAGTTCAACGGCGACATCTCGCGCTTCAAGGTGATCAAGGTCCGGCCCTCGCGCCTGCGCCAGATCGCCATCGCCAAGACCGAGCCGGGCGACGAGAACAACCAAGACATCTCGTCCCTGGTCGGCAAGGTCGACATCCGCCGGCTGGAGACCCTGTCGCAGGCTGATCCCGATGCCTATTCCTACTCGGGCGGCTTGAACCGGGCGAACCAGGGCATCCTCGAATTCGTCGAGATGTTCAAGGCGCCGATCAAGATGCTGCACCCGCTGCTCACCGCGACGCAGGAGGGCAACTACGTCGGCACCGAGAATATCGGCGCGATCCCGTTTACCGGCGTGATCCTGGCCCATTCGAACGAGGCCGAGTGGCAGACCTTCAAGACCAACAAGAACAACGAGGCCTTCATCGACCGGATCTACGTGATCAAGGTCCCCTACTGCCTGCGCGTTACCGAGGAGCAGCATATCTATGAGAAGCTGATCTCCGGCTCGGAACTGTCGGACGCGGCCTGCGCGCCCGGCACATTGGAGATGCTGGCGCGGTTCTCGGTGCTGTCACGCCTGCGCGAGCACGCCAATTCCAACGTCTTCTCGAAGATGCGGGTCTATGACGGCGAGTCCCTGCGCGAGGTCGATCCCCGCGCCCGCTCGATGCAGGAATACAAGGACACGGCCGGCGTCGACGAGGGCATGGACGGGATCTCCACCCGTTTCGCCTTCAAGGTGCTGGCTGCGACCTTCAACCACGACACAACCGAGGTCTCGGCCGACCCGGTGCACCTGATGTACGTTCTGGAGCAGGCGCTCAAGCGCGAGCAGCTCCCGCCGGAGACCGAGAAGAAGTACCTGGAATTCATCAAGACCGAGCTGGCTCCGCGCTATGCGGAGTTCATCGGCCACGAGATCCAGAAGGCCTACCTCGAATCGTACCACGATTACGGGCAGAACCTGTTCGATCGGTACATCGACTATGCCGATGCCTGGATCGAGGACCAGGATTTCAAGGATGCCGAGACCGGTCAGCTCATGAACCGCGAACTCCTGAACCAGGAGCTGACCAAGATCGAGAAGCCGGCGGGAATCGCCAACCCGAAGGATTTCCGCAACGAGGTTGTGAAGTTCGCCCTGCGCTCCCGGGCCCAGCACGGCGGCCGCAACCCGAGCTGGACCAGCTACGAGAAGCTGCGCGAAGTGATCGAGCGGCGGATGTTCTCCCAGGTGGAGGAATTGCTGCCGGTGATCTCCTTCGGCTCCAAGAAGGACGGCGACACCGAGAAGAAGCACGGCGAGTTCGTCGAGCGCATGGTCGCGCGCGGCTACACCGAGCGGCAGGTCCGCCGCCTGGTGGAATGGTACATGCGAGTGAAACAGGCCGGCTGAGGCGCCGGGCGCCCGGCCGGGTCCAATCCGGCCGGGCCAGGGTTTGACCCTCCGCCGCCACAGTTTCGGACGACCAGCCGGTGAAGATCTGAGGCCCAGCTGCGAAAGAGGGATCCATTCCTCCGCCGGCAGCATGGTACGATCAGGGTCCGGACCCGGCCGGCACACGCGGACGAGGGTTTTCGCAGCGGATGCACATCGTCGACCGACGTTTGAACCCGGGTGGCAAAAGTCTCCCCAACCGCCAGCGCTTCCTGCGCCGCGTGAAGGACGTGGCCCAGCGCGCCGTGCGGGAATCCGCCCGCGAGAAGGACATCAAGGATCTCGGCAAGGATGGCCGGGTCAGCGTGCCGGCGGACGGCGTGCGCGAGCCGCGCTTCTCCCGCCAGCCTGGCACCGGCCTTCAGGACCATATCCTGCCCGGCAACAAGACCTACGTGGAAGGCGATACGATCGAGCGGCCGCCGGGGAGCGGCGGCGGGCGCGGCGCCGGCGAAGGCGGGGAGGGCGGCGAGAACAGCGAGGACGCGTTCCGCTTCGTTCTCACCCGCGAGGAATTTCTGGAACTCTTCCTCGAGGATCTTGAGCTTCCAGACCTCGCCAAGCGCCGCCTCGCGGTGGTGGAGACCGAGGGCCTGCGCCGCGCGGGCTACACGGTGACCGGCTCACCGGCCAACCTCGCGCTCACCCGGACGCTGCGCAACTCGATGTCGCGGCGGATCGCCCTCAAGCGCCCGAAGCCCGAGGAGGTCGCGGCCGTGGAGGCGCGGCTCGACGCCCTGCCGGCGGGCGACCCCGAACGAGCTGAGCTGGAGCAGGCGCTCCTGAAGCTGCGCGAGCGCGCGAAGCGCATCCCCTACGTCGATCCGATCGACCTGCGCTTCCGCCGCTTCGAGCCCTATCCCCGGCCGATCGCGCAGGCCGTGATGTTCTGCCTGATGGACGTGTCCGGCTCGATGACCGAGCACATGAAGGACCTCGCCAAGCGGTTCTACATCCTGCTGCACATCTTCCTGACGCGCCGCTACCGCCACGTGGAGATCGTGTTCATCCGCCACACCGACCGGGCCACCGAGGTGGACGAGGAGACATTCTTCGGCTCCCGCGAGACCGGCGGCACCCTGGTCTCCTCGGCGCTGGTGGAGATGAAGCGCGTCATCGCCGAGCGCTACGACCCGAACGACTGGAACATCTACGCCGCCCAGGCCTCCGACGGCGACAACGTCTCCTCCGACGGGCCGACCTCGACGGAGCTGCTGCGGTCGCACATCCTGCCGGCCTGCCAGCACTTCGCCTATCTCGAAGTGGGGGACGAGAACGGCCCGCGCGCCGGCTTCGTGGAGCACCGCACCACCCTGTGGCGGACCTACGAGGCGATCACCAAGGCCGGCGGGCCGATCGCCATGCGCAAGGTCAATCACCGGCGGGAGATCTACCCGGTCTTCCGCGAGCTGTTCGGCCGCAAGGATGCGCGGGCGGAGGTGGAGGGGTGAGACCGCCCCCTCCCACTGTGGGGAGGGGGACGGGTGGGGGCGGACCGGATCGCCGCGGTGCCGACCGGACAACCCCGGCCCTTCCCCACAAGGGGAGGGGAGAATGTGATGAGGGTTTCATGGTGACCAGCCTGAGCCGATCCAAGGTGAGCGCGCCGACTGTCAAGGTCGACAAACCCCTGTTCACCGGCAACGACTGGGATTTTGATACGATCCGCCGCATCCACGATGCCTGCGAGGCCGTGGCCGGGCCTCAACTCGGCCTGTCCTGGTACCCGAACCAGATCGAGATCATCACGGCCGAGCAGATGCTCGACGCCTACGCGTCGATCGGCATGCCGCTGTTCTACAAGCACTGGTCCTTCGGCAAGCACTTCGCCCAGCACGAGGCCGGTTACCGCCGCGGCCTGATGGGGCTCGCCTACGAGATCGTCATCAACTCCGATCCGTGCATCTCCTACGTCATGGAGGAGAACACGGCGACCATGCAGACGCTCGTCATCGCGCACGCTGCGTTCGGCCATAACCACTTCTTCAAGAACAACTACCTGTTCCGGCAATGGACCGACGCGGAAGGGATCCTCGACTATCTCGACTTCGCCAAGGGCTTCATCGCCCGCTGTGAGGAGCGCTACGGCCATCAGGCGGTGGAGCAGGTGCTCGACGCCGCCCACGCCCTGATGAGCCAGGGCGTCCACCGCTACCCGCGCAAGAAGCGGCCGGACCTCGCCTCCGAGCAGCGGCGCGAGCGCGAGCGGATCGAGCACGGCGAGCAGATCTACAACGATCTCTGGCGCACCCTGCCGCAGAAGATCGGCACGGTGCGCCCGGACTTGGCGGCGGAGCGGCGCAAGGCGCTGCTCGAACTGCCGCAGGAGAACATCCTGTACTTCTTGGAGAAGGTCGCGCCGCGCCTGCGGCCGTGGCAGCGGGAGATCCTCCGCATCGTCCGCTTGGTGGCGCAGTATTTCTACCCGCAGCGCCAGACCAAGGTGATGAACGAGGGCTGCGCCACCTACTGCCACTACCGGATCATGAACGCCCTGTCGGAATCAGGGCAGATCACCGAGGCGGCCTACCTCGAGTTCCTGCAATCGCACACCAACGTCATCCGGCAGCCGAACTACGACGACCGCTCCTATGGCGGCCACAATCCCTACGCGATCGGCTTCGCCATGATGCAGGACATCGCCCGCATCGTCGAGCAGCCGACCGGCGAGGACCGAGAGTGGTTCCCCGAGATTGCCGGCACCGGCGACGCCATGGCGGTGCTGCGCGACTGCTGGGAGAATTACCGCGACGAGAGCTTCATCCAGCAATTCCTGTCGCCCAAGCTGATGCGCGACCTCCGTCTGTTCCACGTGGTCGACGATCCGGAGGAGCCGGAGTTGCGGGTCGAGGCGATCCACGACGAACGTGGCTACCGCAAGCTGCGCCGGGCCTTCGCGCGCCAGTACGACGTCGCCTGGCTCGACCCGGACATCGAGGTGGTGGACGTCGACCTGGAGGGTGACCGGCGCCTCATCCTCCATCACAAGGCGATCAACAAGATCACCCTGCAGAAGGACGACGCCAAGCGCGTTCTGCAGCACCTCGCCGACCTTTGGGGCTACGACGTGGTGCTCAAGGAGATCGAGCCGGCGACCGGCGCGGTGCTGGGTGAGATCACCGCCAGCGCGCGACCGATTTTCTTCTGATCGGCTCGGAGAGACGGCTGATCAAACCCGAACACCTCCGTATGAGGGGGGGCGAGAGGGGCCGCGGATTGCCTCACGGTCGCGCCCGTGCTGCAAGAGACCATGGCCGTCACGATCCTGACCCTCGCCGAGACCAGCGACTTCCTCGACCGCGAATTTCCCCAGATGCAGGCGGGCGGGCGGGCCTACCATCTCGAGGATGTCGGTCCGCTCTCCGCCCGGATGCGGTTGGAGGCCCATGAGCGCTTCCTCCGGCCCGGCGCGACCGTGTCGGGGCCGGCCATGATGGCGCTCGCCGACTACGCTCTCTACGCGGCGATCCTCGCCAATCGCGGCCCGGTGGCGCTCGCGGTGACGACGAGCCTGAACTTCAACTTCCTGCGCAAGCCCGCCTCGGGGGACCTCGTGGCGGAGTGCCGGCTGCTCAAGCTCGGCCGGCGCTTGGCCGTCGGCGAAGTGCGGATCACCGCCGCTGGCAGCCCGGACCTCGTCTGCCACGCCACCGGCACCTACTCGATGCCACCTCGCTGAGGCGAAATCGCGCGCCGTCCTTGCCAGCGGAGCGAAGCAATCCCGGGCAGCGCAACATCGGCGAACGGGGCGCCGCTGGGTTGCTTCGCTCCGACCGCAAAGACGAAGGAATCCCGATCAGCCGGCCCGCGCCTCGGTCAGCCGCGCGGCGTAGCGGGCGATCAGGTCGACCTCTAGGTTGAGCCGGTCCCCGTCGCGCCGCTCACCCCAGGTGGTGACCTGCAGCGTGTGAGGGATGAGCAGCACGGAGAATAGGTCGTCCGCGACGCTGTTCACCGTGAGCGAGGTCCCGTCGAGGCAGACCGAGCCCTTCTCGGCGATGAACTTCGCCAGGGCGACCGGCGCCCGCAGGGTGAAGCGCTCGCTCGGACCCCAGGCACCCGTGGTGACGGTCTCGCGCGCCACGATCTCGGCGACGCCGTCGACATGGCCGGTGACCAGATGGCCGCCGAGTTCGTCGCCGATCTTCAGGGAGCGTTCGAGATTGATCCGGGTGCCCGCGGCCCAGCTGCCCACGGTGGTGCGCGCCAGCGTCTCGGCGGCGGCATCCACCGCGAAGCTGCAGCCGCCCTCGGCCGGCTCCACCGACACCGCCGTGAGGCACGGCCCCGCGCAGGCGATCGAGGCGCCGAGCGCGATCGTGGCCGGATCGTAGGGCGCGCGGATCACGATCCGGCGCAGGTCGCCCGCCCCTGAAACCGAGACGACCGTACCAACGGCGCTGACCAACCCGGTGAACATCGCTTACGTCCTGTTGCGTTCGTAGGTCACGGCCTCGTCCGGCCCGAGCCGGAGCCGCTCGGCCTCCCGGAACCTCTCGCCCGTCAGGGCTTCCGCGAGAACCGGCCCCAGCGCCGGCAGGCCGCCGGCCGATCCCAGTTCCACCGGTCCGGTGACCAGCGTGCAGGCCTCGATCAGATCGGCCCGGGCGAGCGCCTCCGCAAGGCGGGGGCCGCCCTCGCTGCACAGGCGGGTGAGGCCGCGCTCGCCCAGATGCGCCAGGGCCGCCGGAAGATCGATCCCGCCGGCCGCATCCGCCGGCACGGGCGCGACCTCGACGCCGAGGGCCTCCAGGGCGCGCCGCGCATGGGCCGGGGCGGAGCGTGTGGTGAGCACCAGGGTCGGCGTGTCGCGGGCGGTCCGGGCCAGTACGCTGGCCGGGGAGAGCCGCAGATGCGTGTCGAGGACGATCCGCAGGGGCGAGCGCGCCGCCAGGCCCGGCAGCCGCACGGTGAGCGACGGATCGTCGGATCGGGCGGTCCCGATGCCAATCAGGATCGCGTCGGCATGGGCTCGCCAGAGATGGACCGCTCCGTCCGCCACCGGCCCGGTGATCCGCAGGCGGTCCGGCCCGGCGGAGGCGCAGAAGCCATCGCGGGTGCGGGCGAGCTTCAGGTGCAGGGCCGGGCGGCCGCGCGTCACCCGGGTGATGTGGCCGACATGGTCACGCGCCGCCTCGTCCCCTAGCAGGCCGGTCTCGACCGTGACGCCGCCGGCCCGCAGCATGGCGTGGCCGCGGCCTGCCACCCGCGGGTCCGGATCCTCGATCGCGCTGACCACCCGGGCGATCCCCGAGGCCAGGATCGCGTCGGTGCAGGGCGGGGTGCGGCCGTGATGCGAGCAGGGCTCCAGGGTGACGTAGAGGGTGGCGCCGCGAGCGGCCTCGCCCGCGGCGGCGAGCGCCAGGGGCTCCCCGTGCGGGCGGCCGCCCAGGGCGGTCGCACCCGTCCCGAGGATCCGCCCCGTGGCCGGCTCGACCACGACGGCGCCGACCGATGGGTTCGGCCACGTGGTGCCGAGCCCGCGCCGGCCCAGCGCCAGGGCGAGGCGCATGAAGTGCGTGTCGTCGCTCATGAGCGTCCGGCGCGGCGGCGCCCCGATGCCTCGGGCTCCGGATCCGCCTCCGGCCCTGCCGCCGGCACAGGGGTGCCGTCGCTCAGCGTGCCGAGCAGATCCTCGAAGTCCTTGGCCTCGCGGAAGTTCTTGTAGACGGAGGCGAAGCGGACATAGGCGACGTCGTCGAGACCTTTCAGCCCCGCCATCACCAGCTCGCCGATCGCCTCGGAGGTCACCTCGGGCTCGCCGGCGCTCTCGAGCTGCCGGGTGATGCCGCTGACCAGCCGCTCGATCCGCTCCGGATCGACGGCGCGCTTGCGGAGCGCCACGTCGATCGAGCGCTGGAGCTTGTCCCGGTCGAAGGGCACGCGCTTGCCCGAGCGCTTGAGCACCACGACCTCGCGCAGCTGCACCCGCTCGAAGGTTGTGAAGCGGCCGGCGCAATCCGGGCAGACCCGGCGGCGCCGGATCGCGGCGCCGTCCTCGGAGGGCCGCGAGTCCTTCACCTGGGTCTCGGAGCCGCCGCAATAGGGACAGCGCATGGGTCTGGATCTCGGACATGGAAACGGCCGCGGATCAAGCGGATCCGCGGCCGTTTCCTAGACTAGGCATGGCCGCCTCGGAAGGCCGGCCCGGCTCAAGGGCCCCGTCTTGCTCAGCCGTAGATCGGGAACCGGTCCGTCAGTGCATGGACGCGGGTCTTGACGTCGGCCTCGACCGCGCTGTCGCCCGCCTCACCCTTGGCGGCGAGACCGTCCAGCACCTCGACGATGAAGCCGCCGATCTGCTTGAACTCGGCCACGCCGAAGCCGCGCGAGGTGCCGGCCGGTGTGCCCAGACGGATGCCCGAGGTGATGGTCGGCTTCTGGGTGTCGAAGGGGACGCCGTTCTTGTTGCAGGTGATGTGCGCCCGCGACAGCGCGGCTTCCGCCGCCTTGCCGGTGAGGCCTTTCCGCTGCAGATCGACCAGCATCAGGTGGTTGTCGGTGCCGCCCGAGGTGATGTCGTAGCCGCCCGAGATCAGCGTGTCGGCAAGCGCCCGAGCGTTCTCCACCACTTGGCGGGCGTAGATCTTGAACTCGGGCTTCAGCGCCTCGCCGAAGGCCACGGCCTTGCCGGCGATGACGTGCATGAGCGGGCCACCCTGGATGCCGGGGAAGATCGCCGAGTTGAACTTCTTGGCGAGCGCCTCGTCGTTCGTCAGGATCATGCCGCCGCGCGGGCCACGCAGGGTCTTGTGCGTCGTCGTGGTGGCGACGTGGGCGTGCGGGAACGGCGACGGATGGACGCCGGCCGCCACGAGGCCCGCGAAATGGGCCATGTCGACCATGAAGTAGGCTCCGACCGAGTCGGCGATCTCGCGGAACTTGGCGAAGTCCCAGTGGCGCGGGTAGCCCGAGCCGCCGGCGATGATCACCTTGGGCTTATGCTCCTGCGCGAGCTGGGCGACCTGCTCCATGTCGATCCGCTGGTCCTCGCGGCGCACCGTGTAGGAGACCGGCTTGAACCACTTGCCCGAGACGTTCGGCGGGGCGCCGTGGGTGAGGTGGCCGCCGGCGGCGAGGTCGAGGCCGAGGAAGGTGTCGCCGGGCTGCATCAGGGCCAGGAACACGCCCTGGTTGGCCTGGGAGCCGGAATTCGGCTGCACATTGGCGAAGCCGCAATCGAACAGGCGCTTGGCACGCTCAATGGCGAGGTCCTCGGCGATGTCCACGAACTGGCAGCCGCCGTAGTAGCGCCGGCCCGGATAGCCTTCCGCGTACTTGTTGGTGAGCACCGAGCCCTGCGCCTCCAGCACGGCACGGGAGACGATGTTCTCCGAGGCGATCAGCTCGATCTCATGCTGCTGACGGCCGAGTTCCTTGGCCACCGCCTCGGCGATCTCGGGATCGGCTTCCGTGAGAGGGGCAGCGAAGAAGCTGTTGGAGAAGTGCTTGTCGGCGGCGGTACCGGCGCTCATGGTCTGCCTCTGTTCTGGTAGGGGCGATGGCCCGGCCTTTCGTCGGCGTGCACGGGCGGGCGTTGAAGGTGGGATTCCTACACGCGCCGAAGGCTCAGGCCAAGCACAGGCATTTTGCTCGCGCGCCAAGAATAATTTGCCGCAGGCCGTGCGCCGCCTCTGCCCGGCAGGGCGAACATATTTTCCTAATCCACCCCGCTGTGGCTTGACAGGAGGAAAAGAATCATGAAATAAAACATGAACAAAGAGGGCGGGTTACGGCGCTATGCGAGGTCATGATCCAGATGTGATCTTGGCGTATTCCATAGCGGAACTTCGCTTGAGCCTGGCCTTCGTTGCTCTGGAACTTCTGGACATCAAAGCCGGATTCAGGCCGGATCAGCCACGGGGCTGCGATGGTCGATGGTGCGGAGAGGGCGGTTCGCTAACCGTCGTTCGCAAGGATCGAACGGGGGATCCTCGGGTCGACGCGCAGACCGATGACATCCTCGATGTCCTGAAGGACGTCGTCGAGAGCACCGAGCCGGGAGAGGGGGTCCTCTACGGGATTCAGATCCACACGAAGCTGGCGGCTCGCCTGCGCGAGCTGGATCTCCCCGGGATCGGCCGGCACGGCGTCGAGCAGAGTTTCGTCGCGGGAGACATCGTTCGCCACGGCCTGTCGGGCAGCATACGCACGGATGTTCTTCTCCGGGATGGCCGAACCAGCGCGGCGCCGATCCGGGCGATCTGGGACATCAAGACCGGTGAAAAGGGCCTGTCGCCGCGCCGCATCCGTGCCTTGCGGGCCGGCGCAGGTGTCGACGACAGCGTCCCCGTCATCGAGATCCATCTGCTCCGCGGCATTTCCGTCAAGAGCCGCATCTCTGTCGCCGTCAGAACCGGAGTCGTGGTCGCATGAGTATGGAAGCGTACGCCCTGTGTCCGCGACCGCTCGCCAGCGTAGCGGAATGGCAGACCGGCCTGGACGCGCTCGGTTTCGATCTCCAGCTTCGCGGCGGGGCGATTCCGCCGGCCTCGTCGGGGCATCTGCCGGCCGAGCGGCGCGGCCGGGCCTCGGGCTTCGAGTGCTCGATCATGCCGCTCTCGGAATTGAAGGACACCTATCCGGGGACCGACTTCGCCGGCTCTTGGCCGTGCGTGTACGCGTTCTGCTTCGGCACCATCGCGGAATCCATCGGCGCCCTGATGGCGATCGCGGCCTGCGCGAAAGTGGTCGGTGGGCTCGCCTACTATGCGGACGACGGTCGCCTGATGACCGCCGATCAGGCCGTCCAGTACGCGCGCGAGACGGTGCCCGCGGCTGAGGAACTGGAGCGGCAGCTCGGCCCCGGACCGGAATGATCTGGGATCATCCGCAGCGCCAGGCCTGACCCGCCTGAAGAACCTCGGCAAGGCCGGAGAACCTCGGCAGGGCCGTCCAAACCCGCAGGACCCATTTCAGACCTCCGTCGCGACGTTCGTCTCGATCAGGACGGTCTCGGTCTCGAACGCGGCCGCGTGCCACGCCCCGGACGGAAAGTGGAACACGCTGCCGGCCGAGAACGGCGTGCGGCCCTGCTCGGTCTCGAGGATCCCTGAGCCCGAGAGCACCTGCACGAATTGCTCGTGATCGTGGCTGTGGGCCGGCGCCGAGACGCCCGCCGGGACCACGACGCGCACGAGGCTGGCGCCGGAGCCTGGGATCGTGCGCTTGGCGACGCCGTTCCCGGCGACGCTCTCGGCGCGGTCGTCCCAGGCGGTTAGGTGGTCGTTCATCGGCGGGTCTCCTCGGTGGCAGGGTGCCGCTTCGATCCGCGGGGTCAACGCCCGCCCGGGCCCCGTCCCTGCGTCAGCCGGTCCCGCCGGGCGGGCGACCACCGCGCCGGCCCTTCCCAGCCGCCGGATCGGCCGGCGCCCGATCGGGGCGGGCCGCGGCGCCGGCCGGGTCCGTGCCGCTCCCGGCCGAGGTGCCGGAGGTGGGCCAGAAGGTCTCGAACAGCTCCTGCATCGCCCGGATGTTGTTGCCTTGGACCTCGGCCCCGGTGCGCAGCATCTGCTGGAACATGTCGGAGCCGGCCTCGCCCGCGCCTGCCTGCGGCGGTTTGGCGGCCGGTTTCGCGGCTGGCTTCGGCGGCGGGGCCTGCGGCTCGACCGCGGGCATCATCGCCTTGGCCATCTCGGCCCAGGCCGGCGCGAACGGGAACGGCACGGGCGGCGGCGGGCTCGGCCGCGCGGGCTCGGCCTGCGGCTGGTTCAGCATGACATGGACGATGCTCGCCACGACGGCACCCGCCATCATCGGCAGCATCTGGCGCAGCACCTGCGCGCCGACACCGCTCGTGGCAGAGGCCTGCCGCAGCACCGCCTGCATCAGCTGCGCCGAGCCGAACATCTGGCCGAGGGCCTCGAATCCCTGCGGGGACGCCGGCTTGGCGGCTTCCAGCCCGAACATCCGGGCGAAGCCGGTCGGGTCCATGCCGACGCTGCGCTGGAGGCCGAGCGTCAGGGCCGGCATCAGCGCCTCGAAGGCACGGGCCGTCTGCTCGGCTGACAGACCGAATGGCTGGCCCATGGCCTGAAGCCCGGCCTCGCTCTGGGCCTGGAACATCTCGAGCGGGTTGAACATGACGCCTCGATCCTGTCGCGGTCGGACCAACCGAGACGAGGCATCGTGACCGTTTGCGCGGGGAAATACCAGTTCTTACCCGCGGAAGCTGTGTCCGACGCCCCGACCTCAGCTTAGCGGCTCGGGATGGGCGTGACCCGGCGGAAGTGGCGCCAGGCGCTGAGCGGCCGCGGCGGCGCCTTCGGGCTTCCCGCCGCGCCGTCCGGCCCCTTCGAGCCGGTCGACCGTGCGCCGCGCGAGCAGGATGCCGAGCACGCCGAAGACCAGGGAGCCGAAGCCCATCCCGGCTACCACCCCACGGGGGCCGTAGAACGTCGCGCCCAGCATCGCCGGCGGGATGGTGCCGAGTGTCGCCCGCCCCCAATTGAGCAGCGTCGAGCGTAAGGGGAAGCCGAGATTGTTGAAGGCGGCGTTGCCGAGGAACAGCAGCCCGTTGAAGAACCAGATCGCGCCGCCAACGAGGCAGAAGAATCCGAACAGCTCGGCCGCGACACCCTGCAGGCCGAACACGCTGGCGAGCCATCCCCGGGCCAGCGCCAGGGTGAGCCAGATCACGACGCAGTAGGCCAGCGTCACCCGGATCGCCGCGCCGATCACGCCGCGCATCCGGTCGAACTGACCCGCGCCCCAGTTCTGCGCCAGGATCGGGCCGATCGCCCCAGACAGGGCGAACAGGCCGCCGAAGGCCACCGGCGTCAGGCGGTCGATCACCGACGCGGCGGCGACCGCATCCGCTCCGTAGCCGGCGAACAGGCGTGCCAGGAACGCGCTCGCCACAGACGGCGCGAGGTTCGTGAGCACGGCTGGCCCCGCGACGCCGGCCAGGGCGGCCGCGTCGCCGGGCAGGCCGGACAGGTATGGCCGGCCTAGAAGCCCGTGACGGGCGACGCCGCGTATTCCCACCGCCACGAAGGTCGCGCGTGCCACGCAGACCGTGATCGCCGCGCCCGTGACGCCGAGGCCGGCCCCGAAGATCAGCAGCGGATCGAGGAGCGCGGTGACGACGGCGCCCGCCAGGGTCACCGACATTGCCTGCCTGGCCTCGCCGACCGCGCGCAGCAGGCCGGTGAACAGCATGCCGGCGGCGAGCAGCAGGTTCGACGGCAGGGTGATGTGCAGGAACAGGATCGCCATCTGCAGCGACTCGTCCTTCGCGCCGATCAGGGCCAGGAGCGGGTCGGCCAGCAGCGCGATCAGCAGGGCGATGAAGGCGGCCACGAGGCTGCCGAGGACCAAGGCGGAGGTCGCGAGGCGCCGCGCCGCCGTACGGTCGCGCGCGCCGACGGCCTTTCCGACCAGGGCGCCGGCGGCGATCATCAGGCCGATATTCACCGCCGTGGCGAAGAACTGCACGATGCCGGCAAAGCCGACCGCCGCCGTCAGGTTCGGGTCGCCGAGCGTGGAAACGTAGAACAGCGACAGCAGGTCGACGACGAAGATCGCCATCAGCCCCACCGACCCGGTGGCGGCCATCACCACTACGTGCCGGAGGATCGAGCCTGTGACGAAGCGGCCCGTTTCCCCCAGGGGCGGGCCGTCGGATCCCTCAGACATCCGGGCCGTCACGCATTCCGGGTGCTGCCTTCCGCTTCCAGTTCCGCCTCCGGATCGGCCTCCCCCTCTGCGGCATCTGTCTCCTGCGGCGCGAGAGCGGGTTTCTCCAGGAGCCGCTCGGCGGCCTCGCGCCGGTCGCTGCCCACGAGGTCGCGGGTCTCGGTGCTGAGTGCCCGGGCCGGCCGGACGGGAGCGGTCAGCGGCTCGGGCTTCAGCCCCGCCGCCGCGCCGCGCATCCAGCTGGCGTCGGGCAGGGCTCCCGCCTGCTGCAGGACGAGGCGGGCGATGTCGCGCTTACGCACGTCGTCGGCCCGCGCCGTTGCGGCCTCCGGCGACAGGCCGAGCCCTTCGAGCGCTGCCCGTCCGAAGGCGAGGGCGGATTCGGCGGTCTCGCGGATCTGGTAGTCCACGTCCCGGTTCATCAGCTCCACCGCGTGCAGGCGGTCATAGGCGCGTACGAAGGTGCGCACGCTGGCGAATTCCTCGTGGACGATGTCGACGATCTTGAGGGCGCCCTCCCGGTCGTCGACGCAGATGCAGACCAGCTCGACCCGGCCGATCCCGGCCGCGCGCAGCACGTCGAGCCGGGTGCCGTCGCCGTAATAGATGCGGAAGCCGAAGCGCGAGGCCGCGCGCAGCTGCTCCACATCCTTGTCGATCACGGTGACCGGGATGCCCTCGGCCATCAGCACCTGTGTCAGCACCTGACCGAAGCGGCCGAAGCCGATCACCAGCACCCGCGCCTCGCCGCTCTCGGCGAGTTCGGAGGCGGGCTCCTCCAGATCGAGGGTGCTGCGGGCGTTGCGCCGCTCGATCAGCTTGTCGAGGCCCTTGGCGGCGATCGGCCCGATCAGCATGGTCAGCGCGGCCAGCGCTACCGCGAAGCGCGTCGCCGTGACGCCGGTGAGGCCGAGATCCTGGGCCTGGGGCAGCAGCACGAAGGCGAACTCGCCCGCGGGCGCCAGCACCGCCGCGCCCCGCAGGGCCCCGAGCGTGTCAGAGCCGAACAGCCGGAACAGGCCGGCCACGATGGCGACCTTGACCAAGATCGCCGCCAGGGTCGCGCCGAACAGGGCGGGCCAGACCTCGCGCACGAGGTTGCCGTCGATCGACATGCCGACGCTCATGAAGAACAGGCCGAGCAGCATGCCGCGGAACGGCTCGATATCGGCCTCCAGCTGATGGCGGAAGTTCGACTCGGCCAGCAGGATGCCGGCGAGGAACGCGCCCATCGCCATCGACAGGCCGACCTGCTCCATGAGCAGCGCGGTGCCGAGCACCACGAGAAGCGCCGCAGCCGTCATCACCTCGCGGGCGCCGCTCGCCGCCAGCAGCCGGAAGAACGGGTTCAGGCCGTAGCGGCCGACCAAGACCACCGCGAGAATTGCCGCGAGTGCCTTGCCGGTGGAGATCGCCGCCTCCCCGAGCCAGGAGACGTCCGTCGCCTCGCCCGCCGAGGCCAGGAGCGGCATCAGCGCCAGGATGCCGACCACCGAGAGATCCTGGAACAGCAGGACCGCGAAGGCCCGCCCGCCGTAGGCGCTGCCGAGGTCGCCCCGCTCCTCCAAAAGTTGCAGGGCCACCGCGGTGGCCGAGAGGGCCAGCGCGAGGCCGATCACCGCGGCGGCGCCGACGCTGAGGCCCGCCAGGACGCCGGCGCCGCCCAGCACCAGCGCGCAGAGGACGAGCTGGGCGGTGCCGAGGCCGAAGATGTCGCGCCGCATCGAGACGAGCTGCGAGAGATGCAGCTCCAGCCCGACGATGAACAGCAGCAGCACCACCCCGATCTCGGCGACGCTCGCCGCCGTCTCGGGCTCGGCGATCAGCGACAGGCCGGAGGGCCCGATCAATACGCCGGCCACCAGATAGCCGAGCACGGCGCTCTGGCCGATCAGCCGGAAGATCGGCACGCCGATCACCGCCGCCGTCAGGAAGGTCAGGACCGGCGGCAGGAAGCTCGCATGTTCGACGGGGCTCGCCATGGTGATCGTCCCGGCGTTCGGCTCGATGGGCGCAGGTGGAGCCCCCGCTTAGCGCGCGCGGCGCCGGGATGCGAGCCGTCGGCAGGTGCCGTTCGGCACCGGGGTCCCCGCGGGTGCTCCATCCGCGGTTGGCCCGGGCTCAACCCGGGAACCGTGCCCGGGCCCGGTGCGAGCCGTCGATGAACTCGAAGCCGCCGGCCGCGCTCAGCATGTGCAGGCGTGTGCCGGGCCAGGCCGCGCCGGGGCACAGGCGCGTCTCGACCTGCTGCGCGTAAGCCTCCTCGTCGAGGCGCAGGATCCGCGCGAGCCCAAGCGCCGCGCCATAGCCCTGGCGGCAATCCTGGACGGGCCGGATCAGGCCGCCGTCGCGGGCCACGATCGGACCCGCGGCCCGGGCCGAACCGATATCGATCAAGACCGGGTTGTGCCGGTGGGGAGTCCAGGGCCCACGGAAATGCGGCGCGTGCCAGAGATGCAGGGTGTCGGAGTAGCTGCCCCCGCCCGCCCGAACCGTGGCGAACATCCACCAGCGGCCGCCGTGCTGCAGCAGGGTCGCATCGCCGGCCACAACGCCGTCGAGGAGCACCGCCTCGTGAACCCAACCGCGCGGGAAGTCGGTGGCCCGGTAGAGGTCGACCGTGCCGGAGGCGTGGGATTCCGGGATCATCCAGACCTGCCCGTCCGCCTCGAATACGAACGGGTAGGAGAGGTGGGTCTCGAGTTCGAGGACCGGCTCCGGCCGGCCGCGCGGCCCGTCCACGCCGAAGCCGACCGCGGCGATGACACCCTTGCCGCGGCGGTAGTCGAACTCCTCCACGAACAGCGTCACGGCGCCGTCGCGGGCGATCGCGAAGGGATCGGCGTAGAAGCGCCGTCCGTCGTCGGGCAGGACCTGCCAGCCGCCCTCGGGATGCCGACGCAGGTCGATCAGGTCGGGGCCGACGATCCGCCGCCAGCCCACCCGCCAGTGCGGGCCGTGGAAGCAGAGGGCGTAGAGCCTGCGGGCGATCTGCCGGGCCAGCCCCCCGGCGGCCCGCCGCCGGGCGCCCAGGCCGCCGAGGTCGTAGGCGATTGCGGGCTGAAGGGGCGCCCCGGCGCCGTCGGGAAGCTCCATCGAGGCCGCGCCGTCGAGGGCGGCGAGGATCAGCGTGATGGTCCGCGCGAGGTAGCCTTCGAAGGCCGCGAGCATCACCGTATGCGATTCCGCGCCCAGGCGCCCCACCGCCACCGGCTTTCCGTCCGGCCCGCGCAGGGCCGCCACCGGCGCCCCGTGGGCGAACAGGGCGGCGAGGAGGCCCGCCTCACCCGGCATCCCGTCGTAATCGAGCCGCCAGGCCGGCTCCGATCCCGGTTCCGCGGGACTGCCCGAGAGGTCGAGGACGAGGTCGGCGTCGCTCCCGCGGGGCTCCTCGCCATCGGGGATGGCCTCGTAGGGGGCGAGTGCCACCGGTTCCGCCGCGGTGGCCAGACCCGGCCGGGGCAGACCGTGAATGGCGGCTTCCAGTCGAAACAGCAGTTCCGCGTTCGGCGGCAGACCCTCCGCATGATCGACCCAGGCGACCCGGATCCGGTGGTCAGGCCGCTGCCCGAGATGGTCGAGGAGGCGGATGTGCCAGCCGCGTAGCGCCCGGCGGTCGAGCCGCACAGTGACGGTCCGGATGCGGGCGGGCGTCCCGGAAGTCGACGGCTCCGCCCGGGCGGGAGCCCGACCGCCGGCCGCCGACGGCCAGTCCGCGCCTCCGATCGCCCGCTCCATCAGCCGGCCGGCCTCACGCCCCGCATGCCGGGTTTCGTATCGACGTTCACGGCGGCAAGACCTGGGATGCGCCCGACGTCGGCCGTCGATACGGTCGCCGCAGGCTCGAATGCTGTTACGCCGCGCCACGATCAAGCACGGCCGGATGGCTGTCTACCGGTACAAGCTTAACGCGCGAGACGATTTCTGGGCGGTGAACCGGAAAAATCGAAATTCACCGCATCAAATAAACGCGTGTTGGCAGCCGGTGATACAATGTCGCGACGCCATGGTGGTTCGCCCAGGGGAACCCCACCTCCAGCTGGACCGTTCGCCAGACAATGACGTGGTGCGGAGATCAGGACATGACGCGCAAGACGCTGATGATGCCCCTCGCGGCGATGCTCCTCGCCGCCGTTCCGGGGACGGCTTTCGCCTGGGGCGGCGGTGGTGGTGGCGGCGACAGCGGCAGCGGTCTCTCGCCCTACGCGGCGCTGAGCGGCAATGATCGCTCGGCTGGCGTCAACAACGGCAATTACCGCGATCCGGCCCTCGACCCGTATATCCGCACCTACGATCCGGAGGCTGCGGCCCGCTACGCCGCCCCGCCGGCGGCACAGCCGCGCCTCCGCATGCGGCCCTATTACGGCCAGCCCTACTAAGTGCGGCGCTGCGGCTCTCCCGCTGCCGTGATGGCGGGGGGAGGCCGCGTGACCGTATGGTTCAGGAGTGTCCGGCGCCGCTCGCGGTCCGGACGCGCTTGAGCGTCCACGGACCGCCCGAGAGCTTGCATCCGGTGCCGCGGACGAAGCGGCTGCGGTTCGACCCAATCACGGATGCAAGGAAGTTGCGGCAGATCAGGTCGTCCGAGACGAAGGGCAGTCCGGTCGGATTGACCGACCCGTGAAGCCCCGTGTCCGGGTTGTCCCATTTTACCGGGCGCCCGTTACCCTGCGGATCCAGGGCGACGCTCAGGGCGGCGCGTGCCCGGCGCCAATCCTCCTCGGCGAGGTCGTCCCCGAAACCCACAGGCCGCTTCTCGATGCTGCCGGTCACGGTCGGCTCCTCGACCACGGGCGCCGCTGGAGGATCGCCCCGGAAGACCAGCAGCGGCTGACTGCAGCCGCACAGGGCCATCGCCATCGCCATCGACAGGCCCGACACGGACGCACAGATGCGCGACCGCCGGCTTGGCCCTTTACACGCGCATCGCCGCATTACACCTGACTCACGACGGGCTATTCGCTCGACCGAACACGCCGATGTCGGTGCCCCCTCAGGCCCTGGACGCGGCAGGCAGGAGTCTTGGCGTGGATCAGTTAAGGACCGATGACCCGAAGAGCCCGGACTTCACGCTGAGCAACGACCCCGTCGGGCTGTTCGCCACGTGGATGACGGAGGCCGAGGCGGCCGAGCCCGAGGATCCGAACGCGATGGCGCTCGCCACCGCCGGGTCGGACGGCCTTCCGGACGTGCGGATGGTTCTGTTGAAGGGCTTCGATGCCCGCGGCTTCGTGTTCTACACCAACACGCAGTCTACCAAGGGCGAGGAGCTGGCGCAGA
Organism: Methylobacterium sp. P1-11; assembly: GCF_008329595.1. Classification (NCBI taxonomy): domain Bacteria; kingdom Pseudomonadati; phylum Pseudomonadota; class Alphaproteobacteria; order Hyphomicrobiales; family Methylobacteriaceae; genus Methylobacterium; species Methylobacterium sp. P1-11. The sequence goes on from NZ_NPKS01000012.1 coordinate 72,730, forward strand.
ACCCGCAGGCGGCCCTGGTGCTGCACTGGAAAAGCCTGCGTCGTCAGGTGCGCGCCCGGGGACCGATCGCGCCGGTGACCGCCGAGGAGGCGGATGCCTATTTCCAGAGTCGTCGCCGGGAGAGCCGGCTCGGCGCCATCGCCAGCCAGCAATCTCGCCCGCTCGCCGACCGGACCACGCTGATGAAAGCGGTGGCGGAGCTGTCCGAGCGCTACGGGGACGGGCCGATTCCCCGGCCCGAGCACTGGACCGGATTCCGGATCGCGCCGGTGAGCGTCGAGTTCTGGCAGAACGGCGATTTCCGCCTGCACGACCGGGTTCGCTTCACCCGGACCGGTGAGGGCTGGAGCCGGGCGCGGCTCTATCCCTGACCACAGCCGAAACGAAGAGAGCCCCGGCAGGGCCGGGGCTCTCGCTTCGCGTGACAGGCAGCGACGAGGCTCAGGCCTCCTCGCCGTCCTTCTTCTCGTCCTCGGAGGCCTCCTCGGCCTTCTCCTCGGCGGCCCCGGCCGACTGCGCCTCGGCGATGGCAGCCTCCTCGGCCTCGACCTCGGCGCCCAGCACGGTCGGCGGCACGATGTTGGCCACCGGGTCGGTCGCCTCGCCGGTGTAGGTGCCGGCTGGGATCTTGATGTCGGAGACGTGGATGACGTCGCCGATCGCGCGGCCGGTCAGGTCGACCTCGATCGCGTCCGGGATCTGGTCGGGAGCGACGTCGAGGCTCAGCGTGTGGGCCACGATGTTGAGGGTGCCACCGAGCTTCTTGATGCCGGGGGCCGCGTCCTCGTTGACGAAGTGCACCGGCACCTCGACCGTGACGGTCTGGCCCGACACGACGCGCAGGAAGTCGACGTGCAGCGGCACGCCGGTCACCGGGTCGAGCTGGAAGTCGCGCGGGATCGCGCGGACCTTCTTGCCGTCCGCGTTGATTTCGAACAGCGTGGTCTTGAACCCGCCGGCATAGATCAGGGTGCGGGTGCGGACGAGGTCGACCGCGATGGATTGCGGCGGCTGGCCGCCCCCGTAGATGACGGCGGGAACTTGGCCCTGGCGACGAACGGCCCGGGCGGCCCCCTTGCCGACCCGGTCGCGTGCCACGGCCTCAAGCGTCTTCACAGCGCTCATGGCGTGATCCTTTACGATTGCTGGAGCCGGAAAACGAAAAGGCCGCCCCTGGCGGGCGGCCACATCCTTCCCGGCGCGCCCCTGCCTCCAAGGGTGTCTCGGGGGCGCGCCGTGCGCATACACGGACGGGGGCGGATTGGCAATGTCGGGGTGTCCAGGGGCGAGGGTGGCCGCGCGATCCGGACGCTACTCGGCCCAGCCGCCCAGCTCCTGTCACAGGCCGGCCAGCGCCCGCCGCGCTCGCCGCTTCTGCAGCCACAGGCTCAGGCCGAGCGCCGTCCCGATCACCAGGGCCGAGACCGCCGTGGTCACCGTGCCGAGCGCGTAGATCTCGGGCGTCGTCACCGTGGTGGTCAGGCCCTGCAGCTCCAGCGGCAGGGTGTTGCGGCCGCCGATCGCCTGGCTGGTGCGGGCGAGCTCGTCGAACGACAGGGTGAAGCCGAACAGGGCGACGCCGACGAGGGCGGGCGCGAGGATCGGCACCACCACGTGGCGTAGCGTCTGCGGGCCGCTGGCGCCGAGGTCGCGGGCGGCCTCCTCGTAGGCCGGGTCGAACCGGTTGAACACCGCGAACATGATCAGCAGGCCGAAGGGCAGCGTCCAGGTGAGATGCGCCCCGAGCGCCGAGGTGTAGAGGCCCATGAGCGTGCCGTGATCCTGCAGGAACCCCCAGCCGGTGGCGGCCGCCAGCGCCTTGACGGCGTCGTCGAGGAGCCGGAATTCAAGGCCGATGCCCAGCGAGACCACGATGGAGGGCACGATCAGGCTGGACACCGCCAGGCCGAAGACGAGGCCGGCCCCGCGAAAGCCCTTCCGGAAGGCGAGGCCGGCGTAGAACGCGATTCCCACGGTGAGCGCCATCACCACGAGGCCGAGGGCCAGCGAGCGCCGCAGCGCCGCCCAGATGTCGACGACGCCGACGCCCGCCCACAGCTTGGCGAACCAGTGCGTCGAGACCCCGTTCATCGGGAAGGTCAGGCCGCCGGACGGGCCCTGGAAGCTGAGCGCCAGGATCGTGAGCGTCGGCCCGTAGAGGAACAGGACGTAGAGGGCGAAGACCGCCGCCAGCAGGTAGAAGGCGCGGCCGCGGGGCTGGTCCATCGCTACAGCTCCCGCCGGAGATCGATCATCCGGGTGAGCCCCAGGATCATCAGCAGCACGGCGGCGAGCAGCACCACCGCGTTGGCGGCGGCGGCTGGGAATTGCAGATAGGACATCTGCACCTGGATCACCTTGCCGACGCTGGCGATCTGCTGCCCGCCCATGACGCCCACGGTGACGAAGTCGCCCATCACCAGCGTCGTCACGAAGATCGTCCCGATGGCGATGCCGGGCTTGGCGAGCGGCAGGATCACGTTCCAGAGGATCTGCGCGCCGGACGCGCCGCCGTCGCGCGCCGCCTCGATCAGCCGCCGGTCGATGCGCGCGAGGCTGTTGAAGATCGGCACGATCATGAACACCGTGTCGAGATGGACGAAGGCCAGGACCACCGCGAAGTCGGAGTAGAGGAGACCGTCGATCGGCTCGCGGATCAGCCCGAGGGTGCGGAGCGTGTCGTTGACGAGGCCGTTGCGGCCGAGCAGCGGGATCCACGAGATCATGCGGATCACGTTCGAGGTCCAGAACGGGATCGTGCAGAGCAGGAACAGGCCCATCCGCACCGTGCCGGAGCGGATGTGGAAGGCCAGGAAGTAGGCGATGGCGAAGCCCAGCGGCAGGGTGATGGCCAGCGTCAGCACGACGAACTTCACCGTCGACATGTAGGTGCGCACCGTCGTGCAGAGGTCGGCCGACAGGCAGCCGTCGAACACGTCGGCGTAGTTCTGGAGGGTGAGCGCCGGGATGATCTCGTACTCGTTGTACTCCCAGAGCGAGACGATCCCGGTGAGCACCAGCGGCACCACCAGGAAGACCAGGAAGACGAGGGCCAGCGGCGCGGCCTGGAGGTAGGCGAGAGCGCGGCGGCGCGGGCGGGCGGCGACGGGGGGCGCCGCGGTCCGCGCGGCGGTCGCGGCGGCGGGCAGGGCGAGATCGGTCATCGGGTTCGCCCCACGCGCGCTGATGCGTCCCATTTCCTCCGTGGGGTGCGAGGCGCACGCATCGCCTCCCGCAAGGCGCGACGCGCGCCCTCTCCCGCACGGGAGAGGGGACCCGCGTCCCATCCGGCGGCCGCGTGGCCGCGCACGACGGGCGCCTCCGGTTGCCTGCGGCGGGCGAAGGGCGCGCGGGCGCCCACCGCCCTCACGCCGCGATGAACTCGTTCCACTTGCGCACCATGTAGGTGTTCTCGTCCATCACGGCGTTCCAGCACGCGACCGCGCCCATCCGCGCGTCGAAGGAGCCGCCGTCGCGGGTGGCGCCGGCCTTCTCGATCAGGGTGCCGTCGGGCCCGAGGATGTCCTTCTCGGCGGGCTTCCCCTCCATCCAGAAGGCCCACTCGTAGGGCTGCATGTTCGCCTGGGCGGTGTCCAGCACGGCCGAGTAGTAGCCCTGCCGGTTGAGGTAGGCCCCGGCCCAGCCGGACAGGAACCAGTTGATGAAATCGTAGGCCGCGTCGAGCTTCCGGCCGCTCAGGGTCTTGGGGATGCCGAAGCCCGAGGCCCAGGCCCGGTAGCCCTCCTTCAGCGGCTGGTAGGTGCAGGGCACGCCCTGCGCACGCACCTTGGTGACGGCGGGCGACCACATCGACTGGATCACCGTCTCGCCCGAGGCCATCAGGTTCACGGATTCGTTGAAGTCCTGCCAGAAGGCTCGGAACTGGCCGGCGCGCTTGGCCTCGATCAGCACCTTGATGGTGCGGTCAATCTCGGGCTTCGTCATGTTGCCCTTGTCGCCGTAGGTGTAGTCGCCGGTCGCCTCCACCACCATGGCGGCGTCCATGATGCCGATCGACGGGATGTTGAGGATCGAGGCCTTGCCCTTGAAGGCCGGGTTCAGGAGCTCCTTCCAGCTCGTCACCGGCATCTTGATCAGGTCCGGCCGGATGCCCAGCGTGTCGGCGTTGTAGACCGTGGGGATCAGCGAGATCCACTGGGTCTGTTCGCCGGCAAACTTCTTCGAATCCTGGCCTTCCAGGTAGAAGACCTTCCGGGGCGCCGTGCCCTGGTCACCGATCTTCTTGCCCGCCACCTCGCCCTTGGTGAAGACTGACGAGATCTTGTCGGCGAGCGTGATCCGCCTGGCGTCCATGCCCTGCAGGTTGCCCGCGGGCAGGATCTTCTTGAGGCTGAAATACTCGGTGTCGATCAGGTCGAAGGAGTTCGGCTGGGTGACCGCCCGCTTGGTCACCTCGTCGGTCACCACCGGTATGTAGTCGATGGTGATGCCGAGATCCTCCTTCACCTTCCTGGCGATGTCGGCGGACTGGTTCACCGCGGTGCCGAGGTAGCGCAGGGTCACGGGCTCGGCGGCGTGGACCGCCGGAAAGCCGGTCACCGGCGTCGCGGCGAGGGCCGCCGCTCCTTTCAGAAGCGTGCGCCGGCTGGGCGTCGGAAACGGGTCCATGGTGATCTCCGTACCTGTTACGCGTCGAGGCGGTGGGCGGCGGCCGCATCCCAGCCGACCGGGATCGTGTCGCCGGGGCGGAGCGGGCGGGCCGCGAAATCCGTGTCGCTGACGATTGCCGTGAGGGCGGCGGGGCTCTCAGGCGCACGCTCCAGCCCCTCGGCGTCGAGGCCGACATGGACGCTGGTGCCCTGGTACTCGACCGCCACCACCCGGGCCGGCAGCGCGGCGGGGCCGGCCTCGGCGCCGAGGCACATCCGGTCCGCCCGCACGGCGACGAGCCCCTCGGGCAGCCGAATCACGTTGTGGCCGCCGATGAACCGGGCCACGAAGGCGGTGGCCGGCCGTTCGAACACGGTGCGCGGGCCGGCGGCCTGCTCGATCCGGCCGGCATTCATCACCACCACGAGGTCGGAGAGCGCCATCGCCTCCTCCTGGCTGTGGGTGACGTGGATGAAGGTGAGCCCCAGCTCGGTCTGGATCCGCTTCAGCTCTACCCGCATCCGCACCCGCAGGAACGGGTCGAGGGCGGAGAGCGGCTCGTCGAGCAGCAGCACCTTCGGGCCGGTGACGAGGGCGCGGGCGAGCGCCACGCGCTGCTGTTGGCCGCCCGAGAGCTGGGCCGGCAGACGCCCGGCGAGGTGGCCCATCTGGACGAGGTCGAGCATCGCCATTGCCTTGGTGCGGCGCTCCGCCTTGCCGATCCCGCGCATCTTGAGGCTGAAGGCGACGTTGTCGCGCGCGTCGAGATGCGGGAACAGCGCGTAGCTCTGGAACATCATGGCGGTGCCGCGTGCGGCCGGGGCCGCGTCTCCGACCGCCTTCGGGCCGATCACCACGTCGCCCGCGCTGGCGCGCTCGTGGCCGCCGATCATCCGGAGCGTCGTGGTCTTGCCGCAGCCGGAGGGGCCGAGCAGGCAACAATAGGCGCCGGACGGCACCTTCAGGTCGATGCCGTCGACCGCATTGGCCGCGCCGTAGCGCTTGGTCAGGCCGATCAGCTCGACATCCATGCGGTTCCTCCCCCCGGAGACTGCAGGCAAGCGGCGGGCCAGCACACCCCTTTGTGCCCTCAGGCGTCCCGCCGCTCGGCCGGATCGACGGCCCGGTCGAGCACCCGCCCGCGGCCCGGCTCGGACAGGACCCGGCCGTCCTCGGCGATGACCTGCCCACCCGCGATGGTCACCACCGGGCAGCCGGTGACGTCAAAGCCTTCCCACGGCGTGTAGTCGGAGCCGTGGTGCAGGTTCGCCTGGCGGATCGTCTCGCGCTTGTTCGGATCCCACAGGGTCAGGTCGGCGTCGAAGCCCGGGGCGATCGAGCCTTTGCGCGGGTAGAGCCCGTACAGCTTGGCGTGGTTCGTGGCGGTCAGCGCGGCAAACTGGTTGAGGCTGATCCGTCCCTTCGAGACCCCTTCCGAGAAGAACACCGGCAGCCGCGTCTCGATGCCGGGGATACCGTTCGGGATCCAGCGGAAGGAGGTTTTCCCGCGCGGGTTCAGCTTGCCCTGCGGGTCATCGTAGCGGAACGGGCAATGGTCGGAGGAAACCACGTCGAAGATCCCGCGCCGGATCCCCGACCACACCGCCTCCTGGCTCTCGACGTCCCGCGTCGGCGGCGAGCAGACGTATTTCGACCCCGCCATGGGATCATCGTGGCCGAGTCCCTTCATGTCCTCGGCCGTGAGGGTGAGATATTGCGGGCAGGTCTCGGCCCGGATCTTCAGGCCCCGCGCCTGCGCCCAGGCGATCTGCTCGGTGGCCTCGCGGCCCGAGACGTGGACGATCACAATCGGCAGGTCGATGAGCTCGGCGTGGCTGATCGCCCGGTGGGCCGCCTCCCGCTCGACGATCTCGGGGCGCGACAGGGCATGGCCGTACGGTCTGGTCTCGCCCCCCCGCTCCAGCCGGTCGCTGAGGTAGCGGATCGCGTCGTAGCCCTCGGCGTGGACCATCACCCGGGCGCCCTGCCGCCGGGCGACGTGGAACACGTCGAGGAGCTGGCGGTCGTTCAGGACGAGGTCGTCGTAGGTCATGAAGACCTTGAACGAGGTGTAGCCGTCGGCCACCAGCGCCGGCAGCTCCTGGCCGAGCACCGCCTCGCTCGGATCGGAGATGATCATGTGGATCGCCACGTCGACGTGGCACTGACCCTCGGCCTTGGCCCGGTAGGCGTCGACCGCCCCGCGCAGCGAGGCACCCCGGGGCTGGAGCGCGAAGGGCATCACGCAGGTATTGCCGCCGGCCGCCGCCGCCCGGGTGGCGCTGGCGAAGTCGTCGGCCATGACGATGCCGGGGCCGGATTCCTGGGCGATGTGGACGTGGCTGTCGATGCCGCCGGGCAGGACCAGCAGGCCGGAGGCGTCGATCACCCGGGCGGCGTCGGCGATGCCCTCGGCCACCGCGACGATCCGTCCGCCGCGCACGCCGATATCGGCCCGGACCGTGTCGCTCGCCGTGACCACCGTGCCGCCGCGGATGGCAAGGTCGAATTCGGGCATGCCGCTCACTCCTCCGCGCCGTCGGGCGCGCCTCGGAACAGGCGGATGCATTGTCCGCGCCGATTCGCCATCCGTGAAGGAGGTCACAGCCGCCCGGCGGAATCTAGCGCGTTGCCGCAGTCCGTAGCGTTGACGGCGCCGCCGCGTGAAACTGCCGCCACACCCGCCGCATGTGTCGGGCTGAGCCGAAGCCGGCCCGCTCGGCGACCTGCTCCAGGCCGAGATCGCTCTGGGCGATCAGGTCCCGGGCGAGCGCGATGCGGGACCGGTTGACCGCGTCCGTCACCGTCATGCCCGCGTGGAGCCGGAACAGCCGCGCGAGGTTGCGCGGGCTCGCTCCCGCGACCCGGCCGAGCAGGGCCGGCGACCAGTCCCGCGCGGGGTCGCCGGCGATCGCGTCCTGGGCCCGGTGCACCGCCGGGTGCAGGTGGCTGCGCCCCTCGAGCCAGGGCGAGAGCTGGGGATCGTCGGGTCCGCGCCGCATGTACACGACGAGCGTCCGCGCGACGGCGACCGCCGTCGCCGGGCCCGCCCACTCCGCCACGAGGTGAAGCATCAGGTCGATGCCGGCCGTGACGCCGGCGCTGCTGAACCGGTCGCGGTCCTGCACGAACAGGCGGTTCTCCAGAACCCGAGCCCGGGGTGCCGCCGCCAGCAGGCGCTCGCAGCTGGCATGGTGGGTGGTGCAGGCGTAGCCGTCCAGAAGTCCGGCCCGCGCCGCCAGCAGCGCGCCCTCGCACACCGTCACCACGCTATGGCCCGGCCGGATGACGGCGCGCAGCCACGCGACGATCTCGGCCTCGGCGGCGGCATCTTCCGCCCGGTCCGGTGCATCGCCGAGCACCCGCGTCGCGGAGCCCGGCAGGAGCACGACCGTGCCATCCGCGATCGTCGCCGGCAGCGTCCCGGCGCCGCCCAGATCGAGGCCGATCGAGCAGCGGGTGAGGCCCTGCGGCGCCGCGTAGCTTACCGCGAAGCCGACCCGATCCTGGACGGTGCCGGCAATCCGCAGGACCTCCAATGGGCCGGCGAGGTCGAGCAGCAGCGTGCGCGGCGGCAGGATGACGAGAAATGCGATGCGCCGCGCCATTCCGCTCATGTGGCGACGACCGGCAGGTCCCGGGCGGCGAGGGCCTGCGCCACGGTGGCGATCCGGGCGAACCGGTCCGTCAGCACCAGTTCGGTGCGGGCCTTGATGTCGTGGGCACTGAACCGGCGGCCGTCCGGATGGGTCATGGCGAAGGTCAGGGTCGCCTCGCTCACGAAATCGACCTCCCAGCCGCTGTCGGAGGCGTGGCGGGTCGTGGTCTCGCAGCATTGCTCGGTCCGGATGCCCGACACGATCAGCCGGCGGATGCCGTGCTGCGTCAGCCAGCCTGACAATCCCGTATCGACCAGGGCGCTGTGCCGGCGCTTGTGAAAGAAGGCCGACGGCGCGATCACGACCGGCTCCAGGGTGCGGACATGTCCGGAGGCGCGGGAGAACGGGCCGCTCTCGGCCACGTGGAAGACCTGCAGGATCGGGATCTTGCGCGCGGCGGCACCGTCGATGAGCGTCTGCAGGCGCTCGGTGAAGGGTGGGACATCGGCGTCGTTCCAGAAGGACCTGTGCCGGAAGGATTCCTGGACATCGATGACCAGCAGCGCAACATCGGACATTTCGTGTTCCCGGCTCGGTGTAGGGAGCCGCAAAGTTCATCGGATGCGCAGAGAGCGAAAGGAACCGCGCCGCCAATCAGCGGACATAACCGGCCAATCTCCGGCGCGCAGGAGCAGCCCGTGACGGGACATCCCACCAACCTCTTCGTACTCACCGGCGCCGGCGTCTCGGCCGAGAGCGGGCTCGGCACGTTCCGGGACCGCGGCGGGATCTGGGCGCGGTTCGACCCGATGAAGCTCGCCACCCCGGAGGCCTACGCGGCCGACGCCGACACGGTGCTCGACTTCTACGACCATCGCCGCCGCGGCGTGGTCGCGGCGGAGCCGAACGCCGCGCATCGCGCCCTGGCGCGGGCCGAGGCGTGGATCGCCGCACGGGGCGGGCGGCTGTTCCTGTGCACGCAGAACGTCGACGATCTGCACGAGCGGGCCGGCTCGCGGGCGGTCACCCACATGCACGGCGAGCTGCTCAAGGCGCGCTGCTGCGCCTGCGGTTCGGTCACGCCCTGGCGTGCCGATCTGAGCCGGACGGATCGCTGCCCCGCCTGCTTCACACTGGGCCGGATGCGGCCGGACGTGGTCTGGTTCGGCGAGATGCCGATGCACCTCGACGCGATCGAGGCGGCGCTGGCCGAGGCGAACCTGTTCGTGGCGGTGGGGACGTCGGGCGCGGTCTACCCGGCGGCGGGCTACGTGCGGCAGGCCCGCGCCCTCGGCATCCCCACCTGCGAGGTCAACCTGGAGCCGTCCGACAACGCCGCCGCCTTCGACGACGCCCGCTACGGGCCGGCGAGCGCCGTGCTGCCGCGCTACCTGGCCGAGCTCGGCCTTTAGACAGGCACGGGACCGGCGGTGGCGCGGTTCCCGAGTGGATCCAGGGCGAGCCACGGACGGATCAGGCCGCGCGCTGTCCGCTGTCCCATCAGACAAGTTGTTGTGAAGAAAACAGTTTCCGATCCGCGGCCTGCCATTTCGGGCAAGGATCAAAATCTTAAATGGCGCGAATCACGTCCCCGCGAGCTGTCAAGAACTGGTCGGGCAGTTGCCCACGGGTTACAACAGTCAAGCTTGGGCTCGGCGTCGCGGCCCACCCGAGCGTTCGTTGAAGCCACAAGGGGAAGCAACTACCCATGCAGCACTTCACCGTAACCGACCGCGAGCGTGACACCGTTCTGGCGGCTTTGCGCTATTACCAGTTCTACCGGATGCAGGGGCATCCGTTCGATCCCCGTCAGGATCACCTGATCGACACCATCGCCGGCCGGGCCGGCGAGGCGCTGGACCTCGCCGAGATCGACGATCTCTGCGCCGGCCTGAACGGCAACCCGCACGCGCTCGCCGCCGCGGCGGCCTGAACCACCCTCCGGGGCGGCTGAGGCTGCCCTCGACTGCCCGGCGGCCGGCCTAGGGATGGGGCCGGAGGACGGGTCGCCTCCGAGATGAGCGGGACATCGCCGCCGGAGTGAACCTTCCTTCCTCACCGGGGCCGGGCTTCGAGCCCGATCGAGACCTGCCGACGCGCATTCGGGATCCCGTCCGCGCGTCGGCCCGACCGGCGGGACCTCGCGAGGCCCCCCAAAAGGCCGGTTTCGCGCGATGCCGAAACATGGCCTAACGGATGCGCGACGGCCGCAGGGCCGCGCCTTCCAGGGGCGCCGATGCCGATGAAGCGGACGGGATCGGGATGGATCCGCCGCGGCGTGCCGCGGTTCGCCGGCATCCTGCTCCTCGGGCTCGCGCCGGCCGCAGCCGCACCCGAGAGTGTTGCCACCGCACTGGTCGTCTCGGTCGACGTGTCGCAATCCGTCGACGACGTCCGCTTCCGGCTGCAGATGGAGGGCATCGCCGAGGCCCTCGAAGATCCGTCGGTGATCGGCGCGATCACCGGAAATCCGGGCGGGATCCTGTTCGCGATGGTGACCTGGGCGGACCGGGCGCATCTCGCCGTCGGCTGGCGGCGGATCGCCGGCCGGGACGACGCGGCGGCCGTCGCCGCTCTGGTCCGGGCCACGCCGCGGCAGGCGGGCGAATTCACCTGCCTCGGGCAGATGTTCCGGACGGTCACGGCCGGCGTGCTGCCGGCTCTGCCACTACCGGCCGAACGCGTGGTGATCGACGTCTCGGGGGACGGGATCGACAATTGCACCGATGCTGACAGTCTCGCGGAGGCCCACGCGGCGCTGCTCGCCACCGGCGCGACCGTGAACGGCCTGCCGATCCTCGTGCCGGGCGAGAACGACGTGGTCGGGGCCGGCGCCTACCGGGCGCCGGGCTACGGCCTGCTTCCGACGCCGCTGCCGAAGGACCGCACCAGCCTTGAGCAATGGTACCGCGCCCACGTCCTCGGCGGCCCGGGGGCGTTCCTGCTGGTGGCCGCCGGCTACGGCGATTTTTCGCGGGCGCTGCGGCGGAAATTCGTGATCGAGATCAGCGCGCTGGAGCGATAGAGGCAGGGCCGGACAGAGGTTTGTCCAACCCTCCCCCTCACCCTGAGGTGACCGCGCAGCGGGCCTCAAAGGAGAGTTCTGGTGATCGCGCGGCCTCTGGAGGGTTTCTTCCAGGCCTCCGCTGCGCTCCGGCACCTCAGGATGAGGGGGGAGGGTTGGATCACTGGAAAAGTCGAGGCGCGCTCACTCAGCCTCGGCGTGTTCTGCCAAACCCCTCACGGCGCTTTCTTCAACTGCTGCTCCGCGCGGTTGAGCGCCGCCTCGCACGCCTTCGTATCGCCCTTGGATTCGGCCGTGCGGGCCTCCTCCAGGGCGACCTTGGCCTGCTGGGCGGCATCCGCCCCCTGGCCGGCCTGGGCCGCCTTTTCCGGCGGGGCCTGCGGCGACTCGTTCGCCCGCTGGCCCTCCGTGCCGGTCAACCCTTCCCCGCCGCGCTTGGCGGCGTTGCCCTGGCCGCTGGTATTGGCCGAGATCGACTGGCTCACCTCGGACTGGACCCGCTTGGAGACGCCCTCGATCCGATCGCCGCAGGGCGAGGCGAGGGCGGGAGCCGCCGTCAGGATCAGTGTCAGGCAGGCCGTCAGGGCGGGACGCATCATCGGGTCGGGTACTTTCCAAAAGAATGGGGCCGCGGGTTCCCCCACGGCCCCAACGCCTCGCGACGGGTGACGGTTCAGGCGCTCAGCTGATCGCGGATCGGCAATTGCCGCACCCGCCGGCCGGTGGCCGCGAAGATCGCGTTGGCGATGGCCGGTGCCACCGGCGGCACGCCGGGCTCGCCGACGCCGCCGAGCGGCCCGTCCCAGGCGCCGGTCGGCACGAGGTGCACGCGGACCACCTTCGGGGCGGCGTCGATCCGGAGGACCTCGTAGCCGTCGAAGTTGTTCTGCACCGCCCGGCCCTGCTTGAAGGTGATCTCGGAGGTCAAGGCGAGCCCCATCCCCATGACCACCGCGCCCTCCATCTGCGAGCGGATGCGCTCCGGGTTCACCTGCGGCCCGCAATCGACCGCGATGTCGATCGCCTTCACCTTCACCTGGCCCTTGTCGTCGACCTCCACCTCGGCCGCCACCGCCGTGTAGGTGACGAAGCTGTAGTGGCCGGCGATTCCGAGACCGGTGCCCTTGGGCATCTGCCGTCCCCAGCCCGCGCCCTTGGCGGCGGCCTCGATCACGCCGCGCAACCGGCCGGTCTCGATCGGGTAGCGCTTCGGATCCTCGCCGTAGTTCCAGACGTCGCCGATCTCGGTCGGGCTGATCTTCCGGTCGGGGCCGATCAGCTCCAGCAGGTACTCCTTCGGCTCGCGGCCGGCGGCGTGCGCCAGCTCCGACACGAAGGACTGGATCGCGAAGGCGTGCGGGATGTTCGACACCGAGCGGAACCAGCCGATGCGGACATGGGCGGCGGCCTCGGGGTTCTCCAGCCGCATATTCGGGATGTTGAGCGGCGTGTTGACCAGCCCCATCCCGAGCTCGAACGGCAGCTCGTGCTTCGGGTCGGGCGCGAAGATCGAGCCGATCGTCGGCGCCACCGAGCGGTGCAGCCACGCCACCGGCATGCCCTTCTCGTCGAGGCCGGCCTCCAGGTGCTCCACCGATATCGTGTGGTAGAAGCCGTGGTGGAGGTCGTCCTCGCGGGTCCAGGCGAGCTTCACCGGCGCGCCGCCGACGGCCTGCGAGCAGAGCGCCGCCTCGACCACGTAGTCGGGCTTCGACTTGCGGCCGAACCCGCCGCCGAGCAGCGTGACGTTCACCTTGACCTTGTCGTCGGGGAGCTTGAGCGCCTTCATCAGGCGGTCGTTGGCCGCCTGCGGACCCTGGACGCAGGCCCAGGCCTCGCAGAACCCGTCCTTCACGCGGGCCACCGCCGCCGGGGGCTCCATCGGCGCCTGGGCGAGGTGGGGCACGAAGTACTCGGCCTGGACCTTGGTCTTGGCCTTAGCCAGGGCGCCGTCGACGTCGCCCTGCGTGCGTACGACCTTGCCAGGCTTGCGGGCCGCGGCCTCCAGCTCCTTGCGGAACGCGTCGGTGTCGTAGCCGGCGTTCGGGCCGTCGTCCCAGGTGATCTTGAGGGCGTCGCGCGCCTTCATGGCTGACCACGTGTTCTTGGCCACCACCGCGACGCCGCCGAGCGGCATGAACTCGGACGGGATCTCGCCGCCGTCGATCTTGAAGATCTTCACGACGCCCGGGACCTTCTTGGCCTCGCTGTCGTCGAAGGACTTTACCTTGCCGCCGTAGACGGCCGGGCGCGCGACGACCGCGTACAGCATCCCGTCGAGCTTGGTGTCGAGGCCGTAGACGGCCCGGCCGGTTGTGATGTCGAAATTGTCGATCAGCCCGACCTTGCCGGTGCCGATGTAGCGGAAGTCCTTCGGGTCCTTCAGCTTGACGTCGGTCGGGACCGGCAGCTCGGCGGCGGCCTTGGCCACCGCGCCGTAGCCGAGGGTGCGTCCCGACTTGGCGTGGGTCAGCGTGTGGTTGACGGCCGTGACCTCGGAGGCCGGCACGCCCCACTGCTTGGCGGCGGCCTGGATCAGCATCAGCCGCGCGGCGGCGCCGGCGTGGCGGAAATGCTGGAAGAAGTGGCGGGTCGAGCGCGAGCCGTCCGTGTCCTGGTTGCCGAAGCGGGTCTCGTCGCCCCAGGCCTGGACCACCTTCACCTTCGACCAGTCGGCCTCCAGCTCGTCGGCCACCGTGAAGGCCACCGAGGTGCGAATGCCCTGGCCCATGTCGGAGCGGTGGTTGGTCACCGTGACGGTGCCGTCCGGCGCGATGGCGACGAACACCTTCGGGTCGTCGCGCCAGCCGTGCGGCATGCCGTCGGCGCCGAATTTCTGCTCCTTCTGCTCCTGGGTCTGTGTCTCGTCGGCCCGGGCCGGGCGCAGCGAGAGGGCCAGAACCAGGGCGCCGGCGCCGCCGAGGATGCCGCGGCGGCTGACATTGTCGAGGGTCGGCTTGGTCTTGGCGAGCTCAGCGGTCAGCTTGGCGTCGTGGATCACAGGCGCTCTCCCTTGCTGGCGGGCGCCGTCTGGCCGGCGGCCTGATGGATCGCGGTGCGGATGCGCGGGTAGGTGCCGCAGCGGCAGATGTTGCCGCTCATCGTGTCGTCGATGTCCTGATCGGTGGGCTTGGGCGTGTCCTTCAGGAGGGCGGCGGCCTGCATGATCTGGCCGCACTGGCAGAAACCACACTGGGCGACGTTCTGGTCGCGCCACGCCACCTGCACGGGATGGTTGCCGTCCGGCGACAGCCCCTCGATGGTGACGACCTCCTGGCCCGCGGCCGCCGAGACCGGCGTGATGCAGGCGCGGGTCGCCGCGCCGCCGAGATGGATGGTGCAGGCCCCGCAGAGCGAGACGCCGCAGCCGAACTTGGTGCCGGTGAGCCCGAGCTCGTCCCGCAGGTACCACAGCAGCGGCATGTCGGGGTCGCCGTCGAAGCTGCGCGCAGCCCCGTTCACGGTGAGTTTGATCATCGTTGCGTCCTGTCTGGCGGCGCCGGAGCGGCGTTCAGTCGGGTCCGAGCCGGGCCTGAGGCCAAGGCCGGCATTGCCGGCTCACGCGTGCCGATGCGGGGGAGATCGCCGGGCAAACGCTCAAGCTCAGAATAATAAATATTCTAAAGCAGGCCCCCTCCCGGGCGCAACGCACGGACACGGCCGGTCATCCTCGCTTGCTTGCGCTCAGGTCATGCCGCGTGCGGCGCCGCACATGCGGTGAGTAGCTGTGGGAACAGCCGGAGATTGTGTCCGCTCAGCCGGCGCGGCCTGTCAGGCCGTGCCATCGAGTGTTGCAAGATCAACCTGTCGATCACCGGCCCGGATCCCGGTCTGAGTGAGAAGCGGTCCAGCGCTGCCGCGGCTCCGGCGGCCTCCCGCCAGAGGTGCCTTGCGGCCCGCGACGACGGAGCCGATCAGTCGGCGAGCGAGTCCGGTGCTCACCCGTCGAAGATCTTGTCGTTTCCGATCAGAAGGTCACGCCCGTTCTTCGGAATGGCAAATCCGTAGCTTCGCCCGAGCTTGTCGAACACCAGGATGCCGGCCTTTGATCGGCGCTGGCATAAAGCGTGACGCCGATTTTCTGGAGCGTTAGGTGGAGTGCTAGACAGGCGTCCACGCCAGCGCCGAAGCTCTCGGCTAGCCGATCGTATAGCAGCAGATGCACATCACATCCGCGTTTTCAGGTGCGTGCATTGCAATCTTGCACGTCTTGAACTCGGATCCGTCCTGTATCGACAGAGGTCGCTCCGCAATCACCATGGTTCGACCTCAAAGAGTCGCGAGGAATCGTTTGTCTGAACTCGCAGGCGGCCGGCCGCAATGTTGCCTATGCGTGACTCCGACTCAGGCGCGGAAATGAGACGGCTGCTCGGCGAGAATGTTCAGAATATTGTATGACTATATAAATCTCGGCGGTGAAAGCGCAGTGCTATCCTAAAGTGTTAATCGGTCTTGTCGTGTGCTGACGAGACCGCTACCTACACTGTTACCTGCGTTCCCACCTCCACGACCCGCCCGGTGGGGATCTGGAAGAAGTCCGTGGCGTCGTTGGCGTTCTTGGCCAGCGTGATGAAGATCCGGTCCTGCCAGAGAGGCATGTTCGAATGCGCCGCCGGCCGGATCGAGCGGCGCGACAGGAAGAACGAGGTCGCCATGATGTCGAACTTGAAGCCCTGGCGGCGCAGCAGCACCAGGGTCTTCGGAATGTTCGGCGTCTCCATGTAGCCGAACTTCATCACGACCCGGTAGAAATGCGGGCCGACCGGTTCGATGCGCACCTTGTCGGCCTCGTTCGAGCGGGGCGTATCCACCGTCTCGACGGTGAGGATCACGTTCTTCTCGTGCAGCACCTTGTTGTGCTTGAGGTTGTGCAGGAGCGCCGCCGGGGCGATCTCGGGGTCGCTCGTCAGGAATACCGCGGTGCCGCGCACGTGGTGGGGCGGGCTCTTCTCCAGCATGCCGACGAGTTCCACGAGCGGCACGTCGGTCTTGCGGGTCTTGTTGAACAGGATCGTCACCCCCCGGACCCAGGTCCACATCAGGATGATCAGGCCGCCGGCCAGCAGCAGAGGGACGTAGCCGCCCTCCACCACCTTGATCAGGTTGGACAGCAGGAACAGGAACTCGAGGACGATGAAGGGCAGCATCACGGCCGCCGCCGCCACCGGCGACCATTTCCACATCCGCCACATCACCAGGAAGGTCAGCGAGGCGGTGAGCAGCATCGTCCCGGTTACCGCGATGCCGTAGGCCGAGGCGAGCGACGACGAGGTCTTGAACAGCACCGCCAGCAGCACCACGCCGATCATCAGCAGCGAATTGATCTGCGGCAGGTAGATCTGGCCGGCATGCGACTCGGACGTGTGGCGGATCTCCAGCCGCGGCAGCAGCCCGAGCTGGATCGCCTGCCGGGACAGCGAGAAGGCGCCGGTGATCACCGCCTGGCTCGCCACCACGGTGGCCAGCGTGGCGAGCAGCACCATCGGCAGCAGGCCCCAAGCCGGCACCAGCTGGAAGAACGGGTCGGCGGTGTCGGGCTTCTCCAGCACCAGGGCGGCCTGCCCGAGATAGTTCAGGGCGAGCGCCGGGAAGACGAGGCCGATCCAGGCCACCTGGATCGGCTTGCGGCCGAAATGGCCGAGATCGGCGAACAGGGCCTCCGCGCCGGTGACCGCCAGGAACACGGCGCCCAGCGCCACCAGGGCTCCGGTGCCATGGCCGAGGAGGTAGACCACGGCGTGCACGGGGTTGGCCGCGCGGAACACCTCCGGGTGCAGGGCGATGTGCGGCAGCGCCGCAAGCGCCATGGCGACGAACCACACGATGGTCATCGGCCCGAAGAAGGCCGCCACCTTCCCGGTGCCGCGGTTCTGCACGAGGAAGAGCGCGACGATGATCACCACGGTGATCGGCAGGACGTAATCGTCGAGGGCGGGTGTGACGAGCTTAAGCCCCTCCACCGCCGAGAGCACCGAGATCGCCGGCGTGATCACCGCGTCGCCGTAGAACAGCGACGCCCCGAGCAGGCCCAGCATGAACACGATGCGCGAGCCACCGAGCGCCTTTCGCGCCAGCGCCATCAGCGAGAGGATGCCGCCCTCGCCGTTGTTGTCCATGCGCAGCAGGATCGCGACGTATTTCACCGTCACGATCATGAAGAGCGCCCAGAGGATCAGCGAGACCGTGCCGATCACCTCCTCGGGCAGCAGGATGCCGTCGGTCCGGGCCGGGACAAGCGCCTCGCGGAACGCGTAGAGCGGGCTCGTGCCGATGTCGCCGTAGACGACGCCGACGGAGCCGACCAGCAGCGTCCAGAAGCCGGCATGACCGTGCTGGGTCTCGCCCTTCTCGGGCGCGTCGAGGCTGCCGGAGGTGGCTGGCCCGTGCGTCGGCGCCTGAGCGCCGGTCTCGTCGGCTGCCGGTGCGTCCGCGCGCGCGGCGTCGGGAGCTGCGGGCGCGGGTTGGGCGGCTACGCCGGGTGCGAAAGTGTGGCTCATGCGGATGTCGGAAGCTCGGGCGTGGCCGGCGCTTCGCGGTTCAGCTCAGGGGCCAATCGGGGCCGGGCAGAAAACGCGAAGACTCCGCCGAACCGTGCGGGCCGGCCACCGGGCCGACCGCTCGCGGGATCGTGCGGCCTTGCTATCATGCCCTCGTGCAGCCGGAAACCGTGTGCATCTGCGAAGATCGCGGAGCTGGGTCTCAGCGCGACCGACTGGGCTATAGACGTTAAAGCGGCGCGTCGGAGCCAGCCTGGGCGGCCGCTTCCCTGTCATCCCGGGCCCGCGCAGCGGAGTCCGGGATCTAGAGCCGCCGAGGCCGGGCGCCTTTCACCGACCGTGCGTCTGGGTTCCGGGCGCGCCTGCGCGCCCCGGAATGACGGTGCGGACGAACGGGTCCTCCGTGTCGCGAAGGACGCCCGCGCCGACCCCGCGCCCCTCACTCGGCCGCGGTGCGCGTCCCGCCCTGACCGAATCGGCGCTCGATGTAGTCGATCACGATCGTCTCGAAATCCTTGGCCAGCGTCGGGCCGCGGAGGGTCATCGCCTTCTTGCCATCGATGAAGACCGGCGCGGTCGGAGTCTCGCCGGTTCCGGGCAGCGAGATGCCGATATCGGCATGCTTCGATTCGCCCGGTCCGTTCACGATGCAGCCCATCACGGCGACGTTCAGCCCCTCGACGCCGGGATAGGTCTTCTTCCATTCCGGCATGGAGGTGACGATCCAGTTCTGAATGTCGCGGGCAAGTTCCTGGAAGGTCGTCGAGGTCGTGCGTCCGCAGCCCGGGCAGGCCGCCACCATCGGCACGAAGGTGCGGAATCCCATCGTCTGCAGGAGTTCCTGGCTTGCCTTCACCTCGACGCTCCGGTCGCCGCCCGGCTCTGGGGTGAGCGAGTAGCGGATCGTGTCGCCGATACCCTCCTGAAGCAGCACGCCGATAGCGGCCGAGGCGGCGACGAGACCCTTCGAGCCCATCCCGGCCTCGGTCAGCCCGAGATGGATCGCGTAATCCGAGCGGCGCGCCACCTCGCGGTAGACGGCGATGAGATCCTGCACGGCCGAGACCTTGGCCGAGAGGATGATCCTGTTCTGCGGCAGGCCGAGTTCCACGGCGCGGTCGGCCGAGCCGATCGCCGAGCGGACCATCGCCTCGCGCATCACCGCGCGCGCATCGATCGGCCGCGGCGCCTTGGCGTTCTCGTCCATCAGGTGGGTGAGCAGCTCGCCGTCGAGCGAGCCCCAGTTGGCGCCGATCCGCACGGTCTTGTTGTGCTTGATCGCCTGCTCGATGATCGCCGAGAACTGGGTGTCCTTCTTGTCCTTGAAGCCGACATTGCCGGGGTTGATCCGGTACTTAGCCAGCGCCTCGGCACAGGCCGGGTGGTCGGCGAGCAGCTTGTGGCCGATATAGTGGAAGTCGCCCACCAGCGGAACGTGGACGCCGATCCGGTCGAGGCGCTCGCGGATCTTCGGAACGGCAGCGGCCGCCTCGTCGCGGTCGACCGTGATCCGCACCAGCTCCGAGCCGACCCGGGCGAGCTGGGCGACCTGGGCCACCGTAGCGTCGATGTCGGCCGTGTCGGTGTTGGTCATCGACTGGACGACAATCGGCGCGCCACCACCGACCGTGACCGCGCCTTCACCCTCGCCGACCGTGACGCCGACGGTGCGGTGGCGCGGCGCGGGGCCTGCGATTTCCGGGCCGCCGCTGGCCAGCGGAGTCTCGGCGGGGATTTCGGAACGGGTGGCTTCCATGACTTCCATCGTGGACCTTCGCGTGCGCGCCTCGCGGGATGCCGGAGCCGTGACGGCTGCCGGGCCGGTCCCGGGGACACGCCTCGCCGGAACTTCGGGGCTGCCGCGAGTTAGCTGCGGATGACCCGGCGCCGCGTCAACCCGGCGCCGCGCAGGACAGCATCGCGCATGACAGCATCGCGGCTGTCATGTCGTATCCGGGCGCAGATGTCGAGTTTTCTGCACGTCCCGCAGACGCCGCCGCTCCCGACGGCGGGTTTTCGTCCGCGTCTGTTGCCGATTCGCTCGGTGCGGATCCGGGCTGTGAGACCGCGCGCAAGCTTGGTCCGCGGTTGATGCTGCATTGCAGCATCCCATCTCTGTCGCGGATCAGGAGGCCGAAATGAGCGAGCAACCCAGCGGCGCCGAGCCGCACAATCCCGTCACTGCCGTGCCCGAGGCGCCCGTTTCGGATGCGATCGATGTGCCGGCCGCGCAGGCGCCGAACCACATGCTGGCCGGGCCGAATGCCGAGAAGCCGGTCGCCTTGGCCCTCCAGGGCGGCGGCGCGCACGGTGCCTTCACCTGGGGCGTTCTCGATGCCCTGATCGAGGATGGGCGTCTCGGCTTCGAGGCGGTGACCGGTGCGAGCGCGGGGGCGATGAACGCCGTCGTCCTGGTGGATGGCTGGTTGAAGGGTGGTCCTGACGGGGCGCGCGAGGGTCTGGAGCGCTTCTGGCGCGAGGTCAGCCTCGACGGCGACCTGGGGCCGGCCCAGCGCAACCTCGTCAGCGGCCTGTTCAACCTGTGGAAGGGCAATCCGGTTGCCGAATTCTGGGCCAAGATGCTGGCGCCGAGCCCCTACGTGTCGAACCCGCTCAACATCAACCCGTTGCGCAAGGCGCTGGCCGAGCAGGTCGATTTCGACCGTCTGCGCGCGGCCGACACGGCGGGCCTGTTCGTCTCCGCCACCAATGTCTGGACCGGCAAGCTCGCCGTGTTCGAGCGCGAACGCCTGACCGTCGATCACCTGATGGCCTCGGCCTGCCTGCCGACCGTCTTCCAGGCGGTGGAGATCGACGGGGTGCCGTATTGGGACGGCGGCTATCTGGGCAACCCGCCGCTCTATCCGCTCCACCGGGGTGCCCAGACCCGCGACATCGTGCTCGTGCAGATCAACCCGGTGGAGCGGCGCGAGACCCCGCGCACCGAGAGCGAGATCCGGGACCGGCTCAACGAGATCACTTTCAACGCCAACCTGATGCGGGAATTGCGGGCGATCGATTTTCTCGACGGGCTGATCGAGGAGGGCGTTCTCGGCCAGGGCCAGTACCGTCGGGTTCTCGTGCACCGGATCGACGGCACCGACGCGCTGGAGGATTACAACGCCGCGTCCAAGCTCGACGCCCGCTGGACCGTGTTCAAGCGCCTGCGCGACAAGGGCCGAGCCGCCGCGCAGGCTTGGCTCGCCGAGAATTACGAGCGGATCGGCCAGGATTGCACGATCGACCTGCAGCAGGCATATCAGTAGATAGATTGTATTATTTAGCAATTTTCGACATAATATGGCTAAAAGTTTCTAAAAATGGGCCAAATCTGGAGTTAGTCATGAATAAATAGCCGATTTTTTGCAAATAAATTTCCAGCATCCATGCGTCGAAAAGATCTTAGACGATTTTTTGATCCTGATTTTATCTTCTGCCGGCCACTTGTGCCGACGAGATGGCTGCCCTGGTGGGCTCCATCGTCAGAGCAGAGGTCGTTCATGAGCGTTCGATTGGTCGATTTCAGGATCGGCGCGAAGATCGCGCTGATCCTGGCGGTGATGCTGGTCATCACGATCAGCGTATCGGTCATCTCACTGCGGAATATCGATTTGACCGAAGATACGGAAGCCTGGACGACGCACACGCACGAACTGATCTCCGCGGTCGAGCAGATGACGGCCGCGATGATCAACCGCGAAACCGGCATGCGCGGCTACCTGATCTCGGCGGATCCCCGCTTCCTCGAACCCGAGCAAGCGGGCCGCGCGGCATTCGCGGTGGCCTGGAACGTGGCGCGCAGTCTAACGTCCGACAACGCCGCGCAGCAGCGGAGGCTGACGGACTTGAAGACCCTGGCGGAGGATTGGGGCCGGAACGTCGCGGATTACGAGATCGCTCTGATGAAGGATCCCGCGACCCGGGATGAGGCGCGCCGCATCGAGAGTTCGGGAGCCGGCAAGGCCGCGATGGATGGTCTGCGTGCCAAGGCGACCGAGATCGCGACGACCGAGCGGGACTTGCTGACGACGCGCACCGCCGAGTCGGCGGCGGCCATCGCCTCGTCGCGCGCTGCCAGCTACGTCGGGCTGGGACTGATGGTGCTCGCAGCGCTCGGTAGTCTGCTCCTCCTCCAGGTCGGCATCGCCCGGCCGATCGGCGCCATAACGGGGACGATGATCCGCCTCGCCGCCGACGACCTGTCGGTCACGGTGCCAGGCGTCGGACGTCGCGACGAGATCGGCGCCATGGCCGAGGCTGTACAGGTCTTCCGGGATGGACTCGCCCGAGCCAAGGCACTGGAATCCGAGGCGGCCGAGACGCGGGCGGCATTGGAGGCGCAGCGTAAGGCCGCGATGCGCGAGATGGCCGACGGGTTCGAGACCGCGGTCGGCGGCGTCGTGCGCGCCGTCTCGACTGCGGCGACCGAGCTGCAATCCACGGCCGCGAGCATGAGCGCGGCCGCCACCGAGACCGCGCGGCAATCGACCATGGTGGCGTCTGCGGCCGAGCAGGCCTCCGCAAACGTCAGCACGGTGGCGGCGGCGGCCGAGGAACTCGGTGCCACGGTGGCGGAGATCGGGCGTCAGGTCCAGAACTCGGCGGATTTCGCCGGCTCGGCCGTCACGGAGGCTGGGAAATCCGCCGACCTGATGCAGACCCTGCGCGCGGGCGCTGCCCGGATCGGCGATGTGGTCGGCCTCATCTCGGGGATCGCCGCGCAGACCAATCTGCTGGCGCTCAATGCCACCATCGAGGCGGCACGCGCCGGCGAGGCAGGAAGCGGCTTCGCCGTGGTGGCGACGGAGGTCAAGGAACTGGCTGGCCAGACCGCTAGGGCGACCGAGGAGGTCGCGCGGCAGATCGGCGATATCCAATCCCGGACCGGGGAGGCGTCGGATGCGATCGCGGTGGTGGTGGGCCGCATCAACGAGATCAGCGTCCTGGCCGGCGGCATCGCGTCCGCAGTCGAGCAGCAGGGCGCGGCGACCCAGGAGATCGTCCGCAATGTCGGGGAGGCGGCACTCGGGACCGGCCAGGTGACGGGCAGCATCGCGGGGGTAGCCCGTGCCGCCGAGGGCGCCGGCGCCGCAGCCGCGCAGGTCCTGGGCTCGGCGGCCGGCTTGTCCACCGAGGCCCGACGGCTCGACGCGGAGGTGCGTCGCTTCCTCGACTCGGTCCGGGCTGCCTAGGGTAACGTCCCTGGCGGTCCAAGGCAGGCCTGCGACGAATCGACCGGATCGGTGGGTGAAACACCAGCGCGTTTGACGCGTTGCGGGGCGTTGTATCCCGGACGAGGCTGCCGTCATGACCTTGCTGCGTCGCGAAGCCCTGATCCTGATCGGCGCCGGCATCGCCAGTACGGCCCGCGCCGCCGAACCCATGCGGGCCACGAGTTTCGCCTTCGACACTCCGGAGGGCGGCCCCATGCCGCTCTCTGCCTATGCGGGTAAGCCGATCTTGGTGGTCAACACCGCCACGGCCTGCGGCTATGCCGGGCAGCTTGCCGGGCTCCAGACGCTCTGGACGCGGTTCGGCGATCGCGGGCTCATCGTGCTGGGCGTCCCATCCCCGGATTTCGGCAATCAGGAGCCGCTGGACGGGCCGGCCATCGCGGAGGCTGCGCGGAAGAATCACGGCGTCACCTTCCCGCTCACGGCCAAGACCCGGGTGAAGATGCCGGGAGCCCACCCATTCTACCGCTGGGCTGCGGCCGAGCGGCCCGCCGAGACGCCGCGCTGGAACTTTCACAAATACCTGATCGCCCGGAACGGGACCCTCGCGGCGGCCTTCGCCACGCAAGTCGAGCCGACCGATCCGCGGATCATTTCGGGCATCGCCACGACCCTCGACCAAGCTTGAGGTCGACGCCGGTCCGGCACGTGGGATTAAAGGGTCGCTGCCCCGCGTTCGCACCTTATGGCATCGGACAAGAACAAGCGCCCGGACCTCCTCGACCTGCTGGTGCCGCTGCGGCGCTACGCCCGATCGCTCACCCGCGACACGCTGCGGGCCGACGATCTCGTCCACGACACGCTGGTGCGCGCCCTGGAGATGCAGGGCACGCTCCGGCCCAACACCAACCTGCGCACCTGGATGATGACGGTGCTGCACAACGCCTTCATCGACGAGCAGCGCCGCAGGCAGGTCGAGGCGCGGCACGCCGACACACTGGTGCGGATGACCGAGGACATGGCGCCGCCGGCCCAGGAGGGACAGGTGCGCCTGGCCCAGATCCGGCAGGCCTTCCTCAGGCTGCCGGAGGAGCAGCGCGCCGCGCTCCACCTCGTCACCCTGGAGGGCATGGCCTACGCCGACGCGGCGGACGTGCTCGGCATCCCGATCGGCACGCTGATGTCCCGTCTCGGCCGCGGCCGCGCGGCCCTGCGGGCCTTCGAGGAGGGAACGCGAACCGATCGGACCTCCGGCGAGGCGGAGCCCCCCCGGCCACCCGAGCGGACATCCGAGACGCGGCGCGGGCCGCCCTCCGCCCTTCGGCTGGTCGTGTCCGACGAGCCGAAGGGCCGGTCCGTCTGGCCCCTTCGACGCGCTGTCGGAGAGGATTGAGGACGAGGTTGATGAAGGACCGGCACCCGAGGGCGCCGGTGGCGACTGACGATTGCGACCGGCGGATCGCCTCCGGGCACGCTGGATTCGAGGACTTCACGATGATCGATCCGATCACAGATGACGATCTCATCGGCTTCGTCGACGGGCAGATCGACCCGATGCGCCGTCTCGACGTCGAGGCCCATCTGGCAGCCAACCCCGAGGCGGCGGCCCGGGTGATGGCCGAGATGCACGATCGCGATGCCCTGCGGGCCTGTTTCGAGCCCGTTCCGGAGCCCGGGCCGGACCGGAACGTGATCCTGGCGCGCCGCTTCGACCGGAACCTGCGCTGGCGCCGCGTCGCCTCGCGCCTGAAGCGGGCCGCCGCCATCGCGGTGCTCGTGGGCGCGGGCTGGCTCGCCCATGACGAGATCGGCCGGTTCGGCGTTCCCGATACCCTGGCGGCAACGCCGGATCCGGCGCTGATCGCGGATGCCCGGCAGGCTCGGGCCGTGGCGCAGCTGCGCAAAAGCATCGGTGGTCAGGCCGACGGACCGGTCTACGATCGGGAGCGCCTCCGCTCTGTGACCGGGATCGATCTTCCGGCCCTGCCCGACGGCTGGCGGGTCCGCGACATTCAGGTCTTCCCCGCCCGGCACGGCACTGGGATCGAGGTCGCCCTCGAGGCCGGACATTTCGGCGAGGCGTCGCTGTTCGCCACCCGCGGCATCCGCGGCGGGCCGACGACGCTCTCCGGTTCGGATGACGGCGACGTCGTCGCGTGGAATGCGGGCGACACCGCCTACGCCCTGAGCGGCCCGCGGAGCGACGCGGAACTGCGGCAGGCGGCGAGCCTGCTCGGCGCCGGCCTGGCGCTCCGCTGACCGCGCGCTGAAGCCTCTTCGGGGCCCTCGACAGGGCGCCCCGGCGGGTGCGAAAGATCGGCCATGCAGGCCGCGGATCCAGCACGGGACGATGACGGGCTCGCTGCCCTGTTCGAGGCCGCTCGCGCGGTGCGCGCGCGGGCCCACGCCCCCTATTCCCGTTTCCTGGTCGGTGCGGCACTCCGCGACGAGCGCGGCGCGATCCATGCCGGCTGCAACGTCGAGAACGCCGCCTACCCCGTCGGGACCTGCGCTGAGGCCGGCGCGATTGCCGCCATGGTGGCGGCCGGAGGCCGGCGCATCGCGGCGATCCTGGTCTGCGGCGACGGCATCGGCCTGGTGACGCCCTGCGGCGCCTGCCGCCAGCGCATTCGTGAATTCGCCGGGCCCGACACGCCGATCCACGCCGCCGGACCGGACGGCGTCGCCCGCACCTTCACCCTTGCGGAGCTGCTGCCGGAATCCTTCGGACCGGAGACGCTGGGTGAGTGAGGCGGCCGCCCGCGACGCCCTGCGCGCCGCCGGTTTCGCGGGGCCCTTTTCCTGCGCGGTTGTGACCGGCACCGGGCTGGGCGGCATCGCGGACGCTCTCACGGATTCGGCCACCCTCGACTATGCGGCGATCCCGGGTTTTCCGGGGCCGGGCGTCAGCGGCCATGGCGGCCGGCTGCACCGCGGCCGCCTCGCGGGGCGGTCGGTCCTGATCTTCGAGGGACGGGCCCACGCCTACGAGCGGGGCGATCCGGCGGTGATGCGGGTGCCGCTCGCCTGCGCCCGGCATCTCGGCGCCCGGCGCTTGCTGCTCACCAACGCGTCCGGATCGCTGCGGCCTGCGACCGGGCCCGGCAGCCTCGTGCTGCTCTCCGACCACATCAACCTCTCTGGCCTGAACCCGCTGATCGGCGAAGCAAGCGACGCCCGCTTCGTGCCGATGACCGAGGCCTACGACCCGGGTCTGCGGGTGCGGCTCCGGGCGGCGGCCGAGGCCTGCGGCGTGCCCCTGGAGGAGGGGGTCTACGCATGGTTCTCGGGGCCGAGCTTCGAGACGCCCGCGGAGGTCCGGATGGCCGGCATCCTGGGCGCCGACCTCGTGGGCATGTCCACGGTGCCCGAGGTGATCCTCGCCCGGTTCCTCGACCTGCCGGTGGCGGCGGTCTCGGTGGTGACGAACCTCGCGGCCGGCATCGCCGGCGGCGCGCCGCACCACGCGGAGACGAAGGCGGTGGCGGCCCGGGCCGCGCAGGATCTTGGCCGGTTGGTCGAGGCCTTCGTGGCCGGCCTGCCCGACGGAGAGAGAGCCTATGACTGACCCCGAAGCCGGCGCAATCGCCCGTCGCGCCCTGCCGCTCCTCGACCTCACCGATCTCGGCGAGACCTGCACCGAGACCAAGATCGACGTCCTCTGCCGGGACGCGAAGCGCGGCGGGGTCGCGGCGATCTGCGTCTGGCCGCGTTTCGTCGAACAGGGCGCGCGGGCGCTCGCCGGGACCGGCATCCGGACCGCCACGGTGATCAACTTTCCGAAGGGCGACGAGGATTGCGCCCGCGCCACCGACGACACCGCCGAGGCCCTGCGCGACGGCGCGGACGAGATCGACCTCGTCCTGCCCTACCGAGCCCTTTTGCGGGGTGAGGCGGCAATCGCCCGCGACATGGTCGAGGCCGTGCGCGACACCTGCGGGTCCGCGATCCTCAAGGTGATCCTGGAGACGGGCGAACTCGCCGATCCCGAACGGATCCGGCAGGCCTGCCGGATCTCCCTCGAGGCCGGCGCCGATTTCCTGAAGACCTCCACGGGCAAGAGCCCGGTCTCGGCTACGCCGGAGGCGGCCGAGGCGATGCTGACCGAGATCCGCGCGAGCGGTCGCCCCGCGGGCCTGAAGGTCTCCGGCGGCCTGCGCAGCGTTGCCGACGCCGCCACTTATCTCGCCCTGGCAGACCGGATCATGGGCCCCGGCTGGGTGAGCCCCAACACCTTCCGTCTCGGGGCGAGCAGCCTGTTCGAGACTCTGATCCAGGCCCGGGAGCTGTGAGCGTGCGGCTGCCGCAGGAAACAATCCGGGCCAAGCGCGACGGGCTGCCCCTCGACCCGGAGGCGATCGAAACGTTCGTCCGAGGCCTCACCGACGGCGGGGTTGGGGAGGGACAGGCGGCGGCTTTCGCCATGGCGGTGTTCTTCCGCGGGCTGTCGCTGCCGGAGCGGGTGGCGCTGACCCGCGCCATGGCGGAATCGGGCCGCGTCCTCACCTGGGACCTGCCCGGGCCGGTCCTCGACAAGCACTCGACCGGTGGCATCGGCGATGCGGTGAGCCTGCCGCTCGCTCCGATGGTGGCGGCCTGCGGCGGCTACGTGCCGATGATCTCCGGGCGCGGCCTCGGCCATACCGGCGGGACGCTGGACAAGCTCGGCAGCGTCCCGGGCTACGACGCGACGCCCGGGCTGGACGCGTTCCGCCGGGTCGTCAAAGAGGTCGGCTGCGCCATCATCGGCCAGACTGCCGATCTCGCCCCGGCCGACCGGCGCCTCTACGCGATCCGCGACGTCACCGGCACGGTCGAGTCGCGTGACCTGATCACCGCCTCGATCCTGTCGAAGAAGCTCGCCGCCGGGCTCGACGGGCTGGTGATGGACGTGAAGCAGGGCTCCGGCGCCTTCATGGAGAGCGTGGCGGAAGCGCGGGCGCTGGCCGAGAGCATCGTCACGGTGGCGGAGGGCGCGGGCCTGCGGACGGCCGCGCTGATCACCGACATGGACGCGCCGCTGGCGAGTGCGGCCGGCAACGCCGTCGAGGTCGCTTACGCGATCGACTACCTGACGGGTGCGCGCCGCGAGCCGCGCTTCCACGCGGTCACAACGGCGCTGGGCGCGGAGATGCTGGTTGTCGGCGGTCTGGCGCCGGACCGCGACAGCGCCGCGGAGCGACTGGAGGAGGCCCTCGCGTCGGGCCGGGCGGCTGAATATTTCGCCCGTATGGTCGCGGCTCTTGGCGGGCCGGGTGACCTTTTGAAGAAGCCCGCCTCACATCTGCCCGCCGCGCCGGTGCGGCGTCCGGTTCGTCAGGACGGAACCGTCGCGGGCGTTGCGACGCGGGTTCTGGGTTTGGCGGTGATCGGACTCGGGGGCGGCCGAACCCGGCCGGACGATCCGATCGATCCGCGCGTCGGCTTCACGGATCTTGCCGCTCCCGGCGCATCCGGCGGCCTGCTCGGGATTGTCCACGCCGCCGATGAGGCCGGCGCGGATCGCGCCGAGGCCGCGTTGCGGGCCGCCTATCGCATGGGCGAGGCGCCGGTCGGCCGGCCGGCGGTCATCGAGCGCGTGGGGTCCGGATCTTAGATCCGTCTCGGAGCGGCAGTTCGGCCGGCTCCGCGCCCCCCGCAGAGGCGAGGGGCGCGCAAGTCGATGGCGTTCAGCCGACGGTGCAGGACGTCGGCGCCTTTACGGGGGTGACAAGCGGGCGAATGCCCGTCGGCCTCACCAGCGGCCGTGGCCGTGGCGATGGCCCCAGCCACCGTGATGATGGTGACGCGGCCCGAAACCGTGGTGGCGCCAGCCATAGTGGTGGCCGCGCCCCCAGCCGCCGTGATGGCGATGGTGCGGGCCGAAGCCGCGATGTCCCCAGCCGCCGTGGCCGTGGCCGTACCCGTACTGGACGGTGTGGATGTCGCTGGAGCCCTGCTGCAGCCCGGCATCTCGGCTGAGGGGGGCGGCCATGGCGGGCGCCGCGAAGGCGAGGCCGCCGAAGGCCAGGGCGGCGGCCAAGCTATTCCGTACGGTCTTGGTGAACATCGGCGTTCTCCTGTTCCACGCCGGGCGCGCTGGGCATCCGGCCGTGTCTCAGGTGTGCGCCCTTTGAGTTGACGCAATTGTGAGCTGTTCGCTCAGGCCGTGTTCAGCTCAAGGACGGCGATAGACCCACACCCGCGCGGGCGGCAGGTTCAGCCAGACCCGGCTGGAACGGTCGGCAGTGTAGCTGCCGGCCTCGCACCGTGCCGGTATCGGCGGCACGACCGCGTAGGTGAACTGCACGAACGGCGCGCCCGGCCGCATCAGGTCGTGGGCGGTGTTGAGCAGGTCCAGCCGCTGCTCCAGCGGCTTGGTGAACAGCGGCAGGCTCGAGATCGTCGCGGCCGCGGGCTGCGTCAGCACGTCCTTCAGGCTCGCACGCATGTTGTAGGCGTCGCCCTGGATCACCTGGACGCCCGGGAAACGGTGGGTCAGAAGGCGGCAGAAATCGGGGTTGAATTCCACGAGGATCAGCCGCTCCGGCGCGACGCCGCGCCGGATCAGCGCCTCGGTCACCGGTCCGGTGCCTGGACCGAGTTCGACCACCGGCCCTTCCAGCCGCGGGTCGACATAGGCGGCCATGGTCCGCGCGAGCATCTTGCCCGACGGCGTCACGGCGCCGGTGACGAGGGGACGCTCGAACCAAGAGCGCAAGAACCGCGCTTCATCCTCCAGGGGGTCGCGCCGCGGCCCGAAAATCGCGCTCCTGCCGGCAGGAGCCTTCGCGTTGGGACGGCGGAGCGGCGGCAAGTCCTGGATTCCTTGATGCCGAATTGAGAATGAAAGGCTAAAGAACGGCGCTGTCTTACAGTCAAGCCGGCGCCGCGCCTAGGGTATGCAAGCCACGCCGGCCGCTTGCATAACAGGTCTTCCCGGGTTTCGGATCCGGCCTCATGGCCGGACCGCGCTTCCGAAAAAGTCCCGAACCTTCGAGAAGAAGCCCGCGGATTCGGGATGATTCTCCGGAGAGGCGGACTGATCGAACTCCTGGAGCAGCTCGCGCTGGCGCTTGGTCAGGTTCTGCGGGGTCTCGACGAAGACCTGGATGTAGAGGTCCCCGACCTCCCGCGAGCGGAGCACCGGCATGCCCTTGCCCTTGATGCGGAACTGCTTGGCGGTCTGCGTGCCGGAGGGAATTCGCACCTGGGTCTGCGAGCCGTCGATCACCGGCACGGTGATCTCGCCCGACAGCGCGGCGGTGACCATCGAGATCGGCACACGGCAGAACAGGTCGGCGCCGTCGCGCTGGAAGAACTCATGCTGCTTGATGGACAGGAAGACGTAGAGGTCCCCGGCCGGGCCACCACGCAGCCCGCTCTCGCCTTCGCCGGCGAGCCGGATGCGCAGGCCGTCATCGACACCCGCCGGCACGTTGATCGAGAGGGTGCGTTCGCGGTTGACCCGGCCCGCGCCCTGGCAGGCCGTGCAGGGATCGTCGACGATCTCGCCGCGGCCGTGGCAATTCGGGCACGTGCGTTCGATGGCGAAGAAGCCCTGCGCCGCCCGGACCCGGCCGTAGCCGGCGCAGGTCGGGCAGGTACGCGGCTTCGACCCGGGCTTGGCGCCGGAACCGTCGCAGGCCTCGCAGGTCACCGAAGTCGGGATCTTGATGGTCTCGGCCTTGCCGGTGAAGGCCTCCTCCAGGGTGATCTCGAGATTGTAGCGCAGGTCGGCCCCGCGCTCGCGCCCCGGCGCGCCGCCGCGTCCACCCCGGGCGCCACCGGCGCTGCGGCCGTCGCCGAAGAAATTGTCGAAGATGTCCGACATGAAGTCGCCGAACTCGTTGCCGAATCCGGGGCCACCGCCCCCGCCCTGGCTGAAGGCCGCGTGGCCGAACCGGTCGTAGGCGGCGCGCTTCTGGCCGTCGGAGAGGCACTGATAGGCCTCGTTGATCTCCTTGAACTTGATCTCGGCGTCCTTGTCGCCGGGATTGCGGTCGGGATGATAGGTCATCGCGAGCTTGCGGAAGGCGACCTTCATCTCGCCTTCCGACGCGGTCTTGGTGACCCCCAGGATCTCGTAATAGTCCCGCTTCGACATCCCGCCCTCAGGTGCCTTCTCGTCCCGGCCCGACCTCGGATCGCGACGCTTCTAACATCGAGTCGTCATTCCGGGGCGCGGCAGACGAGCCCGGAATCCAGATGCGACGACGGCGCAGAAGCGCGATCGGTCGGCGGATCGTGGATTCCGGGCTCCGCTTCGCATCCCTGGAATGACGGAGCTTCTGAATACGCTGCCCACGCAAAGGCGGGGCCGGATTGCTCCGGCCCCGCGCGGTCTTAACAGAACCGCGCCTCAGGCGCGCTTCTTCTGGTCCTTCTCGTCGACCTCCTGAAAGTCGGCGTCGATGACGTCGTCCTTCTTCTCGGAGGCCGCCTCGGCACCGGCATCCGGGCCGGCCGCCTGGTTGGCGGCATACATGGCTTCACCAAGCTTCATCGAGGCCTGCATCAGGTCCGTGGTGCGGGCCTTGATGGCCTCGACATCCTCACCCTCGAGCGCGGTCTTGAGCGCGGTCATCGCGGTCTCGATCGCGCCCTTGTCGGAGGCCGGCACCTTGTCGCCGTACTCGGACACCGACTTCTCGGTGGCGTGGATCAGGCTCTCGCCCTGGTTCTTCACCTCGACCAGCTCGCGCCGCTTCTTGTCCGCCTCGGCATTCGCCTCGGCGTCCTTGACCATGCGCTCGATATCGGCGTCCGAGAGGCCGCCCGAGGCCTGGATGCGGATCTGGTGCTCCTTGTTGGTCGCCTTGTCCTTCGCCGTCACGTTCACGATGCCGTTGGCGTCGATGTCGAAGGTCACCTCGATCTGCGGCATGCCGCGGGGCGCCGGCGGGATGCCGACGAGGTCGAACTGGCCGAGCAGCTTGTTGTCGGCCGCCATCTCGCGCTCGCCCTGGAAGACCCGGATCGTGACGGCGTTCTGGTTGTCCTCGGCCGTCGAGAAGGTCTGGGACTTCTTGGTCGGGATCGTGGTGTTGCGGTCGATGAGCCGGGTGAACACGCCGCCCAGCGTCTCGATGCCCAACGACAGCGGGGTCACGTCGAGGAGCAGCACGTCCTTGACGTCGCCCTGGAGCACGCCGGCCTGCACGGCGGCGCCGATGGCCACGACCTCATCCGGGTTGACGCCCTTGTGGGGCTCCTTGCCGAAGAAGGACTTCACCACCTCCTGGATCTTCGGCATGCGGATCATGCCGCCGACCAGCACCACCTCGTCGATCTCGGAGGCCGAGACGCCGGCATCCTTGAGCGCCTTGCGGCAGGGCTCGATCGTCCGCTGGACCAGATCGTCGACGAGCGACTCGAACTTCGCCCGGCTGAGCTTCAGCGCGAGGTGCTTCGGGCCGGTGTTGTCGGCGGTGATGTAGGGCAGGTTGATCTCGGTCTGGGTGGCCGAGGACAGCTCGATCTTCGCCTTCTCGGCGGCCTCCTTGAGGCGCTGGAGGGCGAGCTTGTCCTTGGTCAGGTCGATGCCCTGCTCCTTCTTGAACTCGGCCGTCAGGTACTCAACGATGCGGTTGTCGAAGTCCTCGCCGCCCAGGAAGGTGTCGCCGTTCGTCGACTTCACCTCGAACACGCCGTCGCCGATCTCGAGGATCGAGACGTCGAAGGTGCCGCCGCCGAGGTCGTAGACCGCGATCGTGCCGGACTTCTTCTTGTCGAGGCCGTAGGCGAGCGCCGCCGCGGTCGGCTCGTTGATGATGCGCAGCACCTCAAGGCCGGCGATCTTGCCGGCATCCTTGGTGGCCTGACGCTGGGCGTCGTTGAAGTAGGCCGGCACCGTGATCACGGCCTGCGTGACCGGCTGGCCGAGATGCGACTCGGCGGTCTCCTTCATCTTCTGCAGCGTGAAGGCGGAGATCTGCGAGGGCGAGTACTTCTTGCCGTCCGCCTCGACCCAGGCGTCGCCGTTGTCGCCGCGGGCGATCTTGTAGGGCACCAAGCCCTTGTCCTTCTGGGTCATCGGGTCGTCGTAGGTCCGGCCGATGAGCCGCTTGATGGCGAAGAACGTACGCTCGGGGTTCGTGACAGCCTGGCGCTTGGCCGGCTGGCCGACGAGCCGCTCGCCGTCATCCGTGAAGGCGACGATCGACGGCGTGGTGCGCGCGCCTTCCGAATTCTCAATGACCTTGGGCTGCGTGCCTTCCATCACGGCCACGCAGGAATTGGTGGTGCCGAGGTCGATGCCGATAACTTTACCCATGGTGGGATCCCTCTTTTCGTCGCGTTCAAGCAGACCGCCGAGCCCCGAAGCAGCTCGGCCCATGGCGGTGTACGGGGGTGATGTGAGTATGGGACCCGGGCCGGATCAAGGGCCGTGAACGGCTGAAACCCAGCGCGCAATCCCGCGTCGAGGGCGATATAAGAAGCCCGTTCCGGGCTCGCAAGGCGAAGCCTGCGCGGCGGGGGCGCCGTCTGGAATCGCGCCATCTCCTTGTCATTCCGGCAGGATCTCGCCGCAGGCCACCCATCTGCCGGGTGGCGTGGCTGCATTTTGTTGCTCCGCTGCCACGTCGGCGCCATCGACGACGTGTTAACGTTTCGACAAGGGGTTGCGCGTGGCCCCGCCACTTCGTGCCCCTTCGTAGAGTCCGATGCGCCCGATCCGAAGCCTCCTGCTCCCGATCCTGGCGGTCGCCGTCGTGGCGCCCGGGATGCTCGCCGCGCCCCCGGCGCAGGCCCAGAACTTCTTCGAGCGCCTGTTCGGCATCAAGCCGGAGCGGCCGCCGATGCCGCCGCGCGGCCTGCCGGAGCCGTCGCCCGCCCCAGCGGCACCGGGCGAGCCGGGCCCGCCCGCGGCCCCAGAGGCGCCCCGGCCGGCCCCGGCCCCGGCCCGCCCGGTCGTGCTGAAGACGCCCTCCGAGGAGGGCGTGATCGGCCAGGATCTCCAGCTCAACGGCCTGGCCGGATCCCTGAAGCTGGAACGGTCCGGCACTACCGTCACGGCGCGGATCAAGCTGCCGGGGACCAAGATCTCGCAGCCGGCGGAATCCTGCACGGTTCCGCTCGCCGGCGGCAATCCGGTGACGCTCACCGCCGAAGGCAAGCCCGAAGGCGTGCCGCGCTTCGAGGCCGCCGGGGCGGAATGCCCGCTGCGCTTCGACGTGACCGAGGGGGGCATCCTGGTCTCGAGCCTGGGCGCGGGACCTGTCTGCACCTTCTCGGCGGCGGATTGCGCCACGACCCCGGTGGGCCTCTGGGGGCCAGCCGCCGCTACCCTGCTTCCGCGGGCCGGCGAATTCGACACGGCCCGCGGCGTCGCCGACAAGGCCGTGCGGGACAATTACAAGCTGATGACCCAGCGCGCCCGGCGCGAGGACGTGCGGCCGATCGTCAGCGAGCAGGCGGCCTTCTCGTCGGACCGGGAGCAGCTCTGCCGCACCTATGCGCGCGAGGGCACGCACGGGTTCTGCCATCTGCGGGTGACGGAGAACCGGGCCCTGGCCCTGGCAACCCGGCTGGGCGCCAACACGGCGACGCCCACTGCGGCCGTCGCGCCCCGCAGGCCACGTCCCAAGCCGGCCGTGGAGGGCATGAACCCGGATGCGGTGGGCGGCGGCGACGCGCTGCCGGAATAGACGCTCCCGCAGCGAGGCGAGCCAGGGTCGCGCCACAACGGCACGCGTTGTGCCGCCAGATTGCTGTGCTCCGCTCGCGAAGGCAGAGACGCCCGAGCCTACGCGCCGGGCCGGTCGATCAGGCTCGGCCAGCTGTCATCGACAGCATTGCCGGATCGATGCCGTTGGCCCGCAGGGCGAGGTCGTACTTGGCGTCGAGGTCAGCGTTGAAGATCAGGGCGGGATCAGCCGGGCAGTTGAGCCAGCCATTGGCCATGATCTCGCTCTCCAGCTGACCCGCCTGCCAGCCGGCATAGCCGAGCGCCAGGACGGCGCTCGCCGGCCCCTCGCCGCTGGCGATGGCACGGAGGATCTCCACCGTCGCGGTCAGGCAGATGCCGTCGTCGATGATCAGCGTCGATTGCTGGATGTGGAAATCGTCGCTGTGGAGCACGAAGCCGCGCCGTCCCTCCACCGGGCCGCCCATCAGGACCGGCATATGGCCAACCCGCTCGCGCAGGCGAATCGCATCCGCCTCGGGTGCCACATCGAGCTGGACCAGGAGGTCCGGCATGCTGATGTCGGTCGCCGCCTTGTTGACGATGATGCCCATGGCGCCGTCGGCGGAATGGGCGCAGACATAGATCACCGACCGGGCGAAGCGCTCGTCGGCCATGCCGGGCATCGCCACAAGGAACTGCCCGTCGAGGAAATTCGGGCCCGACAGCTCCGTCCGGAGCGGTGACGCTGCCGATGAGCGATCGGGCCTGCGATGCGGAGGGTGCGCCATGCATCCATGCTACGCCCCGTCCTCCGGTTGTCCAGCAGGCAAAAGGGACGCAGCAAGCCTCCCCCAAGCTTGTACGTGTTCCAATCCATGCTCCAGAATACCGGTGCCGCTCGTTGCCCTCTCGGGCATGGCCGCAGGAGCGGCATTCTTTGGAGCCGGCGCAGCCTTCATCAAGCTCCTCGGAGCCTGAAGGCGCGGCACGTCGGAATCGGCCGCATCCTCGACAGGCACCACCCGCCACGCTAGGTCAGGCGCGCTGCTCACGCGCGCCATCCCAGCGCGCGACAACGAGGGACCCGCGATGATCCAGGTCGGCGACCACCTGCCCCAGGCCACCTTCCGGGTGATCGGCCCCGAGGGCCCGATCGCGCGCACCACCGACGACGTGTTCAAGGGCCGCCGCGTGGTCCTGATCGGCGTGCCGGGCGCGTTCACGCCCAGCTGCCACCGCAACCACCTCCCGGGCTTCGTCACCCACAAGGACGAGATCCTCGCCCGCG
Source organism: Methylobacterium sp. P1-11 (assembly GCF_008329595.1). Lineage (NCBI taxonomy): Bacteria > Pseudomonadati > Pseudomonadota > Alphaproteobacteria > Hyphomicrobiales > Methylobacteriaceae > Methylobacterium > Methylobacterium sp. P1-11. The sequence goes on from NZ_NPKS01000012.1 coordinate 108,535, forward strand.
GCGTCGACGCCATCGCGGTGACGAGCGTCAACGACGTCTTCGTGCTCGACGCGTGGTCGAAGGCGAGCGGCGCGGAAGGGCTGGAATTCCTCGCCGACGGCAATGCCGATTTCGCCAGGGCCCTCGGCCTGGAGATGGACGGCACGGGCTTCGGTCTCGGTATCCGCTCGAAGCGCTATTCGATGCTGGTCGAGGACGGCGTCGTCCGGATCCTGAACGTCGAGGAGACGCCCTCGAAGGCGGAGGCCTCGGGCGCCGAGGCACTGCTGAAGGTCCTCTGAGGGCGCCCTGCGCCGCAGATCGGCCCTTTTAAGGCCACCTTCCGTCCGCTTGTGTCGCCGGGCTTTGCCCGGAGACCGGCCCCGAGGACCGCATGGCCTTCCTGAACGACCTGCCCATCGCCGAGCTGATCGCGAATTACGGATACATCGCGATCTTCGTGATCATCACCCTCGAGAGCGCCGGCGTGCCGTGCCCCGGCGAGACGGTGCTGATCTCGGCCGCCGTCTATGCCGGCAGCACCGGCAACCTGAATATCGGCTTGGTCATCGCCGCGGCCGCGGGGGCGGCGATCCTGGGGGACAATGTCGGCTATTGGGCGGGGCGACGCTGGGGCATGCCCCTGCTCCTGCGCTACGGCCATCTCATCGCCCTCGATCACGGGCGGCTCAAGCTCGGCCAGTACCTGTTCCGTCAGCACGGCGGCAAGATCGTGTTCTTCGGCCGCTTCACCGCGATGCTGCGCGCCTACGCCGCCCTGCTCGCCGGGGTGAACCGCCTGGATGCCCGCCGCTTCTTCGCCTTCAACGCCCTCGGCGGCATCGTCTGGGCCGGTGGCATGGGCATCGGCTCGTACTATTGCGGGCGCCAGATCGAGCACATCGTCGGCCCGGTGGGGCTGACGCTGCTGGCGCTCGTGGTTTTCGGCGGCCTGGCCCTGTGGCTCTTCGTGCGCCGCCACGAGGCGCGCCTGCTCAACGAGGCGGAGATCGCCATCCCCGGGCCGCTCGCCTGACGGCCGTCACGCCTCCAAGAGGTCGATCGCCTCGAGGGCGTCGTGATGCAGGAGGAGCACGCCGGTGGCCGTCGCGAGCCGGCGCGCCGCCGGCGTGAAGCCGGCATTCGAGACCACCGCCGCCCGGTCCCCAGCCCAGTAGCGCAGCGCCGCGGCCACTTCCTGCACGGCGGCGTTGCCGACGGGCTTGCTCAGCCGCTTGCATTGGACGACGAGGCGCAGCCCGTCCCGCACCGCGACGATGTCGGCGCCCTGATCGCCGCTCGCAGGCGTCCGGTGCGCCCGCCAGCCTGCCCGGGTCAGGCGCTCGGCGCAGTAGCGCTCGTAGTCGAGCCCGTCCCCGGGCGCCTCGTCCTCATCGGGTAGCGCGACGGCGGCCGCCTCGGCCTCGATGATCGCCAGCATCCGCTCGTGCTCCGCGTCGGCGAGGTCGGCGAAGCGGGGGCCGAGCTGCGGCAGGACGGTCCGGTCGAGGAAGTAGTCCCGCTCGCGCAGCCAGCCGTCCTCGATCCAGTTGCCGTAGGGATCGCAGTAGCTCTCCTGACGCCGCCGCAGCGCCAGGGTGTCGGCATGCGCCCGGGCGATCCGCCGCACCCGGGACCGGAACCGGCGCGGGCGCCCGAGATGCCGGAGCAGGACGAGAACGAGGGCAAGTCCCGTCGCGGCGAGCGCCGGCAGGCCGTACCAGAGCCCGAACGGGAGGCCGATGACGGCCGTCCAGAACAGGCGGGCGACGGGATTGGGCTTGCCGGGCATCGGGTCTCGGGGGCGCTGACGGGCCCCTGACCCTCGCAAGCGCGGCTTGCCCGAAGCCTAACCCGGATCCGAAAGCTGTGGATGCGGGCGGCGCGTCAGCCCTTCCGGCGCTGGTGGCCGAGGCCCATGCTCTTGGCGAGGCTGGATCGCGCCGCGGCGTAGTTCGGCGCGACCATCGGGTAGTCGGGCGGAAGACCCCATTTCCCCCGGTATTCCTCGGGCGTCAGGTTGTAGTGCGTCCGCAGGTGGCGCTTCAGCGACTTGAACTTCTTGCCGTCCTCCAGACAGACGATGAAGTCGGGCTGGACCGAGCGCCTGACCGGAACGGCCGGCCGCAACTCCTCCGTCGGCGTGGCGGCGGGCTCGCCGAGACCGTGCAGCGTTGCGTGGATAGCCGCGATAAGCCCGGGCAGGTCCGGCGCGGGGACCGGATTGTTGCTCACGAAGGCCGACACGATGTCGACGGACAGCGCGAGATAGTCCGGTTGCCCTTCACCCGTGGCGTCCATCCCAAAAACCTCCACTCGTTCCCAGACGGCCGCCGACCGTCGGCGCCGGCTGGAATCTGTTTCTGCTCAACCCGATACAGGGTAGTTAAGGCGCAGTTACTATGGTGATGTGAATTTAATAGCAAGACCAATCTACACCCACTCACAAGTGTCGTCTTAGAGTGGATAAATGGCGATCGTTATTGGAGAAAAGGAGGTCTGGACGGCTGCATCGAGCCTGCCATCCGATTTCCGGTCGTCGCGCGCCGCTCAGGCGTTGCAGGCGCGCCGGATCGCGCCATCTGGGGGGCGGCGAGTGCGCGATGGGCCGCGCCTGATGGAACGTGAGCGAGGGTGACCAGATGCGTGCCGCCACGAACGGCTTGCGGGACCTCATCCCGTGACGGCGGCACCGTGAGCCGCCGGTCGTGAGCACCTACCGGTTCGACAAGCTGCTGGCGCCCCGCTCGATCGCCCTGGTCGGGGCGGTGGCACGCGAGGGCTCACTGGGGCGCAGCATGCTCGACAGCCTGCGCGCTGCAGGCTTCCCCGGCGCGATCATGCCGGTTCAGCCCGATCACGCGACCGTCGAGGGGCTGCCCTGCATGCCGCGGGTCGCGGATCTGCCCGCCGCCCCAGACCTCGTTCTGATCGCGGTACCGCCGCCGAGCGTGCCAGAGGTCGTCGCGCAGGCGGCCGCGATCGGCGCCGGTGCGGCCGTGATCCTCACGGCCCGGCTCGGTTCCGGGCCGGACGATCCAGGCCCGGTCGCCCACCGGATCGCCCGCGCCCACGGCTTGCGCCTGCTCGGACCCGACAGCGCCGGCCTCGCTGTACCGGGTGCCAAGCTCAATGCCAGCCTGTTCGCCCATGCGCCGAAGGCCGGCGATCTCGCCCTTGTCTCGCAATCCGGCACGGTCGCGGCGGCCATCGTCGCCTGGGGCGCCCGTCACGGGACCGGCTTCTCGGCCGTGCTGTCGCTGGGCAACGTCCTCGACATCGGCGTGGCCGATTGCCTGGATCATTTCGCCGCCGATTATCGCACCCGCGCGATCCTGCTCTGCCTGGACCGGGTTGCGGATGCCCGGCGTTTCATGTCGGCCGCCCGCGCCGCCGCCCGGGCCAAGCCCGTCGTGGTCTTGCGGGCCGGCCAGCACCGCCCCGACACCCGTGCCGCCGCCACCCATACCGGCGCCCTGGCCCGTCCGGATGCGGTCTATGCGGCGGCATTTCGCCGGGCCGGCCTGCTGGACGTGCCGGACCTCGACGCGATGTTCTCCGCCGTGGAGACCCTGGGGCGCCAGCGGCCGTTTCCGGGCCACCGGCTTGCGATCGTATCGAACGGCCGCGGCATCGGCCTCCTTGCCGCGGACCGGCTGATGGAGCGAGCCGGGACCCTCGCGGCGCCGGCCGAGGCGGAGGGGCGCGCGCCGGGCAACCCCCTCGATCTCGGCATCGATGCCGCCGGGCCAGCCTTCTCCGCCGCGCTGGCGCCGCTGCTGACGGACCGGACGAGCGACGCCGTTCTCGCCATCCACGTGCCCACCATCCGCTCGGAAGCGGGCGCGGTGGCCGAGGCCATCGCCGGAGCCGTTCGGGCTGCCCGCGCCGGCCAGACCCGCAAGAAGCCGGTCTTTGCGGTCACGCTGGGCGACGCGGAGGCGGGACGCGAGACCTTCGCGCAAGCCGGGATCCCGCACTTCACCACCGATTCCGAGGCGATCGAGGGCTTCCTGCATCTCGTGCGCTACCGCGAGGCGCAGGACGACCTGATGCGCACGCCGGATTCGCTGCCGCGAGACTTCTCCCCCGACACGGCGCGAGCCCGCTCGATCGTCGCCGGCGCCCTGCGCCAGGGCGCCGCCTGGCTCGATCCGGTGGCGGTGAACGGCCTCCTCGAGGCCTACGGGATCCCGACGGTTCCGATCACGCTGGCGCCCGATAAGGATGCGGCCGCGGCGGCCGCGTGGCCGATCATCGCCGCAGGCGGAACGGTGGCACTGAAGGTCGTCTCGCCGGACGTGGTGCACAAATCCGATATCGGCGGTGTCCATCTCGACCTCACCAGCGAGGCCGACGTCGCGGCGGCCGCCCGCAGCATCCTGTCGCGCGCGCGCCGGGAGCGGCCTGACGCCCGGGTGACCGGCTTCGCCGTGCAGCCGATGATCCGCCGCGGCCAGCGCCGGGAGCTGATCGCTGGGCTCGCAGAGGATGCGGTGTTCGGTCCGGTGGTGGTCTTCGGTCGGGGCGGCACCGCCGTGGAGGTGATCGATGACCGCGCCCTTGGCCTGCCGCCCCTGGACCTGACCCTGGCGCGCGACCTCATCGCCCGCACCCGGGTCGCGCGGCGCCTCGAGGCTTACCGCGACGTGCCCGCCGCCGATCTCGGGGCGATCGCGCTGACGCTGGTGAAGCTGTCCCAGCTCGCCGCTGACCTGCCGCAGGTCCGCGAACTCGACATCAACCCGCTCCTGGCCGACGAGACCGGCGTGCTGGCCCTCGACGCTCGGGTCCGAATTGGCCGCGCCGAGCGCGGCGCCCAGGGGCGCGGCCATCCGCGCTTCGCGATCCGGCCCTATCCGGCCGAATGGGTCCGGACGCTCAACCTCAAGGACCGAACCGTGCGGGTGCGGCCGGTGCGTCCGGAGGACGAGGGCCTGTTCCTGAGCTTCTTCAAGGGACTCGATCCGGAGGATCTGCGGCTGCGGTTCTTCGGCCCGGTGCGCGAGTTCAGCCACGCCTTCCTGGCCCGTCTGACCCAGCTCGATTATGCCCGCGCCATCGCGTTCGTGGCCACGGAGATCGAACCGGCCGGCGGCGAGCGCATGCTCGGCGCGGTTCGGCTCCACGCCGATGCCAACCACGAGAGCGGCGAGTACGCGATCGCGGTGGGCCGCGATGTCCGGGGAACGGGCCTCGCCTTCGCGTTGATGCGCCTCATGATCGACTGGGCGCGTTCCGAGGGAATCGGGCGAGTCGAGGGGTCGGTGCTGGCCGAGAACCGGCCGATGCTGGCGGTGTGCCGGCGCCTGGGCTTCACGCAGGGGCGCGATCCGGATGATCCGGGTCTGGTGAAGGTGCACCTCGATCTCGCCGGCAGCTAGATGGGTGCCGGTGCCAGCGGACGTTCCTGGTCTTGACGCGGAGCGCGAACGGGCCCGAATTCAGCTCCGTCGGGCCCTCGGCGTTCGTCCGCGCATCGCCCCGATCGAGATCGGTTGAGCTGTTCGAACGTGCGCTTGCGATGCGGCGGCCCGGCTAAGGTCGCCGCCGGTTCAATGCCATGGCTCGGCGCGCCGCCGCCTCTCCGTGAGGTTCCGGCGCTCCGAGAATTGCAGAGTCGGATGAGGCTCAGCGCGGCGATCCGGGGATGACAAACTAAGGCGCATTGGCCGGCCGAGCCGGCGCTGACTTCACCGGCGCGGATTTGACCGGTGCCGGTTGGATCGGTGCAGGCTTGGCCGACGCAGCCCGCGCCGGAGCCGGTTTTGCGTCGTGTGGGGTGCCCGCCTGAGGCGTCGCCGGCGGAGCACTGGCGAGGGCCGGCTTCGCACTGCCGGCATCGACACCCGCTGGCGCAACGTGCGGGAGCGCGCCGGTGGCCGCCGGTTCCGGAGCCGGTGTGTCGAGGTTGTAGATGTCGTCGCGGAAATGCGCCTTCCCATCCGGCGTGGCGAAGCCGGTGAGGTACACGAAGGTCACCGGAATCGGCTTGGTGAGCTTGATGTCGCGGCGCTCGCCATCGGCGATGCCGGTCTCGATCTCGATCGGTCCCCAGCTCGTGCCCGGCCCGTTCGGACCATCGGTGCCCTGCAGCAGCCAGCCCACGAGTTCCTTCACCTGCCCGACCCGTACGCAGCCATGGCTGTGGAAGCGCACGCTCGCGGCGAAGAGCGATTTTGCCGGCGTATCGTGCATGTAGACGGCAAAGCGGTTCGGCATGTCGATCCGCACTTGGCCCAGCGAATTGTCGAAGCCGGAATCCTGACGCAGCGTGTAGTTGACCGCCTTCTCGCCCGCCCAGTCGATCCGGGTCGGATCGACTTCCCCGGAAGGCCCCAGGATCCGAATGTGGTTCTTGGCGAGATAACCCGGATTCTTGCGCATCTGCGGGATGATCTCGTTCTTCACCACCGAGGCCGGCACGGTCCAGGTCGGGTTGAAGTTGATGTCGGTGATCCGCGTCTCCACCGCCGGCGTCGCCTTGTCGGGGGAGCCGACCACCGCGACGTAGCGGCGCGCCACCGCACCGTTCTCCACCGCCTCCACGGCGGCGGACGGGATGTTGACCACCACGTAGCGCTCGCCGAACGGGAATTTCGAGCCCATCAGCCTGGCCGCGGAGGCCGCGAGCTGGCGCTGGCGCACCGATGCGGGCACGTTCAGCGCGTTAATCGTGAGGCGGCCAAGGATCCCGCTATCGGGCAAGCCATGGCGTCCCTGGAAGGCCGTGATCGCCGCCACCAAAGGCGAATCGAGCCGGTCGCTCGGCGGGGCATCCGCCGGCAGGTCGCCCGTGAGGGTGAGGTGATGGCGCAGGGCCGGGATCGCCGGATGGCGCTCACCGGGCTTGAGGCGTGCAAGATCCTCGGGCAGCTGCTCCCAGCCGCCGGCTTCCGCGAAGGCCGCGTAGCGGTCGGCTGCCCGGAGCGTGTCGAGGAAGGTCCGGGGGGTCAGCGTCGGGTTCGGATCGGTGGAGACCTTGGCGTAGACCAGAGGCGCCGGCTCGCGGGATTTCTTGGCCGCCTCCTGAGGCTTGACCTGCTGGGATTTGGCATCCTGCGATTTGGCCTGCCCTGGGCTTGGCTCCGGCGCGGCCGCGCTCGCCTTGGCTTCCGCGGGCTTGGTATCGGCCCCCCTGGCCTCGCCCGCCTTGCCGGCCGTGCCCTTCGCCTCCGGCGTCCGAGACTCCTGCCCCTTGGCCGCCTCCAGCGCCGCGCCGGCGGGCGGTACGGTGACTGGAACGGCGAGGGGCGGCACCGGAACCGGGCTGCCCTGGGCCGCGCCGGCCCCCTGGGCCAGAGCCTCGACCGGTGCCCCGAGCAGCGCCAGCAGCGACAGGCCCGCGCCCAGTGCGGCGTGCGGGCGGGCGTGACGGCGGAGCTGGACCGGGACCATACGCAACACTCCCGACGGCGCCCGAGACGGGGCGGTCGGGCGGGATCATGGACGGCCGTGGTTACCAATCTCCTCCGGTCTTTCCGGCGCTCCGAGGGAGGGATTCACCATCCGGACACTGGTTCAGGCGCTCAGCGGGCGGTGCGGATGTCGGTGTGCGCGAAAAGCGCGCTTATGCTGTGCGGTCAAAGCGCGACGCGAGATCGACCTCCCCCATGCCGGATTCCGGATTCCTGGTCCCGAAGACGATGCCCTACCTGCCGCAACTCGACGGGGTGCGGGCGGTCGCCATCCTGATCGTCTTCGCGGCCCATTGTGGCTACAGCCGCTTGGTACCGGGCGGCTTCGGCGTGACCGTCTTCTTCTTCCTCAGCGGCTACCTGATCACCACGCTCCTGCGGATCGAGCGGGGTCAGACGGGCACGGTATCGCTCTCGGCCTTCTACCTCCGGCGCAGCCTGCGCATCCTGCCGCCGATGTACCTGGCACTGGTCGCCTCCGGCGCGCTCAACGCCGCGGGGTTGCTGGACTGGATGCCGGTTGAACCGGCGGCGATCCTCGGACAGGCGACGTTCCTGACGAACTATCCCGGCCTGTTCGGCACCGAGGCGGTGCTGCCGGTGCCGCTGTGGAGCCTCGCCATCGAGGAGCACTTCTACCTCGTCTTCCCGCTGGCCTTCGTGCTCTGGCTCGGGCGCCTGCGGCCGCGCCGTGCGGCGCTGGCCTGCCTGGGGCTCTGCGCGGTGGTCCTGGCGATCCGTTGCGTGAACGTCTGGCGGCTGCCGGATTACAGCCTGAACTACAGCTGGACCCACACCCGGATCGACGCGATCCTGTTCGGCTGCTGCCTCGGGTTATGGAACAACCCGGTGATTCCGGCCGACCGGGCGTGGCGCCCCACGCTCTGGCACGTCGCGGCCAGCCTCGCGGTCATCCTCGGGACCCTGGCAATCCGCGATCCCGCCTTCCGGGAGAGCCTGCGCTACACGCTCCAGAGCGCCGCCCTGTTCGTGCCCTTCGCGTACCTGCTCCACGGCGAGGGGCCCGCGGTGCGGCTGCTGGCGAGCCGGCCGATGCGCCAGCTCGGGCTGTGGTCCTACAGCTTCTACCTCGCGCACATGACCGTGGTGGCCCTGGTGCTGCACCTGCGGCCCGGGCTGCACGGCGTCGGGCTGATGCTGGCGGCCTTCCCGGTGACCTTGCTGTGGTGCTGGGGGATGTACGGGCTCGTCGAGCGCCCCTGCACGCGCCTCCGCCGCCGCCTCCTGGCGGATCGGCCGCAGGAGCCGAGCCTCGCCGAGGGCGGCCGCCGAGCCGGGGTCACGCCCGCCTGAGCGCCTCGCGCGCGGCCCTGTGATCCGGCGCGGCCTCGAAGGCCGCCTTCACCGCGTGCCACAGGGGCTTGCGCCGGAACTGCGCGTCGAGCGGCAAGGCCCGCTGCGGCAGGCCGTCGGGCCGCTTGCGGTAGGGGTGGTCGTTCAGCCACGTGTCCGGGTCGTAGATGTCCCAGGTCAGCACGTCGAGGCAGGCGGGCTCGTCCAGCACCACGTCGAGGTAGCGCCTTGCGTAATCGGCCACCATCCGGTCGCGGGTCGCCAAGTCGGACGGGAAGGCGCGGTCGTCGATGTCGAGTTCGGTGATCTCGATCCCGAGCCCCATCTGGCCGATCTCCCGCAGGAAGCGCCGCAGCTGGCCCTGATCGATCGGGATCGTGCTGGTGAGGTGCGATTGCAGCCCGAAGCGCCGGATCGGCACGCCGCGGGACCGCATCGCCTCCAGGCGGCGCAGCACCTTGGTGCGCTTGGCCTCCATCCAGGGCACGCCCTGCTCCACCGCGTCCTCGTTCCAGGTGCCGGCGGCGGCCGGATCGGTCTCGTGCAGGATCCGGAAGGCGAGATCGACGTAGCCGGGGCCGAGCGCGGCGAGCCAGGGGGAGTCGCGCAGGCCGCCGCCGCGGTCGGGATCGGCCTCGTTGCCGAGGATCTCGTTGACCACGTCCCAGGCGACGATCTGGCCCCGGTAATGGCCCGCCACCGTCTCGATCCAGCGCCGCATGAAGTCCTCGGCCTGGACGGCGCTCGCCCGGCCGAGCAGCGGCCCGACCCAGGGCGGCAGCGCCGCGTGCCAGACGAGCGTATGGCCGCGCATGCGCTGGCCGTTCCCCTTAGCGAAGCGCAGGATCGCATCGCCGCGGGCGAAGTCGGTCTTGCCGGGCGCCGGCAGGACCTCCTCCATCTTCATCTCGGTGCCGCAGACGAGGATGCCACATTCCCGCGCCACCGCCTGACGGTAGGCGGGCGTCGCGTCGAAGCGGTGGAACGGCACCTCGCAGCCGTATGTCAGGCCCTTGGCGGCCGCGGCGGCCTGGAGGCTGTCACCCGACCAGGACGGCCGTCCCAGGGGCCCGAACCCCGCCGAACCGGCCGCACGCGCCGCGTTGGCGAGGCCGAGGGATGCCGCGCCGGCGAGGATCGACCGGCGGCTCGGGGGAGGGGACATCCGGGTGCTTCGTTCCGAGAGGTGTTCCGCCACCCTAGCAGAAGCCGCCGCAGCGGCGATCCGTTGGTTCTGCCGGGGCTGTGCGGGATCGGGACGCGAACTCGCCTTCCTCCCGGGTCGCCCCATCTGAAGGGCGCCAGTCAGCCGAGGATCCGTCATGAGCCAGCACCCCGCGATCAGCCCGGGCCGCAGCGCGATCGTCACCGGCGCCGCGAGCGGCATCGGGCTCGCCGCCGCGCAGGCCTTCGCGCGGGCCGGCATGAATGTCTGGCTCGCGGACCTGCCGGGGCCGGCCCTGGACGCGGCCCGCGCCGCCGTGGCCGAACTCGCCGCCGTCGAGGTCCGGGCCGTGCCCACCGACGTGTCGGACCGGGGCGCCGTGGAGGCCCTGGCGGCCGCCGCCGGCCGGGCCGGACCGCCGGCCCTGGTGATGCTGAATGCCGGGATCGAGGCGGGCGGAACGCTGTTCTCCGACGCCGATACCTGGACGCGGATCCTGGGGACCAATCTCGGCGGCGTGGTCAACGGCATCCACGCCTTCGCGCCCGGCATGATCGAAGGCGGCAAGCCCGGGGCGATCATCGTCACGGGCTCGAAGCAGGGGATCACCACGCCACCGGGCAACGCGCCCTACAACGTCTCGAAGGCGGGGGTGAAGGCGGTCACCGAGGCGCTCGCCCACGAGCTGCGCAACCGGGAGGGCTGCCACACCACGGCCCACCTGCTGATCCCCGGCTTCGTCTACACGGGTCTCACGAAGGCGCGCGGCGTCGCCGAGAAGCCCGCTGGGGCCTGGACGCCCGACGAGACCGTGGCGTTCCTGCTGGAGCGGCTCGCCGCCGGCGACTTCTACATCCTCTGCCCCGACAACGAGACCACGCGGGCCCAGGATCAGAAGCGGATCGCCTGGGCCGCCGGCGACATCGTCGAGAACCGGCCCGCCCTGTCGCGCTGGCATCCGGACTATGCCGAGGCGTTCAAGCGGTACATGGAGGGCTGATCCACCGCGCGCCGCGCGCTCCACCGGACCGCGCTGCCCGGGCCTGTCGCAGTCGCGCCCCGGCCCGGGCAGCGCTGGCCTGCGCCCCTCGTCTGGCGAAGCCCTTGCACACGGGCTAGGTCAGTGCGACGCAGCCGCCGCACGAGACCAGCGCACGACACCCGGGAGCCGCACTTGGCCACGATCATCCCCGTCGCTTCCTTCGACTGCGTCGTGTTCGGCGCGACCGGCGATCTGACCGCGCGGAAACTGCTGCCGGCGCTGTTCTACCGATTCCGCGACGGTCAGATCCCCGAGACCAGCCGGATCATCGGCGCCTCGCGCTCGGAATTGTCCCTCGACGCGTTCCGCGAGCACGCCCGCGACGCGCTCAAGCGTTTCGTCCCTGCAGCCGACCTGACCGATGACATGCTCGAGCGGTTCCTCGACCACGTCGATTACGTCGCGGTCGATGGCGCCGGCGACAGCGGTTGGACCGACCTCGTCGCCAAGCTCGACGAGCGGCCCGACCAGGTCCGGCCCTACTATCTTGCCACCTCGCCCGACCTCTACGGCTCGATCTGCCGCAACCTCGCCGGCCACGGGCTCGTCGGCGAGAAGTCCCGCGTCGTGCTGGAGAAGCCGATCGGCAAGGATCTGAAATCGGCCCGGGCGATCAACGACGCGGTCGGCGAGGTCTTCCCGGAATCGCAGATTTTCCGGATCGATCACTATCTCGGCAAGGAGACGGTCCAGAATCTGCTGTCACTCCGCTTTGCCAACACAATCTTCGAGCGGCTCTGGACGTCGGACGTGATCGACCATGTCCAGATTACGGTCGCCGAGACCGTCGGCGTCGAGGGCCGGGCCGGCTACTACGACACGTCGGGCGCGATGCGCGACATGCTGCAGAACCACATCCTGCAGCTCCTCTGCCTCACCGCCATGGAGAGCCCGCTCAATCTTGAGGCGAACTCGGTCCGCGACGAGAAACTGAAGGTGCTGCGCGCCCTCAAGCCGATCACCAGCCAGGACATCCCGCTCGTGACCGTCCGCGGCCAGTACGTGGCCGGCGCGGTCGACGGGAAGCCTGTGGAGGGTTACCTCGCCGAACTCGGCCACGAGAGCCGGACCGAGACCTTCGTGGCCATGAAGGTCGAGATCCAGTCCGGACGCTGGGCCGGCGTGCCGTTCTACCTGCGCACCGGCAAGCGCCTGCCCCAGAAGCTCTCCGAGATCGTGGTGCAGTTCCGCGCCTCGCCGTTCTCGATCTTCCCCGAGGAGGCGTTCGGCCGCGAGCCGAACCGCCTCGTGATCCGACTGCAGCCGCAGGAGGGTATGAAGCTCGAGGTGATGACCAAGGATCCGGGACCCGGCGGCCTGCGCCTGCGCCCGACCGACCTCGACATCTCCTTCGAGGAGACCTTCAAGCAGCGTTACCCTGACGCCTACGAGCGCCTGCTGATGGACGTGGTCCGCGGCAACGCGACGCTGTTCATGCGCCGCGACGAGGTCGAGGCCGCCTGGGCCTGGGCGGATGGCGTACTCAAGGCCTGGGCCGACCGGCCCGAGGCGCCCCGGCCCTACCCGGCCGGGAGCTGGGGGCCGACCGCCGCCATCGCGCTGATCGAGCGCGACGGCCGCACGTGGCACGAGGAGCTGCGCTGAGGAGATGCGGCAAGGACGCTCCGCGGCTTACGGCCAAGCTGCCTTGATACGGTCAAGCCAGATGTGAAATCTGTCTGTGCCGCCAGATACCGCCCCGCGAGAGGGCGGATACGGCTCAGCACGAGGGATCATCACATGCTGGACAATCATCAGCACACGGCCGCCCAGGCCGAGCGTCGCCTGGAGCGTTCGGTTGCAGCCGCCCTGCGCGTCATCGCCGCCGCCCATGTCGAACGGCAGGCTCCGCCGATCTCCGCCGCCCGCCGCTGCCTGAGCGAGGTCTACGGCGCCACCCGTCTGGCGCGGCGCCTGGAGCAGGAGCGCCGGACCGCCTGAGGCGGCCTGAACCGTCCCGCGCCGTCGCGACGCGAGGACCATATCTAAACGGCGGCGTCCCAGGTCTCGCTGAGGGGGGCCGTCCCGCGGACCAGCCGGGCGCGGAGCACGACGTCGCCCGGCGGCACCGGGTCCGGCGGGCGCCACTCGACGTAGATCCGCCAGCCGCCGGTCTGCGGCACGAAGTTGGCCACCGGATCGTGCATCGTGCCGGCGCTGGCCGAGACCTCCGCGGCGACCGCGTCGTCGGCATCCTTCGGGAGAGCCGGTCCCGCGAAGTCGATCACGCAGAGCCGCCGCCGGGGGCTCGGCGGGTTCAACGGGCGCAGGCGCTCCGCTGAGCCGAACCGCGTCGATGTCACCCGGGCCAGGGCGGCCTCCGGGATCGCCGGCACCGGCTCAGCCCCCACGGTGGTCAGGCCGTAGGCGACGTGCAGCGGCGCGCCGGGCTGCGCCGGGGCCGCCGGCACGAAGGCCGCCACGATGTTGTCCATGTACTCCTCGTCCGACGGGATCTCGAAGAGCTGCACGGCGCCGTCCGCGAAAGCGCCCCTGTCAGGATCCGGGGCCACCCACAGGCCCGGCCGCGCCTCGTGGCGCGCCTCCACGTCGAGATAGGCCGCGAAGCTACGCTCCCGCTGCAGCAGCCCGAAGCCGGCCAGCGGCCTGGTCGCGAAGGCGGAGATCTGAGGCTGTTTGCGTCCGTTGACCAGGGGCCGCCAGATCCGATCGACCTGCGCCGCATCGGTGCCAGCCGCGACGCAGAGGCCGTCGGAATCGTGCACCTGCGGCCGGAAATCGTCGAACGGCTCGGCGCCCCGCACCCCGGGCCCGTTCTGGCCGTACAGGAACATGCTGGTGAGCGGCGCCAGTCCGAGCTTCGAGAGCGCCCGGCGCGGATGGAGCGCCGCGGTGACGGCGATCCGGGCCGGGTCGCCGGGCGCGATCTCGAACCGGTAGGCGCCGGCTACGCTCGGGCTATCCAGGAGGGAGAGCACCGTCAAAGTGCGCGCGCCCGGCTCCGGTTCGCAGATCCAGTGGGCGACGAAGTCAGGAAACTCCTCACCCTCGGGCGCACCGGTGCCGATGGCGAGCCCTCGGGCCGAGAGCCCGTATTCCTGGTTGGCCGCGCGCAGGCGGAAATAGGAGGCGCCCAGGAAGACGAGGAATTCCTCCTGGAAGCCCTTCGGGCGCCATACCGGCAGGTCCGGGAAGGCGTAGTGCAGGCGGAAGCCCGCGAAGCCGAGATCCGCCGGGAAGCTCGCGCCGGCAAGCCGCGAGCCCAGATCGAACAGTCGGGTCTCGTACGGGATCAGGCGTGCGGGCTCGTGGAGCGGCTGGACGTAGAGCGCCACGCGCTTGCGTTGCAGAAAGCCGCGGTGAAACAACTGGGCGCTGAAATGCGCACCGAGCCGCAGGCTCGCGTCCGGCCGGAAGGTGAGGGCCCGGTAGCCGTCGTAGTCGAGGGCGGCGAGCGCCTGCGGCAGATCCTCGGGCGGCGGGGCGTAGGGCGCGGCGGCGCGCCGCGCCGCCTGGGCAGACAGGGTTTCGAAGGTCATCGCATCGCCCTGCGGCGGAAGCGCCGGCCCGGCCCACGTTCTGGACGCATTCAGATCAGCCGCGCTAGGTAGAACCGTGCCGGCAGCCGCGGCCAGAGCTGTTCGAAGAATGCGGCGCCGGGAGGGGGGATTGATCCGTTCGGCTTCCGGCGGCCTGGGCTGCCGGGTCGGCTCCGTATCCTCACCCCGCATATCGGTGTCCACGGTCATCGGTTCCCGGCCTTCGGCGGCGGGGCGGCCGGCAGCCTTCCACGGTCGAGTTCCTCGCGCCATGTCGTCACGCGTCACCTCCTCCGCCGAGCGGTCGCACCGGAACGCGGCTCCCGCCATACCCGATCCGGCGGTCGCCGCATCCCTTCGCGAAGTCTGGACCGGCGCGCCCCGCGGCGCCCTGCGCGCCCGGCGTCTCGCCCTGGCCGTCCCGAGCCTCGCCACCGCCGGCGGCCTCGCAGGGCTCGCCGCGATCGCCTACCCGGCGGACGCCAGCCCGCTCGCCTGGGCGGTCCTGGTGCTGTTCGGCCTCGTGATGGGCTGGCAGGGTTTCGTCGCCTGCCAATACGTCTACGGGTTCGTCGCGGCCCTGCTGGGCGACCGGGCGAAGTCTGTGCTGGAGCGCTGCTCCGGGGCGGCGGGCGCCGTGCCGGCCGAGGCCGGACGCACCGCGGCCGTGGTGGCGATCCACGCCGAGGATGCGGTGGCGGTCTTCGCCCGCCTGCGGGTGATGGCCCGGTCGCTCGCCCGCGCCGAGGCGGAGGGCATCGATATCTTCGTCCTCTCCGACACCCGCGACGGCGCGATCGCCGCCGTGGAGGAGCACGAATACGCCCGCATCCAGGCCTGGGCGGCCTCCGACCCGGCGCTGCCGCGGATCCGCTACCGGCGCCGGACGGAGAATGTCGGCCGCAAGGCCGGCAACATCGGCGAGTTCTGCCGCAGCCACGGTGCCGAATACGCCTTCATGATCGTGCTGGACGCCGACAGCCTGATGACCGGCGCGGCCATGAGCCGGCTCGTCGGGCTGATGCAGGCGAGCCCGCGCACCGGCCTGATCCAGACCGTCTCGTACGCGGCCGGTCGCGACACGCTGTTCGCCCGCATCCAGCAATTCGCCGTCCGCCTCTACGCGCCGCTGGCTTTGCGCTGCCTGGAGACCTGGCAGGGGCCGGAGGGCAGCTACTGGGGCCACAATGCGATCCTGCGGATCGAGGCCTTCGCGGCGAACGCGCAGCTCCCGAAGCTCCCGGGCCGGGAGCCGCTCGGCGGCGAGATCCTGTGCCACGACATCGTCGAGGGCGCGCTGATGGTGCGCGCCGGCTGGGAGGTGCGGCTCCTGCCCGAGATGGGCGGCACCTGGGAGGAGATGCCCACCAACCTGATCGACCTGCTCGGCCGGGAGCGCCGCTGGTGCCAGGGCAATCTCCAGCACCTGCGGGTGCTGCCCTGGGCGGGCCTGCGCGCGGCGAGCCGCTGGCATCTCCTCGTCGGCATCCTCTCCTACGGGGTGCAGCCGTTCTGGATCGCCTTCCTGGGCCTCGCCGCGTGGCAGGCTGCCCGGACCGGCGATCTGGGCCTCCTGGCCTACGGGCTGACCGGGCAGGGCGCCGCCGCCCACGCGCTCGCCGCCCTCAGCGTCGCCGTGCTGGCGCTGC
The DNA here is from genome assembly GCF_008329595.1 of Methylobacterium sp. P1-11. Classification (NCBI taxonomy): domain Bacteria; kingdom Pseudomonadati; phylum Pseudomonadota; class Alphaproteobacteria; order Hyphomicrobiales; family Methylobacteriaceae; genus Methylobacterium; species Methylobacterium sp. P1-11. Next base: position 124,602 of record NZ_NPKS01000012.1, read on the forward strand.
CGAAGCTCCTGAGCCTCGGCCACGTCCTCGCCTCCGCGGAGCGCCGGGCGGCCTTCGGCGGCGCGCGAGCCCTGCTCGCGAGCGCCGCCCTGGAACAGGCGGTGTGGGTGATCCTGTGGCCGGTCCTGACCCTGTTCACTGCCGGCGCCGTGGTCTCGACCTTCTTCGGCCGGGTGGTCCGCTGGGAGACGCAGGACCGGGACGACCGGCAGGTGTCCTGGGCGGAGGCCTTCCGGCTCCAGGCCGACGCCGTGGTGGTCGGCGCGCTGATGGTGTTCGCCCTGGTCGTCGTCGGGAACCCGTGGCTCGCCCTCTGGCTGGCGCCTGTCGCCCTGGCGCTGCTCACGAGCCCGGCCCAGAGCGTCTGGACCAGCCGGGGCGATCTCGGCCGCGCCGCCCGGGCGCGGAGCCTGTTCCTGAACGCCGACGACACCGAGCAGGCGCCGGAACTCGCCGAGCTCGCCCAGCTGCGCGGCCTGCCCGCCGCGCCGGCCCCACTCCTCCGCCCGGCGCCGCGCGAGCCGGCCATCTGGCTCGCCGCCGACGAGGCCTGACGCGGCTCCGCGCCGTCCTTCCGGGGCGCCGCGGGCGAGCCTGGAACCCAGAGCCGCGCTCGGAGCGCGGTTCGGGCGCCGCAGCATGTTTGGATCCCGGGTTCCGCAGAGCGACTCCGGGATGACTGGGTGCGACGGCGGCGATGCCCGAACACGGCGAGGCGTGAGACTGCCTTCGAGCCGCCCTGGGAACCTGCCGCCAAGGCCAGGACCTGCGCCATTCATCCCGGCACTTACGGCCAAGCTGCCACAGTGTTGCCATCGAGTCACGGGCGGGCGGAACCGCCCCGGCGGGGCGGTTTCAGGCTTGGATTTGAGGCGCGAGCGTTTACCCCTTGGCGAGGATCGGCACGGCATCGTGCCGCGGTATTCGCCGCGTTCCCGCCATAGTCCGCGCCTGCCCCGAGAGGCTTTGATGCGTCGTTTCCTCCCCGCCCTGATCGGGCTTTTCGGCGCGGCTGCCTGCGCCGCACCGGCATTGGCCTACGAGATTGACCCGCTGACCCGCCAGCCGCTGAACGACGCGCTCACCGTGCGCGTCCGCCCGCAGGCCGTCGAGACCGTCGCGGTGCCGGTGGCCAATGCCTCGTTGAACCCGGCCGACCCGTTGAGCGCCGACGCGGCGGTGCCGCAGATGTCGGCGATCCCGCGCGAGACCGTGGCCTATAACGGCCCCTACGGCGCCGGCACGATCGTGGTCTCCACGGCCGAGCGGCGGCTCTACTACGTGATGGGCGGCGGTCAGGCCCTGCGCTACGGCGTCGGCGTCGGCCGGCCGGGCTTCACGTGGGGCGGCGTGCAGACCATCACGATGAAGCGTGAGTGGCCGGATTGGCGTCCGCCGTCGACCATGCTGAAGCGCCGACCCGACCTGCCGCGCTACATGAAGGGCGGCCTCGAGAACCCGCTCGGCGCCCGCGCCATGTATCTCGGCGGCTCGATCTACCGCATCCACGGCTCGAACGAGCCGGAGACCATCGGCACCGCCGTCTCGTCGGGCTGCATCCGCATGACCAACGACGACGTCATGGACCTCTACACCCGCGCCAAGGTCGGCACGAAGGTCGTCGTCCAGCGCTAATCTCCGCTCGGTGTTTTGACGGAAGGGCCGGCCGCGAGGTCGGCCCTTCTGCGTTCAGGCCGCGGGCAGGGTCACCAGGGCGTCCGGGCGCTTCACCTCGATCTCGATGAACGCGATCGGGTGGTCGGACCCGTTCATCACGTCGTGCCGGATGCCCGCGGGGCGCATGTACGACTGGCCGGCCGCGAGCGCCGTCTCGCTCACCGCCGCGCCGTCATGGACGCGCAGGATCCCGTCCACCAGCATCACCACGAAATACGGCCAGCCATGCTCGTGCCAGCCGGTCACGCCGCCGGGTGGGAAATCCCAGCGCGTGATGCGCACGGCGGCGTCGTCCTGCTGGACGGTGGGCGTGGCGGGGATGGTGCAGGCGAAGGCCATGGCGGCTCCAGAGAGGGCGGGTGCAGATGCCCGCGGAACGTGATGCAAGCCTCCGGCCTTCTCCACGGCGCGGTTCGACCCGCGCCGTCATCGCGAGCGCAGCGAAGCGACCCAGGGACGCGCGACCTCTGAGATCGTGGCGCCGCTGGATTGCTTCGCTCCGCTCGCAAAGACGAGGCTCGGGCCCAGAGTAAGCTGGAGCGGCTGCCCTCAGTGGCAGCCGCACGAGCCCGAGCCGCAACCGCCGCCGCTGCCCTTGACGGGCGCCTGCCGCGCGGTGTCTCGGTCGAGGCCGCGCTCGGCGAGCTCGCCGAGATAGGTGTTCCAGCGCATCTCGTACTCGCGGCCCAGCGTGTGGAGGTAGCCCCAGCCGTAGATGCCGGTGTCGTGCATGTCGTCGAAGCCGAGCTTCACCGCGTAGTTGCCGACCGGCTGCACAGCCAGGATCGCCACGGCGCGCTTGCCGCCGATCACCTTCCGCTCCAGCGGCGAGTGACCCTGCACCTCGGCCGAGGGGCTCGACACCCGCAGGTACTCGGCCGGCAGGGCATAGCGCGCGCCGTCCTCGAAGGCGACGTTGAGCACCCGCCGGTCGGCCGACAGGCGGATCTCGGTCGGCCACAGATCCTCGCTCACGGGTCACACTCCTCACGCAATCCGGGATTGCGGCACGGGACCGGCTTGCCCGCGACCATCCGGGGCATCATATGCCGGACGATGCTCGATGACAGCTCCCTGACGCCGCATACGTCCGCGGTCGGCGCGCCCGCCGGGCCCGCGCCGCTGATCGACCCGTTCCAGCGGGCGATCTCGTACCTGCGCATCTCGGTCACGGATCGCTGCGACCTGCGCTGCGCCTACTGCATGTCCGAGCACATGGAGTTCCTGCCCAAGCGCGACCTGCTGACCCTGGAGGAGCTGGACCGGCTCTGTGGCGTGTTCATCGCCCGGGGCGTGCGCAAGCTCCGGATCACCGGCGGCGAACCGCTGGTGCGCCGCGACATCATGCACCTGTTCCGCCGCCTCTCGCGCCACCTCGATTCCGGGGCGCTGGAGGAGCTGACGCTCACCACCAACGGAACCCAGCTCACGCGCTACGCCGACGAGCTGGCGAGCCTCGGCGTGCGCCGGATCAACGTTTCGCTCGACACCCTCGACCCGGACAAGTTCCGGGAGATCACCCGCCGCGGCGACCTCAAGGTGGTGCTCGACGGCATCGCGGCGGCGCGGGCTGCCGGGATGAAGGTGAAGATCAACGCGGTGGCGCTGCGCGACGTCAATGCCGACGAAATCCCCGACATGATCGCCTGGGCCCATGGCCTCGGCATGGACATGACGCTGATCGAGGTCATGCCGCTCGGCGAGATCGAGGCGGACCGGACCGACCAGTTCCTGCCGCTTTCGGTGGCGCGGCAACGCCTGGAGACCCGCTACACCCTCACGCCGCTGCCCGACCGAACTGGCGGCCCGGCGCGCTACGTGCGGGTCGAGGAGACCGGCGGGAAGCTCGGCTTCATCACGCCGCTGACCCACAATTTCTGCGAGAGCTGCAACCGGGTGCGCCTGACCTGTACGGGCCAGCTCTACATGTGCCTGGGCCAGGAGGATTCAGCCGACCTGCGCGCGGTCCTGCGCGCCTCCCAGGATGACGCGGTGCTGGCCACGGCGGTGGTCGAGGCGATCACCCGCAAGCCCAAGGGCCACGACTTCGTCATCGAGCGCCAGCGCCCGGCCGCCGTGCCGCGGCACATGAGCGTGACGGGGGGCTGACGCCGTTCGTCCGCGGACCGGTGCGCCGTCGATAGCGCCCGTGCCTCGCGCTGGACGCCGACGCCGATAAGGGGCGCGACGCACCCCCTCTCCCGCACGGGAGAGACCGCCGCCAGATCCTGAGGCTGCGTCGTCGCATCCGAGGAGCAAATTCGCGAGCGCGCGGAGGCTGCGGAGAGCCCGCCCCGAGCGTCACATCTCCTCGTCGGCGTAGCGCGCCGGCTGCCGCCCGCGCTGGCCGGATCCCCGCCGCGGCGCGCCCGCGCTGATCCCCGCCACCAGGTCGGCGATGTGGCGCAGCGTCTCCACCGCGAGCGCCTTCTCGCCCTCGCCGCGGCCCTGCGGGATCAACGCCTTGGCAAAACCGAGCTTCTGGGCTTCCTTCAGCCGGGAGCCGGCCTGCGCCACGGGCCGGATCGCCCCCGACAGGCCGATCTCGCCGAAATAGACCGTCTCGGGCGGCAGCACGGCCCCCGACAGCGACGAGACCAGGGCGGCGGCCACCGCGAGGTCCGCCGCCGGCTCGGTGATGCGCAGGCCCCCCGCCACGTTCAGGTAGACGTCGTGGCTCCCGAGGCGGATGCCGCCATGGGCCTCCAGCACGGCGAGCACCATCGACAGCCGGTTCGGGTCCCAGCCGACCACGGCGCGCCGGGGCATGCCCAGCGACGAGGGCGCCACCAGGGCCTGGATCTCCACCAGCAGCGGCCGCGTCCCCTCCATGCCGGCGAAGACCGCCGTGCCGGCCGCCTGATGGTCGCGGCCCGCCAGGAACAGGGCCGAGGGGTTCGGCACCTCGCTCAGGCCCGCATCGGTCATCTCGAACACGCCGATCTCGTCGGTGGGCCCGAACCGGTTCTTCACGGCGCGCAGGATCCGGAAATGGTGACCCTGGTCGCCCTCGAAGGAGGCGACCGCGTCGACCATGTGCTCCACCACGCGGGGGCCGGCGATCTGACCGTCCTTGGTGACGTGCCCCACCAAGATCACGGCGGTGCCGGTGGTCTTGGCGAAGCGGATCAGCGCCTGGGCCGAGGAGCGGACCTGCGTGACCGTGCCGGGGGCCGATTCCACCGTCTCGGTCCACATGGTCTGGATCGAGTCGATGATCGCCAGCGCGGGCGGGCGCCCCTGGCTCAGGGTCTCGACGATGTCCTCGACATTGGTCTCGGCGGCGAGCTGCACGGGGAGCGCGCTGAGCCCCAGCCGCTCGGCCCGCAGGCGGACCTGCCCCACCGCTTCCTCGCCCGAGATGTAGGCGACCCGCTCGCCCGTGCCCGCCATGGCGGCGGAGGCCTGCATCAGCAGGGTCGACTTGCCGATGCCGGGATCGCCGCCGAGCAGGATCACCGAGCCGCGCACGAAGCCGCCGCCGGTCACCCGGTCGAGCTCGCCGATCCCCGAGGGGATGCGCGGCGCCTCCTTGGCCTCGCCGGTCAGGCCCTCGAGGGGGAAGACCCGGCCGCGGTTGCGCGACGGCCGGGTCGCGGCCGGGCCCGACTGGCCGGGGGCCGAGGGCGCCTCCTCGACGATCGTGTTCCAGCCGTTGCAGGCCTCGCAGCGCCCGCGCCAGCGATTGTAGACCGCCCCGCAGGACTGGCAGACGAAGGTCTGGTGGATCTTGGCCATTCGAGTCCGCGCCGGCCGTCCGACCTTCCGGTCAGGGGAGGGAGCTACCCTACATAGGTTCGAACATAACGAGAACCCAGTCTCGTTAAGATCTCGTACCCGATCGTGCCGGCGGCGCGGCCGACCGCGTCGATGTCGAGGCTGTCGCCGATCAGCACCGCGCTGGCGCCGCGCCGGGCCGCGGGCGCCGCCGTGACGTCGAGGATGATCAGGTCCATGGAGACGAGGCCCAGGATCGGGCACGGAACGCCCCCGACCAGCGCCTGGCCGCGCCCGCTGATCGCCCGGGGGACGCCGTCGGCGTAACCGAGAGAGAGGGTCGCCAGCCGGCTGGGCACGGTGGCGGTCCAGCGACCGTTGTAGCCCGCGCTCGCGCCCGGCTCGACGCTGCGCACCTGCGCGATCATCGCCTCCAGCCGCACCACCGGGCGCATCGGGTTCGCGGCGCCCGGCGTCGGGTTGCCGCCGAACAGGGTGTAGCCCGGCCGCAGGAGATCGTGGCGGGCGCCGTCGAGGAAGACGCCCGACGAGTTCGCCAGCGAGGCCCGGAGCTGGGGATAGGCCGCCCGGACCCGGGCGAAATCCGCGATCTGCCGGGCATTGACCGGGTCCTCCGGCTTCTCGGCGCTGACGAAGTGGCTGAGCAGCAGGTCGATGCCGGCGGCCGCGATCCGCGCGTCCCCGGCGAGATCCAGCGCCTCGTCCACCGACAGGCCGAGCCGGTTCATGCCGGTATCGACGTGGAGCGCCGCGGGCGGGCGGCTCCCCGGGAACGCCGCCCAGTCCGTCAGCTCCTCGACGCTGCCGAGCACCGGGCGCAGCCCGTGGGCCGCGAAGGCGGCGGCCGCGCCCGGGGGCAGACCGTTCAGGACGTAGATCGCCGCCTCCGGCAGGGCGGCCCGGGCGGCGACGCCCTCCGACAGGTGCGCGACGAAGAAGGTCCGGCAGCCCGCGGCCCACAGGGCCGGTCCGACCCGGCCGATGCCGCAGCCGTAGGCGTCGGCCTTCACCACGGCGGCGCAGCCGGCGCCCGCGCCGCGGGCCGCCAGGATCCGCCAATTGGCCGCGATCGCCCCGAGGTCGATCGTGAGCCGGGCGCCGTGGGCCATCTCGATCGTTCCGGACTTTTCCATTTCGAAATGCTTATCATCCAAATGCCGTCCGCGCGGACATGCTTGCTGTGCTGCCTCGGTTTTAGACCAGTCAGGGCTGTGGGGTAGGGTCCGGTGTGGAGGATAAGACAGAAAACCTATAGTTGAGACGGCACGAGGGTTCGTTCCTTTGCGCTGCGCCGGGATGCCGGCATTGGGGTGCCATTGGCAAACTGGGCCAGCATACCGAAGAACCTTTTGATCTCTGGGCCGTCAGCAAACCGTCGCATCAAACCATTGATATTAGGAATTTAATCATATACCCTGTGGCTGTCCTGGGGGGGGCGCAATATGCAAATGCATTTAAAGATGAGGTCTGCGATTGCGAGCAGGAAATTGGAACTCTAACTGCTCGAACTTCGTATGACAGACCTTGAACAATCGCTCCTGTTGAAGGAATAAAATCCAAATCAGCCACGGGTTCCTGCTGGGCAAGACGGCGGCGGGCAGTGGGTAAATACTGGCGCACCTAATTCTTCCTCGGAGCCACGGAACGAGAAAGTCCATAAAACTCCCCTCTTTGCGCTCGCCGCGTCTCAGGAAGATTGCGACGAGCAATATCGGCGTGATTTGATTGTTTGTAAATTTACCGGCCTTCGCGCCTGCTACGCTCAGGCAATGGTTAGGCTAGTTGCGTGTGAGCGCGGCCATCAAATTCCGCCCTTAAAATTTTGAGGTCAAATGATGATTATCGCCAGCAGAGTTTTAGAATTAGTATCTTCTTTGGGTATGCGGTCATTTGAAATCTCAATCTACGTCCCCGAGTCGCAGGGCGGAGTCTGGGTGTGTAGATATACGACCGATTGGCCGCATCAGAAAAGGCAGAGCTATGCTGCTGGTGTCGATTCGATCCAGGCTCTCCATTTAGCTTTACAAAAGATCGGTATGGAACTGTATGTCAGTCCTCACCATCTGTCTGGCAACTTAAAATGGGAAAAATCCGGGGACGGATACGGATTTCCGGTGCCCAAGAACGGCCGTGATATGCTCATCGGAGCAGACAAGGCGTTTGAAGGCTGATCATCAGGCGCGCGTTCCAGCCCGATGGAGTTTGCGTGTCAAGAAACCCGTCCGCTGAAAAGATCTGTGAGGGGCTATCGTCGCACCGGGCCTGCCGGCGCTGGGCACGCTGGACTGTGTCAGAAGCAATTGATGCATTAGCGGCACAGGGGCGACGTTGCCGGGCCACCCCAGGGTGACGGCCGAGGTCGGGCTTGGTATAAATCCACCGCGGTCCGGGGGAGCCGCACGGCCGACGCGCTATCCCCGCGGGTACCAAAAAGCTTAACGATGCCGTTTACCGTCCTGGATCTCGCCGTGCTCGGCATCGTCGCGGTTTCCGCGCTGCTCGCGGCCGTGCGTGGTGTGACCCGCGAGGTCCTGGCGATTGTCGCCTGGGTGGCGGCTGCCGCCGTCGCGTGGACGCTCCATCCGATGCTGCTGCCGACCGTGAAGCAGCACGTGAACAGCGACACCGTGGCGCTGGTCGCCTCGATCGCGGCGATCTTCCTCGGCACCCTGATCATCGTGTCGATCATCACGGTGAAGATTTCCGACGTCGTGCTCGACTCGCGGATCGGCGCCGTCGACCGCTCCCTCGGCTTCCTGTTCGGCGCGGCCCGCGGCTTCCTGATCTGCGTGATCGGCTGGGTGTTCCTGTCCTGGCTGGTGCAGGGCAAGGTGCCGGACTGGGCCGCCCAGGCCCGCACGCGCCCGATGCTGGAGAAGTCCGGCGACGCCCTGGTGGCGCAGCTGCCCGAGAATCCGGAAGGCTTCCTGAAGCAGTTCAAGAAGCCGAAGGTCGCCACGCCACCGAACGAGGCCGCCGACGCCCCGGCCGAGACCGACGCGGCGCCGCAGCGCCGGACCGAGACCGCGCCGACCCCGACGCGACGCTGATCTGCGGTATTCGCCGTAGGTCTCGTCGTGCGGAACGACTAGATAGCGGTTCCGGTGGTTTACGGGTTGCTTCCGCGACGACCGGCGCGCCGGCCCGTCGCCGCCGGGATCTGTGAGTGATCGACAGCCTCATGTCACACGCCGCCGCCTCCACCGACCTGTCCGATTTCGATCTCGACGGCGACACGCTCCGTGAGGAGTGCGGCGTCTTCGGCATCTTCGGCCATCCCGATGCCTCCGCGATCGTCGCCCTGGGCCTGCATGCCCTGCAGCACCGGGGCCAGGAGGCGGCCGGCATCGTCTCCTTCGACGGCTCGGTCTTCCATTCCGAGCGCCGGCCCGGCCTCGTGGGCGATTCCTTCTCGGACGGCGACACGATCGCCCGCCTCAAGGGCCGCGCCGCCATCGGGCACGTGCGCTATTCGACCACCGGCGGGACGATCCTGCGCAACGTCCAGCCGCTCTTCGCGGAGCTCGCCAGCGGCGGCCTCGCGGTCGCCCACAACGGCAACCTCACCAACGCCCTGTCGATCAGACGCGACCTCGTGCGCGACGGCGCGATCACGCAGTCCACCTCCGACACCGAGGTGATCCTGCACCTCGCGGCCCGCTCGCGGAAGCCGCGGATCATCGAGCGCTTCATCGACGCCCTTCAGGCGATCCAGGGCGCCTACGCGATCGTGGCGCTCACCAACAAGAAGCTGATCGGCGCCCGCGACCCGCTGGGCATCCGCCCGCTGGTGCTCGGCGAACTCGACGGCCGCTACATGCTGGCCTCCGAGACCTGCGCGCTCGACATCATCGGCGCCCGGTTCGTGCGCGACATCGAGAACGGCGAGATCGTGGTGATCTCCGAGGAGGGGATCGAGTCGATCCGCTTCGCCGACGCCGTGCCGATGCGGCCCTGCATCTTCGAGTACATCTACTTTGCCCGGCCCGACTCGGTGGTGAACGGCAAGAGCGTCTACGCGGTGCGCAAGGCGATCGGCCGGGAACTGGCCCGCGAGGCCTCCGTGGCGGCCGACATCGTCGTGCCGGTGCCGGATTCCGGGGTGCCGGCGGCGCTCGGCTTCTCGCAGGAGACCGGGATCCCGTTCGAGATGGGGATCATCCGCAACCACTATGTCGGCCGGACCTTCATCCAGCCAACCCAGTCGGTGCGCGAACTCGGCGTGCGGATGAAGCACTCGGCCAATCGCGCGGCGATCGAGGGCAAGAGCATCGTCCTCGTGGACGACAGCCTCGTGCGCGGCACGACCTCGGTGAAGATCGTCCGGATGATGCGCGAGGCCGGCGCCGCGGAGGTGCATTTCCGGATCGCCTCGCCGCCGATCACCTATCCGGATTTCTACGGGATCGACACGCCCGAGCGCGAGAAGCTGCTCGCCGCCACCCACGATCTCGAAGCGATGCGCAAGTATATCGGCGCCGACTCGCTCGCCTTCCTGTCGATCCCCGGCCTCTACCGGGCGATGGGTGAGGAGGCGCGGGACGCAGCCTGCCCGCAATATACCGACCATTGCTTCACGGGCGACTACCCGACCGGCCTGACCGACCTGTCCATTGCCGGCCCGAAGCGCTTCGCCATGCTGGCCGAAGCGGACTGACAGGATCCCGCCGTTTCGCGCGAACAGGCATCCCCTGGGCGCGGAAATGCGCTAGGTCCTCGCCATGGCTGAGTCTCAGAGAATCCTGGAAGGCCGCGTTGCGGTCGTCACCGGCGCGTCCCGCGGCATCGGGCGCGCCGCTGCCCTGGCGCTGGCCGGGGCGGGGGCGCACGTCATCGCGGTGGCCCGGACCGTGGGCGCCCTGGAGGAGCTCGACGACGCCGTCCGGGCGGCCGGCTCCAGCGCCACCCTGGTGCCGTTCGACCTCGCCGATTACGACGCGATCGACCGCCTCGGCGCGGCGATCAACGCGCGCTGGAAGCGCCTCGACATCCTGGTCGCCAATGCCGGCATCCTCGGCGCCCTCATGCCCATCGGCCACATCACTCCGAAGATCTGGGGGCAGGTGATGGACGTGAACGTCACCGCCAACTGGCGCCTGATCCGCTCCCTCGACCCGCTGCTGCGCATGTCGGATGCCGGCCGGGCGACCTTCGTCTCGTCCGGGGCCGCCGCGAAGTGCCGGCCCTACTGGGGGCCCTACTCGGTCTCGAAGGCCGCGCTGGAGGCCCTGGTGCGGACCTACGCGGCCGAGAACGAGACCACGGCGATCCGGGCCATGCTGCTCAATCCCGGCCCCCTGCGAACTGGCATGCGCCGCTCGGCCATGCCCGGCGAGGACCCCGAGACCCTCCGGACGCCCGAGGAACTCGCGCCCCATTTCGTGCGGCTCGCGTCCCCGGACTGGGCCGAGACCGGCAAGCTCTACGACTTCCCCACCGACCGGGTGATGAGTTTCCGCGCACCCGAGTGAGCCGGTACGCTGTTATTCGAACGCCCATCCCGCCTCCTGCCTCATCCTGAGGTGCCAGAGCGAAGCGGAGGCCTCGAAGGAAGACTCCGGAGATCGCGCGATCCCTGGAGCCCTCCTTCGAAGCCCGCTCGCGCGGGCACTTCAGGTCGAGGGATTGGATGGGACGGGCCTGATTTTCCTCTCTGAGTTCTTCACGATGATCGACGTCCGCTGCATCTGTGCGATCGGCCTGCGCGGCCAGCTCGGCCTCAATGGCCACCTGCCCTGGGAGGGCAACACCGACCCGCTCTTCGTCGAGGACGTGACGCGCTTCTTCGCGCTCACCATGGGCCATGTGCTGATCGCAGGGCCGAAGACGGTGGCCTCGGTGCCCGAATTCGCCTTCAAGGACCGCACCATCGACGTGATCCGCAGCCACGAGGATCCGGAAGCGGTGCTCAAGCGCTATCCCGGGCGCCGGATCTTCGTGGGCGGCGGCATCGCGGTGTGGAACGTCTACGCCCAGTACATTCAGAACTGGGACATCACGCGTCTGCCCTATGACGGCGAGGCCGACCGCTGGTTCGACCCCGCCTGGCTGGTGGGCGGGCCGCTGCGCGCGGCCTGAGCGGCACCTTCGTCCCCGCCGGCGCGTTGGCGCGCACGCGTCGCGTTTTCGGAGACCACGATGAGCGCCCCCAGCTACCGCTTCGGCATCGAGGAGGAGTACTTCCTGGCCGATGCCGAGACCCGTGGGACGCCGCGCGGCGACCTCGCCGCCTTCCACGCGCGGGTGAAGGCGGAACTGCCCGAGACGGGCCGCGAGCTGGTGGCCGCGCAGGTCGAGGTCTGCACGCCGCCGCTCACCGACGCGGCGGCCGCCCGGGACAATCTCGGCGGCCAGCGGGCACGGCTCGCCGGGATCGCCGCCGAGAACGGTCTGAGGCTGCTGGCTTGCGGCACTCATCCCCTGGCCCGCTGGTCGCGCCAGACCGCCACCGACGGCGAACGCTACAAGGGCATCCTGTCGGATGTCGGCATTGCGGCGCGCCGGGCCCTGATCTGCGGCATGCATGTCCATGTCGAGGTGCCGGATCCGGAGGCCCGCATCGACCTGATGAACCGGCTGCTGCCGTTCCAGCCGCTGCTGCTCGCGCTCTCGGCCTCCTCGCCGTTCTGGCAGGGCGAGGCGACGGGCCTGCGTGCCTACCGACTCAGCGTCTTCGGGGAATTGCCGCGCACCGGCCTGCCGGAACTCTTCGCCGACGCCGCCGCCCATGCGCGGTTCGTCGCCGTCATGACGCGCGCGGGCGCCATCGCCGATGCGAGCTTCCTGTGGTGGTCGCTGCGGCCCTCGATCAAGTTCCCGACCCTGGAACTGCGTATCGCCGATGCCTGCACGCGGCTCGACGATACGCTCTGCATCGCCGCCCTGTTCCGCTGCCTCGTGCGCCTGTGCGTACGCCGGCCTGACCTTCACGCCGGTCTCGACGGCGTCTCGCGGGCGCTGGCCTCGGAGAACTTGTGGCGGGCCCAGCACAGCGGCGTGCAGGCGACGCTGATCGACGAGGCGCGGGGCGAGGCCGTGCCGTTCGCCGAGGCGTTGGAGGCGGTGCTCACGCTGGTGGCCGAGGACGCGGACGCCCTCGGCTGCGCGGCGGACGTGGCCCGCGCCCCGGCGATCGTGGCCGAGGGGACCAGCGCGGACGGGCAGATCGCGGCCTACGAGGCCGCGCTCGCCGCCGGCCAGGACGAGCGCGCTGCGCTCGCGGCGGCGGTGGACTGGATCGCCGACGCGGCGCGCTGAGGGGTCTCGCCGCGCGATTCTGGATCGGTGCGGAGCATGGTGGGCCGCGCCACTCGATCTGCAGCACATCCCCCTCATCCTGAGGTGCCCGCGTCAGCGGGCCTCGAAGGAGGGCTCCAGCCAGTCGTGCGACCTCTGGAGGGCTCCTTCGAGGCCTCCGCTTCGCTCCGGCACCTCAGGATGAGGGCGCGGGTTGGACGGGCCGACGCTGCCTTGCCTGCGCCTCACCCTTTGTCGAACGGGTTCTGCGAGGTCCGCAAGGACAGGCGGATCGGCGTGCCGGGCAGGTCGAACGCCTCGCGCAGGCCGTTCACGAGGTAGCGGGTGTAGGATTTCGGCAGGGCGTTGAGCTGGTTGCCGAACAGCGCGAAATGCGGCGGCCGGCTCTTCACCTGCGTGGCGTAGCGGATCTTGATCCGCCGGCCCGAGACCGCCGGGGGCGGGTTGCGGGAGGTCGCCTCGTTCAGCCAGTCGTTGATGCGCGAGGTCGAGATCCGCCGGTCCCAGACCTCCGACGCCTGGACCACCGCCTGCATCAGCTTGTCGACGCCGTCGCCGGCCAGACCCGACAGCGGCACAACCGCGACGCCGCGTACCTGCGGCAGCAGCCGGGTGCAATCCTCGCGGAGCTGCTTGAGCAGCCCGGGCTGGTCGGCGACCAGATCCCACTTGTTCAGGCCGATCACCAGAGCGCGGCCCTCGCTCTCGACGAGATCGACGATGGTGAGGTCCTGCTTCTCGAACGGGATCGTGGCGTCGAGGAGCACCACCACCACCTCGGCAAAGCGCACGGCGCGCAAGCCATCCGAGACCGCGAGTTTTTCCAATTTGTCGTCGATCCGGGCGCGGCGGCGCATGCCGGCCGTGTCGTGTAGCTTGATGCGGCGCCCGCGCCACTCCCAATCCAGTGAGATCGAATCGCGGGTGATGCCGGCCTCGGGGCCGACGAGCAGCCGGTCCTCGCCGAGCATCCGGTTGATCAGCGTCGACTTGCCGGCATTCGGGCGGCCCACGATGGCGACCTTCAGGGCGCGGCCGCCGGGGGCGTCCGCGTCCTCCTCCTCGTCGTCGTCGCGTTGGGGCAGGGCGCCCTTGAGCGCCTCGTGCAGCTCGCCCAGGCCCTCGCCATGCTCGGCGGAGAACGGGATGGGGTCGCCGAGCCCGAGGGTGAAGGCCTCGTAGGCCCCGGCGAGCCCGCTGCCGCCCTCGGCCTTGTTGGCGATCAGGATCACCGGGCAGCCGGCCCGGCGCACCAGCTCGGCGAAGGGCTGGTCGGCGGGCAGCACCCCGGCGCGGGCGTCGATCACGAACAGCACCACGTCGGCCGCGAGGATCGCCGCCTCGGTCTGCATGCGCATCCGGCCGGTGAGGGTCGCGGCGTCCGCCTCTTCGAGCCCGGCGGTGTCGATCACCCGGAACTGGAGGCCGCCGAAGGTCACGTCACCCTCGCGCCGGTCGCGGGTCACGCCCGGGCGGTCGTCGACCAGCGCGAGCTTCTTGCCCACGAGGCGGTTGAACAGGGTCGACTTGCCGACGTTCGGCCTCCCGACGATCGCGACGGTCGGCATATCCATGGTGGTTCTCGAAACAGTCCGAACAGAAATCAGCGTGTGATCGGCGGGGGCGGGGCGGCGGGCTCGGGCTTGGCCTCTGTCACCGTCACGGGTCCGCCCGCGACAATTGCCGCGTAGACCTCGATCCGGTCCCGTAGGTTCCGCGGGGTGTCGGGATCGGTCACGATCTGGTCGAACCAGCGCCCAGCCTCTTCGTAATCGCCCTTCTTCAGCGCGGCCAGGCCCAGCATCTCGCGGGCGGTGTGACGGAAAGGCGTCCCGGCGGCCAGGCCCTGGAGATTGGCCAGGGCCGGATCCGGGCTCGGCCCGTCGAGGCGCAGCAGCGCGGCGCGCAGGCGCGCGAGGTCGCGCAGGCCGTCACCGAGACCGGTATCGTCGGCGAGCGTGTCGAACTCCGCGGCGCCCGCCACGGCGTCGCGCTTGCCGGTCTCGGCCGCCGCCCGGAACCGGGCGAGCAGCCGATAGCCGGCCGGGCCCTGCGCCTCCAGGGCGTCGAAGGCCTTGTCGGCCTCCGCGGCCTTGCCGTCCTTGGCGAGGCGGTTGGCGTCGTCGAACTGCACCGAGGCCAGCTCGGCTGCAGCGCGCTGCTGGGCCTGCCAGTAGCGCCAGCCCGCGACGCCCGCCACCACGAGCACGGCGAGCGCGATGATCACGCCGCTATAGCGCTTCCAGATCTGGAGGATCCGGTCGCGGCGGTAATCCTCGTCGACCTCGCGAAGGAACTCGTTGTTCTCGGCCATTCTATCCCGGCCCGCATGCTATCAGCGGGCCACCTCGTAGCGCGATTGGGCCCCGCGCCTAACACACGGGCGCGGGGTTGGCGACAGGCAGTGTCTCAGGCGGCGCCCGGCCAGACCGGCACGCCGATCACCGGATAGTGCAGGTAGCGGGCGAAGACGAACCACGCGGCCGTCCCGATCACCAGCGCCAGGATGTCATTGCGCCAGCCCTGCGGGGCCGCCACAGGGCCGCCGTGCTGGGCAGCGACGGCGCCGGGGGCGAGATCGCGGCGCTTGGCGCTGATCCGCGCCGCCACCGCCCAGGCGAGGAAGCCCCCGAACAGCAGGATCGAGCCGAGATCGCCGTTGGCCAGGAGATGCGCCGTCGCCCAGATCTTCACGGCGAGCAGCATCGGATGCTTGGTCTTGGCGCGGATGCGGCCCGGCAGGTAGGCGGCCGCGAGGCACACGAAGGCGGCCCAGACCAGCGTCAGCGCGAGGTGGCGGGTCCAGACCGGCGGATCCCAGACCGGGATGTAGCCGCTGAGTCGGTAATCGTGGAAGCCGATTCCGATCAGCACCAGCCCGAGAAGCGACAGGGCGGTGTAGCCCAGCTTGAAGCGGCCCACGCCGATCCGGCCGACGATCGCGGCGCGCCTTGCACGGGCCATCGAGAAGGCGTGCGTGCCGAGGAACAGCACCAGCCCGAGGATTAGGAGAACCATGGAAGACTTTCAGTCGGGTCGCGCGCGACCAGTCCGCGGCAAGCACTCTGTAATGGTTCTCAAGCGAATCTCCGCCTGTTTGTCCAGGCGCGGCCGGGACGCAGCTGGATGGCGACGATGGGCTTGGCGTCCCGCCTCGGATCCGTGATCGGTCTGTTGGCCCTGATCCTCATGCCGCCTCCGGCAGCGGCCGTCTCCGAGCCGCCCCTCTCCGCTCTGACCCTCGTCGGTCCGCCCACACTCGTCTTCAAGGCGGGCCGCGACGCCTGCGACGGGGCCGATGTCCCGGACGCGCCGGCGCGCGCCTTCCGGGACGTTTCCGGTGCGGTGGCGCTCTACGGCATGCATTACCGCAACCGGGCGCTGCGCGGTCCGGATCTCGGCCATCTCAAGCTCGACTGCACGGTGGTGCTCGATTCGGGTGAGAAGCCAGACCCGGCGGCCTATGACGACCGCTCCTGGATCACCGCCACCTGGACCGAGGACGGTGCCCGCGTGGCCGCGCTCCTCCACCACGAGTACCAGGCCAACGAGCATCCCGGTCGCTGCAAGGCGGGGACGTACATGGCCTGCTGGTACAACACGATTACGGCCGCGGCCTCGACGGATGGCGGGCGCAGCTTCACGCGGCAGAACCCACCCGTCGTGGTAGCCGGCGCCCCGTTCCGGCAGGAGATCGACCAGGGCCATCACCGGGGCTTCTTCAACCCGTCGAACATCGTGGCGGACGGGCGCTGGCGGTATTTCCTCGCCTCGACCACGGGCTGGGCCCGGCCTGGCAGCGATCAGGAGGCGGGACTCTGCCTGTTCCGCAGCGACAATCCCGCCGACCCGACCCGCTGGCGGGCCTGGACGGGCACCGGCTTCACGGCCGCTTTCCCGGATCCCTATCGCGCCGCCCGCCCCAACCCTGCGACCTGCCGACCTGTCGGACCGTTCCCAGGGCCGATCGGGGCCGTGGTCCGGCACCGCGGCTCGGGCGTCTGGATCGCCGTGTTCATGGCCAAGGTGGGCGAAGGCTTCACCCAATCCGGATTCTACTGGACGACGTCCCGCGACCTGATCACTTGGGACAGCCCGCGGCTGCTCCTTGCGAGTGCAACCCTCTACGACGACCCGTGCACGGCGACGGCGCCGCTCATCGCCTATCCATCGCTGCTCGATCCGGATGCGCAGGGTCGCAACTTCGACGATGTCGGGGATCGCGCCTTGCTGACCTACGCGAGTTTGCGCACGGAGGGCTGCACGATCACGTCCGACCGAGACCTGCTGCGCCGACCGATGGCGATCCGCGTCTGGCCCTGATCACGCTTGACCGCGGCGCGCCCACCGCGTCACCCCGGGGGCCAGGAGGTTCGCATGGATGCGCAAGCCGACGCGACGCTGTCTCGTGACGCCGCTGCGCTGCGCGGGCGGTTCGGTCCCATCGGGCCGCTCGCGGCCCGCAAGGTGCTCGACCACATCGACGATTACGGCCGCCGCTTCATCGCGCTCTCGCCGTTTCTCGTGGTGGCGAGCGCGGACGCGGCCGGCAACGTCGATGCCAGCCCACGGGGCGATGCGCCGGGCTTCGTCGCGGTCGTCGATTCCCGGACCCTGCTGATCCCGGACCGACGCGGCAACAACCGCATCGACACGTTTCTCAACCTGCTCGAGAAGCCCGGACTCGGGCTGATCTTCCTGGTGCCGGGGATCGACGAGACCTTCCGGGTGAACGGCACGGCGGCGATGACGCAGGACGCCGCGCTGCTCGAACCCCTGCATGCGCAGGGCAAGGTGCCGGTCGCGGGCCTCGTGGTGCGGGTGCGGGAGGCGTTCTTCCATTGCGGCAAGGCGATGATCCGCTCCCGCCTCTGGGATCCGGCAGGCCAGGTCGCCCGGGACACCTTCCCGAGTCTCGGCCGCATCCTGTCCGACCAGACCGCGGCCGCCGACGTGGCGGAGGCCGAGGCCACGATCGCCGATGCCTATCGCACGCGGCTCTGCTGAGCGGGGCGGCCGAGCGCCACCGTGTAGGACGGGGCGAGCGCGATGGAGCGTCCTGGGACACCGATCCGCTGGCAGAGCACGGTGCCGAGGGTCATGCTCAACATCAGCGCGGTGGCCGAGAGCAGGAATGTGGTCGCCCGAGCATAGGCGCGGCCGACATGGATGAGCAGGCAGCCGAACGCGAAGATTGCGACGGCCTGGAGCAGGTGCTGCACGGGCGACGTCCTCTCTGGCGGCGGACGCGCTGTCCGGGCCGGCCGCGATCGAGGGCCATCGTCTCCAAGCGGCGTGAAAATGCAGTTAACGTCGGGTATAGCTGTCCCGGACGTGGACCGGTCGGAGTGAAGCCCGCATGGCGCAGTTGAGGGTTCCGGAGGCAGAGATCCGCGCGGTCGGGGCGGGGCCCCATCCGTCTCGCGACACCGCGGTCCTCGGCTCGGGCGCTGTCGGCGCGGGGACAATCGGGGCGTCGGCCCTGGGCGCGCTGGCCCTCGGGGCCGCGGCCCTCGGCGTCGTGGCGGTGGGCGCCTTCGCGATCGGCCGCCTCTCGGTGGGCCGTGCCCGCATCGGCTCCCTGGAGGTTGGCACGCTGGAGATCGACACGCTGACGGTGCGGTCGGTGCGGATGCCGGACCGCAACCGCGGTTGAGCCCCGCTGCCGGCCGCCGGTGACGAGAGAAACGCGAGGAGGGGAGCGATGACCGATCGGAAACCGCCCTTTCGGCCGGCGGACGCGGTCGATATCCTCGGCGAGGTCGAGGGCGATTTCGTCCTGCCGCTCTGCCTGCCGGGATCCAACCTGCTGATTGGCGAGGATCTCGCCATGCTGGTCCTCGACACGATCCACGGGCAGCGGATCGGCCTGCCGCTCAGCCCGCAGGGCGCGGCCGATCTCCACGCGGTCCTGGGCGAGGCTCTGCGGCTGCTGCAGGCGCGGGACCGCGGCCCGGTCCAGTGAACGCCGGATCGCGAATCGGGCGCCGCGAAAGGCTTCGTTGAGGCGAGGGGCGTAAGCAGGTTCGCGGACCCTCCCCGTGGCGGCCGATGCGCGCTCCGTTGCTTCTCCTGCTGCTGACCTGCGCGGCCTCCGCCCAGGCCCGGCCCGCCACCTTCCTGGCAGTGCACGCGCTGGGCATGGCGTCCCTGCCGCCGGTCCCGCCGGTTTCCGCGCCGGCGCCACCCGCCGCCGACGCGCGGGCCCGCTTCCTGCCGCTCATCGCCCGCGAGATTGCCGGTACGGGCCTGCCGCTCGCGGTCGCCGATGCCGTCGCGCGGATCGAGAGCGGCTACGATCCCACCGTGGTCGGCAGCGTCGGCGAGGTCGGGCTGATGCAGGTCCGGCCGACCACCGCGGCGATGCTCGGCTTCCGCGGCACCCTCGCGGAACTGGCGGCGCCGGAGATGAACGTCCGCTACGGCGTGCGCTACCTGGCCGAAGCCTGGCGCCGGGCCGACGGCGACCTCTGTCGCGCCCTGATGAAGTACCGGGCCGGACATGGGGCGGAGGTGATGTCACCGCTGTCGCAGCTCTACTGCGCCCGCGCCCAGGCGGTCCTGGCCGATCCCGAAGGACGCCTTGTTCGGGTCAGCGCCCGCCCGGCCTCCCTGCTCCGCCTCGTCGACAGGCCCACGGGACCCGTCCACCGGGAGCGCGTGGCCGCTGCCCCGGCCGCGCCGCGCTCGTTCTGGGAGGTTCACCGGGCGCGGATCGCCCGGCTCAACGCCGCCGTGATGGCGCGCTGGCGGGCCCGCGGCGTGACGGCCGGCCCCGTGGGTGCTCCCTCCGGCGACCCGGCGGGCGGGTAACGCCGGTCAGTCCCCAATCTCGGTGTCGGCCCCGTCCGATCGCGGTCCCCGGGCGACCTCGCGCATGGCGGCATCCGGCAACGGCCGCTGCAGCCGGAGCGCCTCCGCGGTAGGCGCTTCGAGCCAGGTTGCCCATTCGTCCGGTTTCGTGAGCAGCACCGGCATGGCCTTGGGATGGACCGGCCCGACGACGCCGTTCGCGTCCGTGGTCAGGAAGGCGAACAACCGGTGTTCCTCGGAAATCCGGTCGGGATTCTCGCGCTTCGTCCCGCGCACGCCGGTCCAGGACCGCCAGATCCCCGCGAAGGCGAAGAGGGGCCGGTCCTCATCGAGGGCGAACCAGACCGGCGTCTTGCGTGGCTTGGTATCCGCATACTCGCTGAAGGCCGTGACCGGCACGAGGCAGCGATGGGCGATGCCGAGCCAGGGCCGCCAATGCGGGCTCGCGACGTTGCGCACGTTGGTGATCGGATGCGCGCCGAACGCCTTCGGACCCGGGATGCCCCAGCGCATCATTGCCAGGTCCCGCCCGGCCTCGCCGTTCAGGACCACCGGCGCCATCTGATCGGGAAAGATAGCCGGCAACAGCGGCAGGTTTCCGGTATGGTCCTGCGCGATCCCAAAGGCCCGGCGCAGTGCCGCGGGACCGGTCCGCAGGCTGTAGAGATTGCACATGGACGTCCCGGACGGTTCGTAAGTACGGAGCCGGCTCTACACGCTTCCGGGACGCCGCGCCCAGCCGGGTCCGACGGCATGCGCCCCGGCCGATCGTGGCCGGGGCGCGCGGCGTCTCAGTTCAGGTGGAACACCACCTTCACGCAGCCGTCCTTCTTGTCGCGGAAGGCCTTGTAGAGGTCCGGCCCGTCCGCGAGGTTCTGCGAACGGTGGGTGATCAGGGAGGTCATGTCGATCTTGCCCTCCTGAATCAGCTTGGTCAGCGGCTCGAGATAGCGCTTCACGTGGGTCTGGCCACTCTTGAGGGTCAGGCCCTTCTGGACGATCGAGCCCATATTGACCGGGATCGGACCGCCATAGACGCCGGGCACCGAAACGATACCGCAGGGCCGGACTGCCTTGATGGCTTCGGCCAGCGCGTAAGGGCGCTCGGTGGCGGTCAGCTTCTCCTGGACGGTAGAGAGCATGCCGGTGAGACCGCCATGGCCGGCGCTCGCCTCCATGCCGACGCAGTCGATCACGCCGTCGGCACCCTGACCCTTGGTGATCTCCTTGATCCGCTCGAACACGTCCTCGTTCATGAAGTCGATGACGTCGGTGGCGCCGGCCTTCTTGGCGAGGGCGACACGCTCGGGCACCGTCTCGATTGCGATGATCCGTTCAGCCCCCATGATCTTCGCTGACTGGATGGCGAAGATGCCGACCGGGCCGGCACCCCAGATTGCGATGGTCTCGCCGCCCTGGATCTCGCAATGCTCCGCGCCCTGCCAGCCGGTGGGCAGGATGTCGGTAAGGAACAGGACGGATTCGTCGTCCATGCCGTCCGGCACCTTCATGGGCGCGACGTCCGCCATCGGCACGCGCACATATTCGGCCTGGCCGCCGGCATAGCCGCCGGTCAGGTGCGAGTAGCCAAACAGGCCCGCTGTCGGGTAGCCGAATTGCGCGGCTGCCATCTCGGCGTTGCGGTTCGACCGCTCGCAGACCGAGAAATTGCCGAGCTTGCACTGCCGGCATTCCCCGCAATTGATGTTGAAGGGCACGACGATCCGGTCGCCCTTCTTGAACTTGGTGAAGCCCTGCCCGACCTCCACCACCTCGCCCATGAATTCGTGGCCGAGGACGTCGCCGCTCTTCATGGTCGGCATCAGCCCGTCCATGAGGTGCAGGTCCGAGCCGCAGATCGCGCAGCTCGTCACCTTGATGATGACGTCGCGGGAATCCTCGATGACCGGGTCCGGGACCGTGTCGCAGCGGATGTCGTTGCGGCCATGCCAGCACAGTGCCTTCATCGCAGGATCTCCAGAAGCTTTTGGGATTGCGGCCGCCGAGGCCGTTCTCCCGTAAAGCTCCCGTCGGTACGGCCAAGTTCCGGGGACGATTGCGGCGTGATGGCTGTCGGGCGGGGCAGCCCGAGCGTGGTCCGCTCACCCCGGGCCCAGAGGTTTACAATTGTTTCACGTGAAACAGCTCCGTTCACCATCGCTTTACGACTCGCACCACCGCGCCGGGTTCTTTCAGGCGGTACCGTCGATGCCAATGCGCAGCTCCGCCGGCCCCCGGAGCGAAGCGCCCGGACGGTAAGGCGGCGGATCGACCGCGAGGCGCGGGGCGACAAGGCGGCGGCTCAGCGCCACCAGGGCGATCTCGGCCTCGATCCGCGCCAGGGGTGCGCCGACGCAGTAATGCAGGCCTCCGCCGAAGCCGAAATGCTCGATGTCGCCCCGGTCGGGATCGAAGCCGTCCGGCGCCTGGAAGCGGGATGGATCGCGGTTCGCGGCGGCGAAGAGCAGGATCACCGGCGCGCCCTTGGGAATCGTCTCGCCGGCCACGGTGATCGTGCCGAGAGCCTTCCGGGTCCGGAAATGCACCGGCGGCTCATAGCGCAAGACTTCCTCGATCAGCCGTGGCGCGCGCTCCGGATCGACCCGGAGCCGCTCCAGCTCCTCGGGGTGCCGGAGAAGGGTCAGCATGGCGTTGGTGATGAGGTTCACGGTGGTCTCGTGGCCCGCCACCAGCAGCAGGACCGCCGTGGACAGGAGGTCGAAGTCGCTCATCTGCTTCCGGCCGCCCGGACCGGGGGCGGCCAGACCGCTCAGCATGTCGTCGGTGGGCCGCCGACGCTTCTCGCGGATGAGATCGCCCATATAGGCGGCGATCTCATCGAAGGCGCCGACGATCTGGCGGCGGGTCCCGTCATCGTGGCGTGCGTCCGGCTCCACTGCGGTGGCGAGCTGCGTCGCCCAGGCCTGAAATCGCGGCTCGTCCGCGCGCGGCACGCCGAGCAATTCGCAGATCACCGTCACCGGCAGGGGATAGGAGAGATCACTCACGAGGCAGACCTCCCCGCGTCCCCGGCACGCGTCGATCAGGGCGTCGACCTCCTGGGCGATCCGCGGTCGCAGAGCCTGCACCCGTGCGATGGAGAATTCCCGCATGACCAAGCTGCGGAGCCGGTCGTGGTCCGGCGGATCGCGGAAGATGAACGGCCGGTGCGTCGCGCTGATGCGGTTCTTGATCGGGTTGAGGATCAGGTCCTTGAGCGGGTTGCCAGTGCGTGGGCGCCGGGGCGGCGGCAGGTCCTCGGAGCTGAGCCGCGGATCGAACAGCAGGCTGCGGATCGCCGCGTGCGTAGAGACGACGTAGCTGCCGTCGCGCTGGCGGGAGACCGGTCGCTCCCGCAGCCGGGCATAGAGCGGGTAGGGATCGGCCCGGTTGGCCGGATCCATCACGGCTGCGAACAGCGCATCGTCAGACATGGACGGTCTCGGCGGCGGGGTGTGCCGGGGCGGTGCGCGGCGGCGGGAAGCCCGGGGCGGCCGTCTCGATGCGGGGCCGGTCGGTGGCGTCGTTGATCGGCGGGAACGGGGCGCCGGCCGTGATCGCCTCCGCGTAGGCGGGCAGCCAGCGCGCCTGATCGAACGAGACGGCCGCGATGCTGCGCCCGGCCCGTCCATAGACGGCAAGGAAGCGCCGGGAGGCCCGCGAACCCTGCACGACCGCGACGGAATCGGCCCCCTCGGGGAGCCCGACCAGCTTGATGTTGACCCCGAACTGGCTCGACCAGAAGGCTGGCAGATGCGTGTAGGGGCGCTGGTCACCGGGACCGGCCAGCAGGTTGCGTGCGGCATGCGCCGCCTGCTCGATGGCGTTACCCCAATGCTCCACCGCGATCAGACGATGGCCATAGAGCGCGATCGGCCACCGGGCGACATCGCCGGCGGCGTAGATGTCCGGACAGGGCGTCCCGTCGGCGGCGAGGACCCGGCAGGCCGCGTCGCAGGTCACCCCACCGGCATCCGCCTTCAGGTCCGCGCCCCGCAGCCAGCCCGTCGCCCGGGTCGCTCCCAGGGCGGCGATGACGAGATTGGTCTCGATGGTGCTGCCGTCCGCCAGCCGCGCCCGGGCCACATGCCCCGCCGCATCGCCCTCGAAGGCGCGCACCATCGTGCCGGGGCGGAACATGGCGCCGGAATCGCGCAGGCACCCGGTGATCACCCCGCCGACGAAGCCTCCCAGACCCCGGGCCAGGGGTGCCGGATTCGGATCGACCAGGGTCACGGGCAGGCCGAGATCGCGCAGGCAGGACGCCGCCTCGCAGCCGATCAGGCCACCGCCCACGATGAGCACCTGGCGCGGCCGCGCGACCAGGGCTTCCCGCAAGGCGGCCGCGTCGTCGCGTCCGCGCAGCGTGAAGATGCCGGCGAGACCGCCGCCAGTCTCGGCCGGCCAGGGCCGGGCCTCGGCGCCGGTGGTGATGAGCAGGGCCTCGTAGGCCAGGACGGACCCGTCGCCGAGCCGGAGCGTGCGGGAAGCCCGGTCGAGGGAAACGGCGGGGCTCCCGAGGCGCCAGCGTGCGCGGAGGTCGGTCAGTTCCGGCAGCCGGGTCGCGTCGGCGGCAAGTTCCCCGGCGAGCACGTGCTTCGACAGGGGTGGCCGGTCATAGGGGCGGTAGGGCTCGGCGCCAACCAGGGTGAGCGGACCGTCATAGCCGCCCCGCCGCAGTGCCTCGGCGCCGCGCAGGCCGGCGAGGGAGGCCCCGACCACGACGATGCCGGCGGGTTCGGGGGTCACGGAGCGTCTCCGTCATCGGGGCCGGCCTGAAGGCTGATGGCGCGGACCGGGCAGGCCTGCAGGGCCCGCTCGATGGCGCCGCGCCGTTCGGCCGGCGGCGCGGGATCGTAGAACAGGATCTCGTGGCCGCGGATGGCGAAGGCGTCCGGCGCGGCGTAGCAGCACTGGGCGTAGCCCTGGCAGCGGTTAAGATCCACGACGACCCGGAGCACCCCGGCGCCGGAAGCCGGCTTCATGCCGACCTCGCCAGCGCGCGCGCGACGCCGGCCCCGGCATTGGATCGCGCGAGATCGTCCAGAGCCGTCAGGATGGAGGCCATGGCGTCGCGCGCCGCGAAGGCATCCCGCAATGCCCCGGCACGCGTCCGGAAGCCGGGCTCATCGAGCACGCGCGCCACCGCGGTGCCGACGGCCTCCGGGCTCGGGGCGTTGGTCCCGAGGTTGATCCCGACACCGGACCAGCCGATGCGCGCGTTCACCTCCGCCTTGTCCTCGGTCAGCCCGGCCGAGACGATCGGAACACCGGCGGCGAGCGCCTGCGAGACGCTCCCGTAGCCGCCGTTGGTCACCAGCACGCTCACGCGCGGCAGCAACTCCCGGAACGGCAGGAAGCACGACACGCGGGTATTGGCCGGAACCGGAACCGTCAGCGCATCCACCGGGCGCCCGCCGGTGGTGGCCAGGACCAGCAGATCGTCCCGGTCGGCCAGGGCGGTCAGAGTCGGCTCGACCAGCTCGCCGAAATCCGCGTTGGCCAGCGTTCCCTGAGTGACGAGCACGACAGGCCGGCCCGCCGCGTTCGCCCGCTCCAGCTCGGACCACCAGTCCGGGAGCGGCGCTGGTGGCGTTGGCGGCTGGAGCAGGCCGATGAAGCGCAGGCCCGGCGGCAGGGTGCCGTAATCGTACTCGAAGCCTGGCACGGTCGGCTGCAGGAACAGGTCCGGCAGGATCACGATGGAATGCGGGAGGGAGGCCGGCAGAGGCGGCCGGCCGAGTTCTGCGAGCTTCGCGTCCGTGTAGGCCCGCACCGGATTGACGAAGGCCGCGTCCATGCCGGCCTTGAGGGCGGCATAGCGAACCAGATCCTCCCGGTCGCGGGCCGGAGGCAGGCCGAGGCCCACGGGCGCGTGGTCAGGACGGTCGAGGAACAGGAAGCTGACATTGACGGTCACGATGGGTGGCCGCGGCGCGGTGTCGAGGAGCAGCGGCAGAACCCCGAGGAACATGCTGCCGGCCACGATCACGTCGGGCGCCTCGGCGGCGATCAGCGCCCGCAAGGCGGCGGCCTGGATCGCCATCGGATCCAAGAACCGGCGCTCGAATTCGCGGCGGTAGCGCTCCGGCCCCGCCGGCAGCTTGGTCTCGCGGTACTCGGCCGAATGATTATCCGCGTAGGGCGTGAAGCGCAGGCCCGCCGCCTCGACCTTCGGCCGGAAGGCCGGGTCGGTCAGCACGAGGACGTCGTCCGCTCGGGCGGCTGCCGTGCGCCCGATGGCGAGCAGCGGGTTCACGTGGCCGGTGAGCGGCGTCGCGGCGATCAGGATCTTCATCACGGCCTCCTCGCGCGCAGCCGGTCGCGCCGGCGGCGTCCCTGGTCAGCAACCCGGCGGCGTCATGCGCAGGTGCCCCGGGGCTCCGGCACGCCGGACTCAGAGGGGGAATCGCGGCCGGTCCGGCGCAGTTACACAACCGAAGGGTGCTTCGTGCGGCACCGCACCATGGCATCCGGTTGAGGTCCGGTGCAATATCGGAATGTCGTATGCTGCAGCCGTCGCGCATCGGGTGCCGGTGGCCATCACGCGTTGCGACTGCTGTCAGTCGACCACGACAACCCGGTTCGGCAACTCGTCGGGGTCGCCGGGACCCGCGGGGAGATGCTCCGCCAGGCAGGCCCCGACACGCTCGACCGCCGCCGTCAGGCCGGCCTCGACGGCGCCGCGCCCGAGGGCCGGCACCAGCTCGGCGAGGATTCCGTCCCAGGCGGTCGGCGGGATCTCCCGCAGGACACCGAGATCGGTGACGATCTCCGCGTGCCGTTCGGCGAGCGACAGGTAGAGCAGGACACCGGTGCGGTTGCGCGTCAGGCTCAGGCCCCGGGACCAGAACGCTCGGCGGGCGGCCTCCCGGGCGCGCGCGCTGCGCAGGCTGCGCGGCACCAGGGCCATGCGCAGCCGCTCGTTCTGGCTCGCCACGAGGATCGCGGCCACCAGCCCCGCCTGGGCGAGCAGGATCGACGCGGCGCTCCAGGCGGTCAGGATGATCAGCGGCCAGGGCAGGATCAGCGCCGCCGCCAGGGTGGCGAGCAGGACCACCGAGCGATAGGCGCCGGCACGCCGGCTCACCATCACGACGATCTCGCCGGATGTTCCGGCTTCTGCCCGTGCCACCGCGCGGGCGAGCCGGTCCCGCGCCTCCGGAGTCAGCACATCCGCACGTCTACCAGTCACCGGAGGCTCCTCCGCCGCCCGACGAGCCACCGCCGCCGGAAAACCCACCGTCGAAGCCGCCCGACGACCCGCCATCCGAGAAGCCGCCGCCCCATCCGCCCGAGCCGGGGCCCGGCAGAAGCACGATACCGCCGCCACGCCCGGCCCTTCCGCCCCGGCTCATGCGCCAGGCGACGAAGAGCACGATCACGAACAGTGCGATGAAGACCGCCACCTGGGCGGGATCGACCTCGTCGGTCCGCACCTGGGGCTTGCGCTGCCATTCCTCCGCGTCGCCGGCCAGGATCGACAGGATTCCGTCGATGCCGGCGTTGAGGCCGCCGAAATAGTCGCCGGTCTTGAAGCGCGGGGTGATGGCGCTGGCGATGATCACCTTGGACAGGGCGTCGGTGAGGGCGCCCTCGAGGCCGTAGCCGACCTCGATCCGGACCTTCCGCTCGCTCGGCGCCACCAGCAACAGGACGCCGTTGTTGGTCTTGGCCTGTCCCAGCTTCCAATCGCGGAACAGGCGGTTGGCATAGTCTTCGATGGTCGTGTCCTGCAGGTTCGGCACCGTGGCAACGACCACCTGATCCGAGGTCTTGTCCTCGTGCGCCTTCAGCTTGGCTTCGAGCGTGCCGCGCTGCTCCGGCGTGAGGACGCCGGCAGCGTCGACCACGCGGCCGGTCAGCGCCGGGAAGGTCAGCTCGGCCGCCAGCGCCCCGAACGCGTAGATCGTGAGGCAAGTGACGAGGACGGCGAGCGCCAGGGCAAGCCGCGCCCGGAGGGGCATGGCCTGGCCCGTGGTCCGCCCCGAACTCAGCCCCATCGGTTGCACCCTAGAACTTCACGTTCGGCGGCCGGTCGGCATTCGGCGTCGCCGTGAAGGTCTCCATCGGCTTGGCGTCCGGATACAGGATCGCCGCGATCCACCGCCCTGGAATGGTGCGCACCTCGGTGTTGTAGGCCTGGACGGCCGTGATGTAGTCGCGCCGCGCCACCGCGATGCGGTTCTCGGTGCCCTCCAGCTGGGATTGCAGGGCGAGGAAGTTCTGGTTCGACTTGAGGTCGGGGTACTTCTCCACCGTCACCAGCAGCCGACCGAGCGCCCCCGAGAGCTGATTCTGGGCGTCCTGATATTCCTTGAATTTCTGCGGGTCGCTCACCGTCGAGGCATCGACCTTAACGCTCGACGCCTTGGCGCGTGCCTCGGTGACGCCGATCAGCACGTCCTTCTCCTGCTGGGCGTAGCCCTTCACGGTCTCGACGAGGTTGGGGATCAGGTCGGCCCGGCGCTGGTACTGGTTCTGCACCTCGCTCCATGAGGATTTGGCCTGCTCCTGCAGCGTCGGCACCCGGTTGACCGCCCCGCAGCCGGAGAGACCCGCGGCCACAAGGATCACCGAGAGCACGCCGAGGAGGCGCACCGCGGGCGATGTGCGGCGCACTGCGCCAGCCGTCAGCGTCATTCCCATATCGTCCCCCATCTGCCGGCCGAGACTCGGCCGCTTGATCACGAACACGAGAGATAAGGGCCGGAACCGCCAAGGTAAGGCCCCGTGTCCGCGGCCTTGAAGGTTTGTGGCGCCGCCCGGTATGGGCGTCGGCAACGGACCGGGCCGGAACACGTTCGGACCAACGAGCGGACCCATCGGCGCGGCGTCGCGGAGACCGGAAATGGATGCAGCACTCGCCGACCATGTCAGGGCCGCCAGCGCCGACGCGCGGCGCCACGCCCGGGCGTACCGGGCGCCGTCCGGCAAGGACGCGCTGCCCTGGTCGATCATCGAGACGTTCGACGCCCGGGTCCGGGGCCACCTCGCCCGCGATCCGCGGATCGAGGACGAGCGCGACCGCGTCCTGATCGCCGCCGTGAAGCTCGCCGAGACGCCGGCCGAGGAGGGGGACGCGAGCATCGCCGAGGCGCGCGCCAATCTGGTCGACGCGATCGACTACCTGGAGCAGGCGGTGCTGCGGTTCGGCCTCGTCAACCGGGAGGGGGCCAAGGCCGGCCTCGGCACCTACGGCCAGCCGGTCGGATCCCGCGACTGACGGCGCACCCGAGCCGAGCCGCCGGATGTCCGCCGACCTGCCCGCGGCCGCGACCCTGAGCCGCCTCGACCTCAAGACACTCCGGCTGTTCGCGGCCATCTGCGCCGAGGGGACGCTGAACGGCGCGGCGCGGCGGGCGGCGATCGCCCCGTCGGCTGTGAGCAAGCGGCTCGCCGAACTGGAACACGCCCTCGGCTGCACCCTGCTCACCCGCGAGCCCCGCGGCATGCGCCTCACGCCGGCGGGCGAGACCCTGTTGCACCACACCCGCCGCATGCTGGCGAGCGCCGAGCAGATCGCCCTGGAACTCGCCGAGCACGCCCGGGGCGTCCGCGGCTTCGTGCGGGTCCTCGCCAACCTCTCGGCCATCGTGGAGTTCCTGCCCGAGGACCTGCAGGCCTTCCTGGCGGCGCAGCATGGGATCCGGGTCGACCTCGAGGAGCGCCCGAGCGGCGGCGTCGTCGCCGGCGTCGAGGAGGGCTTCGCCGATCTCGGCCTCTGTGCGGGCAACACCGACACCCGCAGCCTCACCGCCTTCCCGTACCGGAGCGACCGCCTCGTCCTGGTGATGCCGGCCGACCATCCCCTGAGCGAGCGCGGCGCCGTCGCGTTGGCCGACACCCTCGATTACGACCATGTCGGGCTGCATGCGGAGAGTTCGATCTACGCCGCCCTGCGCGACGAGGCCCGGCGTCTCGGCCGGCCGCTGCGGCTGCGCATGCACGTCCCGAGCTTCGACGCGATCTGCCGGATGGCGCAGGTCGGCCTGGGCCTCGGGACCGTGCCGGAGCACGTCTACGCTCTGCTGGGACCTCCGATGCGGCTCGCCGCAGTACCGCTCACCGATCCCTGGGCCGCGCGCACGCTCCGCCTCGTCGTCCGCCCGGGCGCGCTGTCCCCGGCGGCGGCGCTCCTGCTGGAGCATCTCCGGGCCGCCGCGCGCTGAGCGTGCGTTCTCCGTCGGCGAACGCGCGCTGGTGCATCGCGTTTGGACTTCGCGTCGGGAAGAGCCTTATCTCGGGGCAACAAACGATGGAGGAAAGCCGTGTCCGGTCCGCTCACCGGTATCCGCGTTCTCGAGCTCGGTCAGCTGATCGCCGCGCCCTTCGCGACGCGGCTGATGGCCGAATTCGGCGCCGAGGTCATCAAGGTTGAGCCCCCGGGCGAGGGCGACCCGCTCCGGAAGTGGCGCAAGATGCACGAGGGCACCTCGCTCTGGTGGTACCTGCAATCGCGCAACAAGAAGTCGATCGCCGTCAATCTGAAGTCGCCAGAGGGTCTCGAGATCGTCAAGCAGCTCGCCCGGAGCGCAGACGTCGTGGTCGAGAACTTCCGTCCCGGCGGCCTGGAGAAGCTCGGCCTCGGCTGGGACGTGCTCTCCGCGCTCAACCCGAACCTCGTGATGGTCCGGATCTCGGGCTACGGCCAGACCGGCCCCTACCGCGACCGGCCCGGCTTCGGCGCCATCGGCGAGTCGATGGGCGGCATCCGCTTCACCACCGGCAGCCCGGAGGCCCCGCCGGCCCGGGTCGGCGTCAGCATCGGCGACACCCTGGCCTCGCTCCACGGCGTGATCGGCGCGCTGATGGCGCTGCTGCGGGTCAAGACCGGGCAGGGTGGCGGTCAGGTCATCGACGTCTCGCTCGTCGAGAGCGTGTTCAACGTCATGGAGAGCCTCGTCCCCGAATACGACCTGCTGGGCGAGGTCCGCACCCGCACCGGCGGCGCGCTGCCGGGCATCACCCCGTCGAACACCTATCCGACGCGCGACGGCGGCTACGTGGTCATCGCCGGCAACAGCGACCCGATCTTCCGCCGCCTGATGACGGCGATCGGCCGGCCCGACCTCGCGGACGACCCGGCGCTGCGCACCAATGAGGGCCGCTCGAAGCAATCCGCCCTGCTGGACGGGCTCATCGCCGGCTGGTCCAAGACCAAGAGTGTCGAGGAGGCGCTCGCCGTGCTCGACGCCGCCGACGTTCCCGCGGGCCGGATCTACTCGGTGGCCGATATCGTGGCCGATCCGCACTATCAGGCGCGCGACATGATCCTGCAGGCGGAATTGCCCGGCGGGACCCCGGTGAAGATGCCCGGCATCGTGCCGAAGCTCTCCGAGACGCCCGGCGAAGTCCGCTGGCAGGGACCGGCGCTCGGCGCCCACACGGATTCCGTGCTCACCGAACTCGGTCTCGACGCGGCGCGCATCGCCGCCCTGCGCGAAAAGGGAGCCGTGGCATGAGCGGCGACACGCTGATCGTCCAGGAGGTCGCGACGCGGGACGGCTTCCAGATCGAGCCAGTCTTCGTGCCGACGGCGGAGAAGATCCGCCTGATCGATGCCTTGTCGGAGACCGGCCTCAGCCGGATCGAGGTCTCGTCCTTCGTCTCGCCGAAGGCGGTGCCGGCGCTCGCCGATGCGGCCGAGGTCTTTTCCGCGATCCGGCGGCGGCCCGGGACGGTCTACGTCGCCCTGGTGCCGAACCCGAAGGGCGCCGAGCGGGCGCTCGCCGCCAGGGTCGACGAGGTCAACCTCGTGGCGTCGGTGAGCGAGACCCACAATCGCGCCAATATGGGCATGAGCCCGGCCGACTCGATCGCCGGCTTCGCCCGGATCATGGATTCGGTGCACGGCGCCCCTGTCAGAACCAACGCCACGGTGGCGACCGCCTTCGGCTGCCCGTTCGAGGGTGACCAGCTGCCCGATAAAGTCGTCGCGCAGGTGGAGCGTTACCTCTCGCTCGGCATCGACGGGGTGACGCTCGCCGACACGACCGGCATGGCCAATCCCCGGCAGGTGGCGCGCCTCGTCGCGCGGATCCTGCCGCTTGTCGGCCCCGGGCGCCTGACGCTCCACTTCCACAACACCCGGGGGCTCGGCCTCGCCAACGTGCTGGCCGCCTATGATGCCGGCGCCCGCCGCTTCGACGCGGCGCTCGGCGGCCTCGGCGGCTGCCCGTTCGCGCCTGGCGCCACGGGCAACATCTGCACCGAGGATCTCGTCAGTATGGCCCACGAGATGGGTGTGCCGACGGGGCTCGACCTTCCGGCGCTGATCGGCCTGTCGCGGGACCTGCCGCGGCTCGTCGGCCACGACGTGCCCGGCCAAGTCGCCAAGGCCGGCCGGCCCTGTGACCTCCACCCGGCGCCCGCGAGAGCGGCCTGAAGCGGAGACGGAATGGGGCAGGCTCACGGTGACCCGACCTGCGGGTACACGACAGTGAGGCGCTGTCGTCTCGAACAGACGCACCGTGCCCCCTCTCCCATGCGGGAGAGGGTTGGGGTGAGGGATCAGCCGCTTCGGGATCGTGCGCGCCATCGCGGCGCAAGGCGAGCCTGATCCGGACAACGCTCACCCCTCACCCCGTCTCTCTCCCGTGCGGGAGAGGGGACCCGCGCTTGGTCCGGCGATACCGGCATCGCCGTCCAGCGTCGCGGAGCCGCCGATGCGAGATTGCCGAGCGCTTCAAGCCGCCCGTTTGAAGGCGGCGCCGCTCATCCGAGTCCCTAACATCAAACGGAGGAAACCATGACCGCAGCCCTGTCGGGTTCACCGGCGGCCGCCGAGGCCGGCGCGGTGACGGAGGACGGAATCGTTCGCAAGGTCGCGTGGCGGCTCATGCCGCTGATCATGATCTGCTACATGTTCGCGTTCTTCGATCGCATCAACATCAGCTTCGCCAAGTTCCAGCTCCAGAGCGACCTCGGCTTCAGCAACGTCGCCTACGGGCTCGGCGCGAGCATGTTCGTGGTCGGCTACGTGATCTTCGAGGTGCCCTCGAACCTGTTCCTCTACCGGGTCGGGGCACGGCGCTGGATCGCCAGGATCATGATCTCCTGGGGCATCGCCACCGCGCTGATGATCTTCATCCGCAGCGAGTGGCACTTCTACGCCCTGCGCTTCCTGATCGGCGCCATGGAGGCGGGCTTCGCGCCGGGCATCCTCTATTACCTGACCATCTGGTTCCCCGCCTCGCATCGCGGCCGGATCACCTCCTTCATGTTCGTGGCCTCGGCCTTCTCGGGTATCTTCGGCGCGCCGGTGGCGGGCCTGATCCTCGGCGGCCTCAACGGCGTCGGCGGCCTCGCCGGCTGGCAATGGCTGTTCCTGGCCGGCGGCCTGCCCTGCCTCGTGCTCGGCGTGCTCGTGCTGACGCGCCTCGACGACCGCATCTCAGATGCGCGCTGGCTGTCGGAGCCCGAGAAGGCGCTCCTGTCGAGCCGCATCGCCCACCACAACCGCGAGATCGGCGACCACTCGCTGCTCGGGGCGATCAGGCAGCCCGGCTTCCTGATGATCGGGCTGATCTACTTCCTGCTGCAGATCGGCTCCTACGGCCTGAATTTCTGGGGGCCGGACCTGATCAAGACAGCGAGCGGCGGCCAAGCGGCCTCGGTGGGCTTCCTCACGGCGATTCCCTACATCTGCGGGGCGATCAGTATGGTGGTGATCGGGCGCCTCTCGGACGCCTCGGGCGAGCGGCCGAAATTCGTCGCCGGTCTCGCCATCGCGGCCGCACTCGGCTTCTTCGGCGCCGGGTTGTTCGACAAGCATATCGTGCCGCTGATGGTCGCGCTCGCGCTGCTGGGCGCCGGCATCGTCGCCTCGATCCCGACCTTCTGGACGCTGCCGGCCAAGCTCGTCACCGGTGTCGGCGCGGCGGGCGGGATCGCGCTGATCAACACGCTGGGCCAGTTCGGCGGCATCGTCAGCCCGGTTATGGTCGGCTGGGTGAAGGACCTCACCGGCTCGACCACGCCCGCCCTCTACGGCATCGGCGTCCTGTGCCTCGTGGCCGCCGGGCTCGCGCTCTTTGCCATGCCGGCGAGCCTTCGCCGGAGCGACCGCGCGGCCTGACCGGGCCCGCCCAGGGCGTCCCGGGTCGACTGACCTACGGGGCGCCCGGAGCTGGGGCGGATCGAGACCCGGGTCACTCAGGTTGGCCTCGACATACGCCTTGGCGCGCTGAACCACGACGTTGCCGTGGATCGATTGGGGCACCTTCCGGGCCATCCGCTCGGCGAGCCCGGCGACGATCCGATCGATGCCGATTTCCGTCATGCGCGACCGCGTTCGCCCCGAGCCGGTCGCGAACGGTCATCAGCTCGGTGAAGAAGGTTGTCGCCAAGCTCGCGGAGGCGAGATCCGCGCCGACGGTCAGGGCCGTATAGAGACGAGCCAGCCCGAGCACGCGCTCTAGACGTTCGCGCGGCACATCCAGGATCCAGCGGCCGTCCGTCTCCGTCATCTCCACCAGCGGCTGCCGGTCGACCACGACGAGGTCGCCCGACTGGGTCACCGCCTCGCGGCCGTTCTGCTGGATGACCGAGCGGCCGGCGCGCTTCAGGACTACGAACAGCGAATCGGGGCCGTCGTGCCTCCGGGCGGTCGGTGCGTCGCCGCGGTCCGCATGGCGCCGTGCGTCGCATGCGTCACAACAAGGGAGCCGATCACCGCCTGTTCCAGCTTGGCCGAAAACGGGCCGTCATGGAGCTTCCGAAGCTCCACCGCCATCAGATGATCGGAGATGACCTCCCGCCAGCGTCGGAAGCTGTCCATCGGCGGCAGGCCGGCGGTCGAGAACAGGGTCTGCAAGGATCGATCCCCGCGACACCGAGGTGAGGAGGAAGTCGGGAGGCCGGCCGCGGAACGTCGCTGGGGCCGGCGGATTGTGCGGGACCTTCACCCACGCCGGACAACCGCACCGGTCAGCCGTTCCAGACGTGATGCTCCGGAGCCGACATTGCCCGAAGTCGGATTCCGGCGCCGATGTCCGCGGCCGAAAACAGTGAACGCCTCAGTAACCAAACCGGGAATGCCGCCGGTTGCGCGGCCGAGCAAGAAACCTCGCGCCGCCAGACAAACCGCGTCCCGCTCATATTGTATATTATCTGCAACTTCAAGAAATGGAGCGAAATCAACTTGAGGTAGAAATGTCCCGCCGGCTGACCGTCGCTCGGCCTTGCTCTCCACGAGACCGGTACGCGCCGGTCTTTCGAAGAGGAGGCCCGCATGGTGGGACGCCCTCCAACAGTGATGTCTCAGATGGATCATCTTACCGACCACCGTTCAACCTTCATGCTCGAGAAGGTCGGCGCGATCGTCGCAGCCTACGTCTCGCGCAATGCGATCGAGGTCACGGCGCTGCCCGCACTGATCGACCAAGTGCACTCGGCCATCGCGGTCCTCCGCTGCGCGCCATCGGGTCTCGGCCGAGCCGGGCTGAGCGACGCGCAGG
Organism: Methylobacterium sp. P1-11; assembly: GCF_008329595.1. Taxonomy (NCBI): domain Bacteria; kingdom Pseudomonadati; phylum Pseudomonadota; class Alphaproteobacteria; order Hyphomicrobiales; family Methylobacteriaceae; genus Methylobacterium; species Methylobacterium sp. P1-11. The sequence continues at coordinate 159,548 of NZ_NPKS01000012.1, forward strand.
TCGAGGCCTCGATCCAGGAAACGGGCCTGATCAGCTTCATCGATGGCCGGTCCTACCAGACCCTGAAGCGCCATCTCACCGCGCACGGCCTCACCCCCGAGCGCTACCGGGCCAAGTACGGCCTGCCGGCCGATTACCCGATGGTCGCCCCGGGCTACGCCGCGCGGCGCTCGGAGATCGCCAGGGCGATCCAGCTCGGCCACAAGGCGGCCTGAGCGATGAGGCCCGACACCTCCGCGGGCTCGGCCCAGACGCGCAAACCGCCTCCGGGCGCCGCGTGCGCCAACGACGCCCTGAGCCGCATTGCCGGAATCCTCGACGTGCCGGTCGCGAGCTTCTTCCCGGATGCCGACCGGCCCGACGCGGCCATCACCCAGGCGGCCGACCTGGTCACCGCCTTCGTGGCGATCGAAAGTTCGGCGGCGCGCCGAACCTGCCTGGCCTTCGTGCGGGCGATGGCAAATTCCTGAGGCGCCTGGGGGAGCCTCAGGAAGCCGGAGACCGAGTTGCTTTGTCCGGGGGGACGGAGCGCGGTCTCCGGCCCGAACGCGCGGAGCCCGCGTCAGAAGACCTGGCGCAGGAGGAAGAACAACACGGCCGCGAGGGTGATCGCCGCCGGCAGGGTCAGGATCCAGGCGAGCGCCATGTTGCGCACGGTGGCCATCTGCAGGCCCGATCCATTGGCCGCCATCGTGCCGGCGACGCCCGATGACAGGATATGAGTGGTCGAGACCGGCAGGCCGTAGAGTTCGGCCAGCCCGATCGTACCGGCGGCGACGATCTCGGCCGAGGCGCCCTGCGCGTAGGTCAGGTGGGTCTTGCCGATCTTCTCGCCCACGGTGACGACGATGCGCTTCCATCCGACCATGGTGCCGAGACCCAGCGCCAGGGCGACGCAGACCTTCACCCAGCCCGGGATGTAGCGCGTGCCGTCGTTGAGCAGGCTCGTGTAGCGCTTCAGGTCCGCCTTCTCGGCCTCCGAAAAATCGGCTCCGGCGCTCGGCAGCACGCGCACCGCGTCGGCGGCGAGATACATGTCGCTGCGGAGGTTCTGGGTCTGGGCGGCCGGCACCGTGCGGATCGCGCCGTAATTCTTCACGCTGGCGGCGATGTCGTCCGAGAGCGCCGCCAGCGCCGCGTAGACGGGCGGGGCGTTCAGGGCCTTGGTCTTGAGCGCCTCGGTCACCGTCCGGCGCGCAGCGGCGGCGTCCGGCACCGCTGCGCCCGGGGCGCGGGCGGAGAACACCCCGCTCGCCGCCGTCGAGGCCTGCACGAAGGCGGGCGTCGTGTCGTCCGCCATCGTGCGGTTGAGGGCGTAGGCCGTGGGGGCGGCGCCGATCAGGATCAGCATGATGAGGCCCATGCCCTTCTGCCCGTCATTGCCGCCGTGGAAGAACGAGACCAGCGTGCAGGTGAGGATCAGCAGGCCGCGGATCCAGAGGGGCGGCGGCGCCTCGCCCTTAGGCGCCTCGTAGAGGTCCTTGCGGCGCACGGCGAATTTCAGGGCGAGCAGCAGCAGCGCCGCCAGCACGAAGCCGCAGACCGGCGAGAACAGCAGCGCCTTGAAGACGTTGAGCGCCTGGTTCCAGTCGACGCCCGCGGTGCCGTCGCCGCCGTTCATCAGCTGGTTGGCGAGGCCGACGCCGAGCACCGAGCCGATCAGCGCGTGGGACGACGAGTTCGGCAACCCGAAGGCCCAGGTCCCGAGGTTCCACAGGATCGCCGCCAACAGGAGCGCGAAGATCATCGCGTAGCCCGCATGCGAGCCGACGTTGAGGATCAGCTCGACCGGCAGCAGAGTCACGATCGCGTAGGCCACGGCGCCCGAGGACAGCATCACGCCGAGGAAGTTGAAGAAGCCCGACCAGATCACCGCGACGAGCGGCGGCAGCGAGTGGGTGTAGATCACCGTCGCGACCGCGTTGGCGGTGTCGTGGAAGCCGTTCACGAATTCGAAGGCGAGGGCGATCAGCAGGGCGAGGCCGAGCAGCGCGAAGGCGCCGTAGGCCAGGGGCGCTTCCCCGACCGCGTTCATGTCCGCGACGAGGCTCACCACCGCGTAGCCGAGACCCGCCACCAGGACGAGGAGGAACGCGACCACCCCGCCCAGATGCATCCCGTGGTCGAGGCGCGGGCCGCCCGCCGGCCCATCTTCGACCGCACCCGACGGCATCACGGCGGAATCGGACATGAACCCTCGCGCGGAATCTTTTGTGGTGGTGAACCGGGATTAAAATGGGCCGGTGACGGTTCGGTGACGTCCGGCTGCAGGACGGTGCCGTGACCGGCCGCGTCGGCGATCGGGTCCGAAAGCGCCGGGCGGCGTCGCCCCTGTCACACGCCTGACGCGGTCCGGCCGCTAGCGGACCGGACCGCTCACCTCATTGATCGAGGGATCCGCATGCTTGACGCCACGGTGCCGGCCCTGTCCCTCGGCGCGCTCCTGGCCCTCGTCCAGATCGGCAGCATCGCCGTGGCTGGCCGGCGCCTCGGCCGGAATTACGGGCCGTCGCGGTTTCCGGAAGGCGCGCCCGTCTCCCTGGTCCGTCCGCTGCGCGGCGTCGAGGCCTACAGCGAGGAGATGCTCGTTCGCAGCTTCCGCCTCGACTACCCGTCCTACGAGCTGATCTTCTGCGTCGCCGACCCCGCCGACCCGATCGTCCCGATGGTGGAGCGCCTGATCGAGGCCCACCCGCACGTGCCCGCCCGCCTGATCCTCGGCGACGAGCGCGTCAGCGCGAACCCGAAGCTCAACAACTGCCTGCGTGGCTGGCGTGCCGCCGCCCACGACTGGGTGGTGCTCGCCGATTCCAACGTGGCCATGCCGCCGGACTACCTCCAGCGGCTCCAGGCGGCGTGGCGGGACGACACCGGCCTCGTCTGCTCCACCCCGGCCGGCGCCCGCCCGGGCAGCTTCATGGCCGAGGTGGAGTGCGCCTTCCTGAACACCCTGCAGGCGCGCTGGCAATACGCCGCCGAGGCCTTCGGGCTGGGCTTCGCGCAGGGCAAGAGCATGCTCTGGCACAAGCCCTTCCTGGAGGCGCAGGGCGGGCTCCAGGCACTGGCGGCCGAGATCGCCGAGGATGCGGCCGCCACCAAGCTCGTCCGCGCCGCCGGCCGGCGCGTCCACCTCGTGGCGAGCCCGTTCGAGCAGCCGCTCGGCCCGCGCGGCTTCCGGGAGGTCTGGGCGCGGCAGCTGCGCTGGGCGCGGCTGCGCCGCGTGACCTTCCCGCTGTTCTTCGCCCCCGAGATCGGCAGCGGCGTCCTGCTGCCGGCGCTCCTCGTCGCCCTCTGGGCCGGCAGCCTCGCGGGCCTTGTCGGCGCTTCCGGCCTCGCCGCCCTGTGCTATGCCGCCGAGCACCGGCTCGCTCTCCGCGCGGGCTGGCACCGTTCGCCCCGCATGCTGGCGGCCTTCCTGGCGCGCGACGTCCTGATCCCGGCGATCTGGCTCGGCGCTTGGATGCGGAGCGCCATCGTGTGGCGGGGCAACGCCATGGACGTGCGCCCGCGGCGGGCCGCCGACGCGCGCTCCTACGCGCCGACGGCCTGACCGCCCGACGATCGGAGGCCCTGACGTGTCGCGCCGCTACGCCCTCTACTGGCTGCCCGCCCCGGGCTCCCGTCTCGAAGCCTTCGGCCGGGCGATCCTCGGCACCGACAACGTGACCGGGACGCAGGTGCCGCATCCGGAGGGGCTCGGCGATCTCGCACCCGTCACGGCGGGCGCGCGGGCCTACGGGTTCCACGCCACCCTCAAGGCGCCGCTGCGCCTCGCCCCGGGCACCGGGGAGGCCGACCTTGTCGCCGCCGCCCGCGACCTCGCGGCCGCGCACCCGCCGGTGGCGGTGGGCCCGCTCCGGGTCGCCGCCCTCGGGCCGTTCCTCGCCTTGGTGCCGGCGGCCCCGCCGCCGGAGCTGGGGCTCCTCGCCGCCGAGTGCGTCGCCGCCCTCGACCCGTTCCGGGCGCCGCTCACCGAGGCCGAGCACGCCAAGCGCCGGCCGGAGCGCCTCGGCCCGCGCGGCCGCGCGCTGCTCGCGCGCTGGGGCTACCCGTACGTGTTCGAGGCCTTCCGCTTCCACATGACCCTGACCGACGCCCTGCCGGAGGCGGAGCGCGACCTCTGGCACCGGCGCCTGTCCGAGGCCTACGCCGCCGCGGGACCGGAGCCCCTGCGGATCGACGCCGTCAGCCTCCTGACCCAGGACGGGTCGAGGCCGTTCCGGCTCCTGGCGCGCCTGCCCTTCGGAGAGGCCCGTGGTTGACCGCCCCCTCGGCCTCGAACCCGCGCTCGATCCGAGCGCCCGGGTCGTCGACAGCCGCCTCGGCCGCTACACCGAGGTCGGCGCCCGCACCCGGCTCACCGAGACCGTGCTCGACGACTATTCCTACATCGGTGAGGACGGCGAGGTGATCTACACCGCGATCGGCAAGTTCTGCTCGATCGCCGCCAGCGCGCGGATCAATCCGGGCAACCACCCGATGGAGCGGGCGTCGCAGGCGCACTTCACCTACCGGGCGCGCGCCTACTGGCCGGAAGAGGCGGACGAGCCGGCCTTCTTCGACCGACGCCGGGCGAGCCCGGTCTCGATCGGCCACGATGTCTGGATCGGCCACGGCGTGGTCGTCCTGCCCGGGCGCACCATCGGCACCGGCGCGGTGGTGGGAGCGGGCGCCATCGTCACCCGCGACGTCGAACCCTACACGATCGTGGTCGGCAATCCCGCCAGGCCGGTCCGGCGCCGCTTTCCCGAGGCGATCGCCGCGCGCCTGACGCGCCTCGCCTGGTGGGACTGGGACCACGAGCGGCTGCGTCGGGCGCTGCCGGATTTCCGCGGCCTGCCCATCGAAGCATTCCTGGAGCAGTACGAAGATTAAGTCGGCTATCGAATAACGGAGATGTTGCGCCGGCAAATATAATCGTCTCGAATACGTCATCCAATTGTCGTGAAACCGGCGTTTACGTGCGGCCATTCCGCGGCGGATGGTTGCATGCTGGTTATCGAGGATCTCACGCGCCAGTACGGCGACCGGCGCGCCGTCGACGGCGTGTCGCTCCGGATCGAACCCGGCAGCTTCGTCGGGGTGATCGGCAGGTCGGGCGCCGGCAAGTCGACCTTGCTGCGCCTCATCAACCGGCTTGCGGATCCGAGTTCGGGGCGCATCCTCCACGAGGGGCGCGAAGTCACGACCCTGCGGGGCCGCCCGCTGCGCGAGTGGCGCACCCGCTGCGCCATGATCTTCCAGCAGTTCAACCTCGTCGGCCGGCTCGACGTCATGACCAACGTGCTGATGGGCCGGCTCAGCCACGTGCCGAGCTACCGCTCTTTGCTCCGGCGATGGTCCGCCGAGGACCGGGCCATGGCCCTCGCCGCCCTGGAGAGCTTCGACATGGGCGAGTTCGCCGGCCAGCGGGCCGACGGCCTGTCGGGCGGGCAGCAGCAGCGCGTCGCCATCGCCCGCGCCCTCGTGCAGGAGCCCGAGATCCTGCTCGCCGACGAGCCGGTCGCCTCGCTCGATCCGCGCAACACCCGCCTCGTGATGGACGCGCTCGCCGACGTGAACCGGCGCTACGGCATTACGGTGCTGTGCAACCTGCACTCCCTCGACCTCGCCCGCGCCTACTGCGACCGCCTCGTCGGCCTCGCGGCGGGGCGGGTCGTGTTCGAGGGCGGCCCCTTCGACCTCACCGAGGACGTGGCGCGCCGGCTCTACGGCCTGGAGGCCGGCGAGGTGCTGGACGATGCCGCGCAGCGCGAGGCGGAGCAGCGGGCCGCGATGCCGGGCCGGCCCGGGCTGGTGTCGGCGCGGCCGGTCCGCGAGGCCGCCCTCGGCGCCTGATCCGGGCCTCGGGCCCCAACAACACCACACGGGAAACGCCCGACCGGCCTGCGGCCGGCCGAACTCCCGCCCTACGCCGACACGAAGGACGACACGATGATCACCCGACGCACCCTCGCTGGCGCCGCCGCGGCCCTCGCCCTCCTCGGCCTGCCGGCCGCCGCCCAGGACTGGAAGGCCCAGTATCCGGAACTGACGCTCGGCGTGATCCCGGCCGAGAACGCCTCGGGCACCGCCGACCGCTGGGCGCCGCTCACCGCCTACCTGACCAAGACGCTGGGCGTGCCGGTGAAGCTGCGGGTCGCGAGCGACTACGCCGCCGTGATCGAGGGCCAGCGGGCCGGCAACATCCAGATCGCGTGGTACGGGCCGGCCTCGTTCGCGCGGGCCGTGATGACCGGCGTTAAGATCGAGCCGATCGTCAACCAGAAGCACGAGACCGGCGCCTCGGGCTACTATTCGGTGGTCTACGTGCTGGCCTCCAGCCCCTACAAGACCGTCGAGGATCTAAAGGGCAAGAACCTCGCGCTGGTCGATCCGAACTCGACCTCCGGAAACCAGGCGCCGCGGTTCTTCCTGAAGCGGGCCGGCTACGACGTCGAGAAGTTCTTCGGCAAGACCTTCTACGCCGGCAGCCACGAGAACGCCGTGCTGGCGCTCACTCAGGGCACGGCCGACGCCGCCGCCAACCTGTGGAATTCCGAGACCGACACGATGGTCACCCGCATGGCCGCCAAGGGCATGCTCAAGAAGCCCGACGGCACGCCGATGCAGCAGTCCGACTTCCGGGTCGTGTTCAAGTCCGACTTCCTGCCGGAGGGGCCCTTCGCCATGCTGACGAGCCTGCCGGACGACCTGAAGGCCAAGATCCGCGACGCCTTCGTGGCCCTGCCGAAGGCCGACAAGGCTGCGTTCGACCGGCTCTCCGACGGCAAGGACCAGGATCTCACGCCGGTGACCCTCAAGGATTACCAGCCGATCATCGACATGCTGCGGTTCAACGACGAGCAGCGCCGGAAGTCCTGATCCGGAGCCGCCCGCCTTGCGCGGTCTGACACCCCTGTCGCCGGAGCGGGAAGCCGCCCTCTCCGGCCTCTACGCGGCGGCGACCGGTGCCGCCCGCCGCCGCACGTTGGCGGGCTTCGCCCTTGTGGCGGCGCTCGCCGTGGTCGCTGGCCTGATCGCCGAGGTGCGGCCGCTGGTCTTCGCCGAGAACATCGGCAAGTTCACCGCCTACATCCAGCAGATCCTGCCGCCGATCAGCCTCGAGCACCCGCTCGAGGACGTCCGCGCCTGGTACTGGGGCTTGCCCAAATGGCTCGGCCTGCTGGGCGAGACCCTGCTCATGGCCTATCTCGGGACGCTGCTCGGGGGGCTGGCGGGCTTCGCCCTCAGCTTCGTGGCCGCCGCCAACCTCGTGCGGTCGCGCCTGCTGCGCATCGGCGCCAAGCGCCTCCTGGAGCTGTGCCGCACCGTCCCCGAGGTGGTGTTCGCGCTGATCTTCGTGATCGCCTTCGGCCTGGGCCCGATGGTGGGCGTCCTCGCCATCGCGATCCACACCACGGGCGCGCTCGGCAAGCTGTTCTCCGAGGTGGTCGAGAACATCGACATGCGACCCGTCGAGGGCCTGTCGGCCTCGGGCGCCACCTGGGTCCAGACGGTGCGCTTCGCGGTGCTGCCGCAGGTGCTGTCGAACTTCGCCTCCTACGCGCTGCTGCGCTTCGAGATCAACGTGCGCGGCGCCGGGGTGATGGGCTTCGTCGGTGCCGGCGGCATCGGGCAGGAATTCCTCGTGGCGATCCGCAACTTCTACTACGCGGACGTGAGCGCGATCCTCGTGCTGATCATCCTGACCGTGTTCTGCATCGACCTCGCCACTGAGCGGGTCCGCCACCGCCTGATCGGCGCGGAGCAGGCCCGATGAGTGCGCGCCCTGAGGCCCTGCGCGCGGCGGCCCGGGCGGACCTCGCCCGCCTGCGCGCGCGCTATCCCGCGCAGTTCCGCACCGACTGGCCGGGACGGGCGCGGCTCTCCGCCCTGATCGCCGTGCTGGTCGGGCTCGCGGCGCTCGGCTACTGCCGCCTCGACTTCTCGGTGGCGCGGAACCTCCACGGGCTCGGGCGGCTCGGAACCTTCGCGGTGCTGATGCTGCCGCCCGCGCCGGAGGGCCAGTTCTGGACGTTCCTGCATGCGCTGGGCGAGACGCTCGGCATCGCCTTCCTGGGCACGCTGACGGCGGCGATCCTCGCCTTCCCGGTGGCATTCCTGGCGGCCCGGAACGTCGTGCCCAACCCCTTCGCGCGGTTCGCCGTCCGCCGCGGCCTCGACGTCATGCGCTCGGTGGACGTGCTGATCTGGGCGCTGATCTGGATCAACGTCGTCGGGCTGGGCCCGTTCGCGGGGGCGCTCGCCATCGCGTGCTCCGATTTCGGGGCGCTCGGCAAGCTGTTTTCCGAGGCGATCGAGACCTGCGACAAGCGCGCCGGCGAGGGCGTCCTCGCCTCGGGCGGCTCGCGCCTGCACCGAATCCGCTTCGGGCTGATCCCCGGGGTGCTGCCGGTGCTGGCAAGCCAGGTCCTGTACTTCTTCGAGTCGAACACCCGCTCGGCAACGATCATCGGCATCGTCGGTGCGGGCGGCATCGGTCAGTACCTCACCGAGCTGATCCGCGTGCTGGAGCTGCAGCAGGTCGCCTTCCTGGTGCTGATGATCCTCGTGACCGTGGCGGCGATCGACTGGGTCTCGACCCGCCTGCGCCGGGCGATCATCGGGCCCGCGGCACGCTGACGGGCGCCTCGGCTCTCCGTCATCACGAGCGGAGCGAAGTGATCCAGGGTCGCGCTGCCCTGGATTGCTTCGCTCCGCTCGCAAGGACGCTGTGCCGGGGCCGGCGAGCGGACACCGCGTCACCCCCCGATCACCAGCTCCACGCGGTCGGCGGCGAACAGGGTGCGGTTCGCCTGGATCGGCACGCCGGCGGGATCGATGTTGACGCTCGACACGACCAGCACGACCCGCCCCGGCGCGATGTCGAGGCGCTGCGCCTCCGCGGCGTCCGCGGGGCGGGCCCGGATGCGTGTCGAGAGCCGCGTGTAGTCGTGGACGCCGCAGGCCGCGAAGGCCCGGGTGATCGAGCCGCGCTCGGCATAGGCCTCCGCGAAGCCCGCGAAGCGCGGCAGCGGCAGCCAAGTCAGTGCCGTCGAGAGCGGGGCGCTGTCCGCCCGGTGGACCGTCAGCAGCTCCAGGATCGGCGCGGCGGAGGCGAGCGCCAGAGCCGCCGCCTGCTCGGGCTCGGCTGGGATCGTGGTCGAGGCGATGAGGTCGCCCCAGGCCTCGCGCCCGGCCCCCGCGACGATCTCGGAGAAGCGCGTCCGCGGCCCGATCGGGTAGGCGAGCGGCGCCTCCTCCACGAAGGTGCCCCGGCCCTGGCTGGCGCGCACGAGGCCGCCCTCGGCGAGGGCCGCGAGGGCGCGCCGCACCGTGTGCCGGTTCACGGCGAACCGCGCCGCCAGGGCGGCCTCAGCGGGCAGCTGCTGTCCCGGAGCATAGCGCCCGGCCGCGATCTCGGCCGTCACCGCGTCGGCGATCTGCCGCCACGCCGTCAACCCCTCGCCCCGGACGAGGCCGGGCTCCTGCTCCTTCGCATCCATCCTGTCATCCAAACTTCATTTGTGCCGCGCGCGCCAGTTGTCTATACACCTATACAACCGAGCGACGGAGGGATTCGCGATGACGACGACCCCGGAACATGCGGGATCCGACGGCGAGATCGGGGCACGCCAAGCCGTCATGGCGCTCTGTGCCGAGGCGAGCCGCGCGGATCTGGAGGTAGCCCTGTCGGCCCTCGACACCCCGGCGGCAGCGGACCTGCGCCCACCGGAGACCGGCCTCGTGATGGCCTCCGGCAGGATCGGCGGCGACGGGCGCCCGTTCAATTTCGGCGAGGTCAGCGTGACCCGGGCCGCCATCCGCCTCGCGGACGGTCCGGCGGGCTTCGCCTACCATCTCGGCCGCGACCGCGCGAAGGCGCGGCTCGCCGCGATCCTCGACGCCCTCTGGCAGGATCCGGGGCGGCGCGCCCGGGTCGAGGCCGCCCTGGAACCGGCCGCCCGGCGGCTCGCGGCCTCCCGGGATCAGGCCGCCCGGCGCACGGCCGCCACCCGGGTCGATTTCCTGACCCTCGCCCGCGGAGACGATTGAGTATGCTCGCCCCCGGCTTCGCCGATCCTGTCCACGACGCGCAGGACACGTTCCGCGCCGTGATGGACGCCCTCGCCCGCCCCGGCCGCGTACGGCCCCTCGCGCCGGGCCTCGCGCCGCCCGCGCCCCTGACGTCGGAACTGGCCGCCGTCGCGCTGACGCTCACCGACGCCGACACGCCGGTCTGGCTGGATCCGGCCCTCGCCGCGGCGCCGGAGGTCGCGGCCTATCTGCGCTTCCACACAGGCGCGCCGCTCACCGAAGACCCGGCCGAGGCGGCCTTTGCGCTGGTTCGCGAGCCTGCGCGCTGCCCGCCGCTGGCCCGCTTCGCCCCCGGGACGCCGGCCTATCCCGACACGGCCACGACCCTGGTGCTCGCCCTCGACGCGCTCACGGACGGGGAGGGGCTGCACCTCTCCGGCCCGGGCATCCGGGGCGCCGCCCGGATCGCGCCGGCGCCTCTGCCGGACGGCTTCGTGGCGCAGCTCTCGGAGAATCGCGCCGGTTTCCCCCTCGGTGTCGACCTGATCCTCACCGCGCCCGGCCGCGTGGCCGGTCTCCCGCGCTCCACGACAGTGACGGAGGCCTGATTCATGTACGTGGCCGTGAAGGGCGGCGAGGCCGCCATCGACAACGCCCATCGACTCCTCGCCGAGACCCGCCGGGGCGACCAAGCCGTGCCCGAACTCTCCGTGGCGCAGATCCGCGAGCAGATGGCGCTTCTGGTCGACCGGGTGATGACGGAAGGCTCGCTCTACGATCCGGATCTCGCGGCGCTGGCGCTCAAGCAGGCGCGCGGCGACGTGGTCGAGGCGGTGTTCCTGGTCCGCGCCTACCGGACCACGCTGCCCCGTTTCGGCGCCTCCGCGCCGGTCGATACGGGCGCGATGGCGGTCGAGCGGCGCATCTCCGCCACCTTCAAGGATCTGCCCGGCGGCCAGGTGCTCGGGCCGACCTTCGACTACACCCACCGGCTGGTCGACTTCGCGCTCGCCGCAGACACCGTGTCCGAGTCCGCCGCCGAGGCCGAGCCCCGCGCGGATGCCGGTACCTGCCCGCGGGTCACCGACCTGCTCGCCCAGGACGGCCTGATCGAGCCCTCACCCCGGGATGAGGGGACGCCCGTGGGCGACCTCACCCGCGAGCCGGTGGATTACCCCGCCGACCGGGCCCTGCGCCTCCAGGCGCTCGCCCGGGGCGATGAGGGCTTCGTGCTCGGCCTCGCCTACTCGACGCAGCGCGGCTACGGCCGGACCCACCCGTTCGTCGGCGAGATCCGGGTCGGCGCGGTGGCCGTGGAGTTCGTGCCCGAGGAGCTGGGTTTCGCGGTGCCGCTCGGCCGGGTGCGCCTTACCGAGTGCCAGATGGTCAACCAGTTCAAGGGCTCGGGGGCGGCCCCGCCGCAATTCACCCGCGGCTACGGGCTGAGCTTCGGGCAGAGCGAGCGCAAGGCCATGGCGATGGCCCTGGTCGACCGGGCGCTGCGCGCGGAGGAGCTCGGCGAGCCGGTGGCGAGCCCGGCCCAGGACCAGGAATTCGTTCTGGCCCATTGCGACAGCCTCCAGGCGACCGGCTTCGTCGAGCACCTGAAGCTGCCCCACTACGTCGACTTCCAGGCGGAGCTGGAGCTGGTCCGGCGCCTGCGCGCCGAGTTCGAGCGGACATCCGACGCCGTCGAGATGCAGGAGGCCGCCGAATGAGCGCCGCGATCGCGCCGCGCCCGGAGAGCGAACCGGGCTACAACTTCGCCTATCTCGACGAGGGCACGAAGCGGATGATCCGCCGGGCCATCCTCAAGGCCATCACGGTGCCGGGCTACCAAGTGCCCTTCGCCTCCCGCGAGATGCCGATGCCCTACGGCTGGGGCACCGGCGGCGTGCAGGTCACGGCCGCGATCCTGGGCCGGTCGGACGTGCTCAAGGTCATCGACCAGGGCGCCGACGACACCACCAACGCGGTCTCGATCCGCCGCTTCTTCGCCAGGACCTCCGGGGTGGCCACCACCACCCGCACCACGGAGGCGACGGTGATCCAGACCCGTCACCGCATCCCCGAGACGCCGCTCACCGAGGGCCAGACCTTGGTCTACCAGGTGCCGATCCCCGAGCCCCTGCGCTTCCTCGAGCCCCGCGAGACCGAGACCCGCCAGCTCCACGCCCTGGCCGAGTACGGCGCCATGCACGTGAAGCTCTACGAGGACATCAGCCGCCACGGGCACATCGCCACCACCTACGCGTACCCGGTCGAGGTGGCGGGCCGCTACGTGATGGATCCGTCGCCGACGCCGAAATTCGACAATCCCAAGATGGACGACTGCCCGGCGCTCCAGCTCTTCGGCGCCGGCCGCGAGCGGCGGATCTACGCGGTGCCGCCCTACACGCGGGTGCGCAGCCTCGATTTCGAGGACCACCCGTTCCGCGTGCAGGAATTCACGCAGCCCTGCGCCCTGTGCGGCGCGAGCGGCCACTACCTCGACGAGGTGGTGACCGACGATTCCGGAGGCCGGATGTTCATCTGCTCCGACACCGACATCTGCGAGACCCGCGTCGCGGAGGCGGCCCGATGAGCGCGCCGCTCCTCTCCGCCCACGGCCTGACCAAGGCCTACGGCAACCGGCTCGCCTGCGCGGGCATCGACCTCGACATCACGGAGGGCGAGGTGCTCGCCATCGTGGGCGAATCGGGCTCGGGCAAGTCGACGCTCCTGTCGCTGCTCGCCGGCGAGCTGGCGCCCGATTCGGGCGAGGTCCGCTACCGGATGCGCGACGGCCGCACCCGCAGCCTCGCCGATCTCGGCCCCGCGGAGCTGCGCCGGCTGATGCGCACCGACTGGGGCTTCGTCCGGCAGGATGCGCGCCAGGGGCTGCGCATGGCGGTCTCGGCCGGCGGCAATGTCGGCGAGCGGCTGATGGGCCTGGGCGAGCGCCATTACGGCCGGATCCGCGGCCAGGCGCTCGACTGGCTCGGCCGGGTCGAGATCGAGGCCGGACGGATCGACGATCCGCCGAGCCAGTTCTCCGGCGGCATGCGCCAGCGCCTGCAGATCGCCCGCAACCTCGTCACCGGGCCGCGCCTCGTGCTGATGGACGAGCCGACCTCGGGCCTCGACGTCTCGGTCCAGGCCCGGCTCCTCGACCTGATCCGGCGGCTCTCGGCGGAGCTCGGCCTCGCCGTGGTCATCGTCACCCACGACCTCGCGGTGGCGCGGCTCCTGTCGCACCGGATCGCCGTGATGCGGGCCGGCCGCGTGATCGAGAGCGGCCTGACCGACCGGGTGCTCGACGATCCCGAGCACGCCTACACCCAGCTCCTCGTCGCCTCGGTGCTCGCCGCATGACCGCGCTCCTGACCTTCGAGAACGTCGCCAAGAGCTTCACCCTCCACCTGCGCGGCGGCGTCGTGCTGCCGGTGGTGGGCGACGTCAGCTTTTCCGTGGAGCCCGGCGAGTGCGTGGTGCTGGGCGGGCCCTCGGGGGCGGGGAAATCCTCGCTCCTGAAGATGGCCTACGGCAATTACCGCTGCGACGCGGGCGCCATCCGGGTCCGCGACGGCGACGCTGTGGTGGACGTCGTCCGGGCCGATCCGCGCACCGTGCTGGCGCTCCGGGCGCGGGTGATCGCCTACGTGTCGCAGTTCCTGCGGGTGATCCCCCGGGTCTCGGCCCTCGACGTGGTCGAGGCCGCCGGCCGCGAGGGCGGCCTGTCCGAAGTGGCGGCGCGCGCCCGGGCCAAGGACCTGCTCGCCCGGCTCAACCTGCCCGAGCGGCTCTGGGGCCTGCCGCCCGCGACCTTCTCGGGGGGCGAGCAGCAGCGGGTCAACATCGCCCGGGGCCTGATCGCCGACCGGCCGCTGCTGCTGCTCGACGAGCCGACCGCCTCCCTGGACGCACAGAACCGCGCCGTGGTGGCCGACCTCGTGCGCGAGAAGCTCCAGGCCGGGGCCGGCGTGCTCGGCATCTTCCACGACAGCGCCATGCGCGACGCTGTGGCGACCCGGGTGGTCGATGTCACCCGCTTCGCGCCGCGAGCCCGGGCAGCCTGAGGATCTTCACGATGGACGACTTCATCCTCGAGAACGCGACCCTGGTCCTGCCGGACCGGGTGCAGCGCGGCTGGCTCGCGGTGTCGGACGGGGCGATCGCCGAGATCGGCGAGGGCCGGGCGCCCGCGCGCGGCCTCGATTGCGCCGGCGACTACCTGATCCCCGGCTTGATCGAGCTGCACACCGACCACCTGGAGAGCCACTACGCGCCGCGCCCCAAGGTCCGCTGGCACCCCCTCGGCGCGGTGCTCGCCTACGACGCGCAGATCACCGCTTCGGGCATCACCACGGTGTTCGATTCGCTGCGCGCCGGCAGCGACCCGGACGGCAGCGGCCTCGGCTCCGAGCTGGAGCAACTCGCCGACGCCATCGCCACCGCGCGGGCCGGCGACCTGTTCCGGGCCGAGCACTTCACGCATCTGCGCTGCGAACTGCCCTCCACGGACGTGTTGGACACGGTGGCGAACTTCACGGCCCGCTATCCTGTCGGACTGATCTCGCTGATGGACCACACGCCCGGCCAGCGGCAGTTCCGCGACATGGAGAAGTACTACACCTACGCCACCCGCGGCGGCCGGCCCATGGACGAGATCCGCGCCAACACCGAGCGCAAGATCCGCGACGGAAGGGCGCTCAACGCCAAGAACCGGCCGGCCCTGGTCCAGTTCGCCCGCGAGATGGGCATCCCGCTCGCGAGCCACGACGACACCACCCTGGCCGATGTCGACCTCGCGGTCGGCGAGGGCGTCCGGCTGGCCGAGTTTCCCACCACACTGGCGGCGGCCGAGGCCGCGCACCGGCAGGGCATCACCGTGATGATGGGGGCGCCGAACCTGATCCGCGGCGGCTCGCATTCCGGCAACGTCGCCGCCCTGGCGCTGGCCGAGGCCGGGCACCTCGACATCCTCTCGTCGGATTACGTGCCGGCGAGCCTGCTGATGGCGGCCTTCCTGCTGCCCGAGCAGGCGCCCGCGATCACGCTGCCCGAGGCGCTCGCTACCGTCACGGCCAACCCCGCCCGCGCCACCGGCCTGACCGATCGCGGCGCCCTGGCGCCCGGGCTGCGGGCCGACCTCGTGCGCGTCCAGCGGGCCGAGGGGGTGCCGGTGGTCCGCGAGGTCTGGCGCGCCGGCCGGCGGGTCGCCTGATGCCGGGCTGCCTTGTCCTCGTCGTCGGCCCGAGCGGGGCCGGCAAGGACACGCTGATCCGGCTCGCCCGGGCGGCCCTGGCCGACGACCCGCGCTACGTCTTCCCGCGCCGCCTCGTCACCCGGCCGCCCTCGGCCGACGAGGACAACGACGAGATCGACGAGGCCGCCTTCGCCGGGGGCTGCGCGGCGGCCCGCTTCACCCTGAGCTGGCGCGCCCACGGCCTCGGCTACGCCCTCCCTGCGGAGGCCGGCCGGCTCGCCGCAGACGGTCATGTGGTGATCTGCAACGTCTCGCGCCGGGTCGTCGCGGAGGCGCGGAGGACCTGCCGGCACGTGAGCGTCGTCGAAGTCACGGCCCCGCCCGAGATCCTGGCGCGGCGCATCGCCGCCCGGGGCCGGTCCCAGGACGGCGATCTCGCAGCACGTCTCACCCGGGAGGTGCCGGTCGAGGCGGATCTGAGGATCCTCAACACCGGTGCTCCGGAGGTGGGCGCCGAACGTCTGGTGGCGCATCTGCGCAGCTGCTGAGCCGGCTATCCGCGGGATCCGCCGGTACGGGCTCATGCCGCGCATGCTCTCTCCCGGGGCCGGCGGAGCAAAGCGGAACCTGATCCGGGCTCTGGCACAGGAAGCAGCCCACCACGGCACAGGTCGATCAGGTTGGGTGCTTCACGACGTCTTGTGCTGGATGCCGGGTCGCACTGTGCTGCCGCTGCCGGCACCCGGGAACAGGGCGGTGCTCGATAGGACGCGCCGCTCGGCCATGAAAAAGGGCGCGTACCGGATCCGGTACGCGCCCTGCAGGTCGGCCCGGGACACCTGTCCCGGGTGCTGCTTGGAAGATTAGAGGCCGCCGAACTTGTAGTTGAAGCCGGCGCGAACGATGCTGCCCTCGGTGCGGAAGCGCGAGATGTACCCGCCGTTGCCGACGCCCGGGACCGCGCCGACGAGCACGTTCTGGCTGCCGAGATCGTAATGCAGGTACTCGGCCTTCACCGTGATGGCGTCGTACTTGATGCCGATGTAGCGGCCGAGCGCGAAGGTGTTCAGGAAGCTGTCGGTCGGCAGCGCGAACTCGATGCCGCCACCGTAGGCGAAGCCGGTCTTGAAGTCGTCGTAGCGGCCGGCGAACTGCAGGCGGCCGCCGGGGGTGAAGAAGTTGGCGTCGTGGAACACGTTGCCGTAGGCGAGGCCGCCCATCCCGTAGACCAGGACGCGGTCGAAGGCGTAGCCGACGCGGCCCGTGAGCGTGCCGAGCCAGTCGAGGCTCTGGCGGAACTGGCTGAGGTTCGGCGGGCCGCCCGCGACGTTGCCGGTGCCGAGCACGACCCGGTTCTTGGTGATGTCGGTCCAGTCGATGCTGTTGGCGACACCGACCACGATGCCGGCGCCCGGCGTGAACTGGTAGTTGTAGCCGGCCGTGCCGCCGATGTTGGCGAAGCCGTCCTGCGTGGTCGAGGTCAGGAACGGACGGCGGCCGAGCGCCACGTTGGCGGCATTGCCCGGCTGGACGCCGACGGTCGTGATGCGCTCGCGATCCGTGAAGGTGTAGGCCGACTCGAGACCGGCGTAGAAGCCCGTCCAGGTGAAGACCGGCACCGGCATGAAGGCAGGCGGCGGCGCGGCGCGGCGCGGCAGATCGGCGGCGGAGGCGGCCGTCGTGACCAGGGCCGTCGCGGCGGTGGCGAGGAGGAACTTCTTCATCATGGCGGGGGTCCGAGGTGACGCGTTGTTGCCGCCACTTAAGCTCGGCCGTGCGAATCCCGCTATGCCCGCGATGCCACACTGTGGCGCCAAAGCGTCTTCGTGACTGCCGAGCATTGATGTTTCGGCGTTCAAGACTCTCTTCCGCGGCTTGACAGCGGGACCGGTCGCCGTGCTCCCGCGCGGCACGGAGCTTGATCCCTGGCGGCCGACCCTCTAAGCGAACCGCGTTTTTCGCCCCTGTCCGAACTTCGGGGCGGCTGACCAGGATTCGGGGCCCCCGTGTGGTCCCGGCCGCAGGAATGGGAATCATGGGCAAGGAAAAGTTCTCCCGCACCAAGCCGCACTGCAACATTGGCACGATTGGTCACGTTGACCACGGCAAGACGTCTCTGACGGCGGCGATCACG
>NZ_NPKS01000124.1:0-558 GCF_008329595.1 Methylobacterium sp. P1-11
CCTATCCGGACGGTGCCGGCGACGTGCTCGCCGCCTTCGCCGCCCAGCTCGGTGCCGACCCGGACGCGACGGCCGTCACCGATGCCCAGACCAGCCTGACCCGCGCAGACCTCGACGCCCGCGCAACCGCCATCGCCCGACGCCTCGCCCGCGCCGGAGCCCGACCCGAGCACCTCGTCGGCATCGCACTCGAGCGGTCCTGCACCATGCTCGCCGCCTGGCTCGCCGTCCTCAGGACCGGCGCCGCCATCCTGCCCCTCAACCCCGAACTGCCCGAAGCCCGCCTCGTCGCCCTCGCCGCCGAGGCCGACCTCCTCCTCACCCAGCCCGAGCTCGCCGACCGCTCCCCCGCCCTCGTCGACGCCGCAGGACGCCCGCCCCTCGTCCTCAACGCGCGGGACGACGCAGATGACAACGCGGACGAGGGTGCGGGCGAGGGTGCGGGCGAGGACGGCGCCCGGCCCTTCCGGCCCCGCACCCGCGCGCCCCACCCGGACGCCCTCGCCTACATCCTGCACACCTCCGGCTCCACCGGAACACCGAAGGCCTGCGCCAACA
>NZ_NPKS01000125.1:0-554 GCF_008329595.1 Methylobacterium sp. P1-11
GGGCGCAAAGCCGAAGGTCCGCTTCTGGGCGTTAAGCCAAATTCCGCTTATCGCCCATAGCGGTCCCTCACTTGGTCAAGCTGAGTAAGCAGACCCTAGGCTTCCACCGTCTCTTTCGAACCCCGGGTCACCGCCGACTTTACCGCGGATCCGGCCGCGGAAGCAGTCCCAGTGACAACCTTGGCGGCGCGCTTGGCTACCCGCTTCACAGCAGTCGCCGTCTCGCCCACGATCGAACGCTCGGAGGCACGGCGCTGCGCGATCGTCATGAACTTGCAGCCGGGCGGCGTCGGCAGACCCGACCGGTTTTGTCCCTTGCGCCAGGACGGACGCATGCGGGCTTTTGACGACATCACAACCTCACAAAACGGATTCCACCCCTGTCAGGAATAGGCCGAGCTTCCCCCGAATCAAGGAAGTGACCTGACCTCGCCGCATATCCGACTCCTTCGGTCCTGGCTGATCCTCTCAATCAGTCCGGTCCAAAGCCAGCCGGTCAGGCCAGCGCCACCGCCCCGACCTCGTTCTCGGTGACCATGCCCGCCATCCCCAAC
>NZ_NPKS01000126.1:0-530 GCF_008329595.1 Methylobacterium sp. P1-11
GCGTCGAGCTGCGTCCAGAGCACGGTGCACTTGAACGTCAGCGCCGCCAGCGCCTGCCGCTGCAGCTCGGGCGTCGTCGCGTGCTGCTTGACGTAGTCCAGGGCGAAGTCGGCATCCCGCGGCGCCTGGGTCAGGCGCTTGTCGAAATAGGCCAGCGTGTCCTTGGTGATGAAGTCGTAGTTCTTCAGCATCCCGGCGACGCGCTCGGAAATAATCGTCGGCGAGAACATCTCGGTCAGCGACGAGGCGATCGCCTCCAGCAGCGTCTTCTCGGAGACGAAATGGACATAGGCCTCGACCGAGAACTTCGTGGCCGAGAGGATGCCGCGGGTCGACAGCACGTAGGCGCGGTCGAAGCCGACGCCCTCGGCCAGCTTGAGCCAGCGCTCGATGCCGCCGTCGCCCTCGTGGTCGCCGTCATGATCGACGATGCGCTGGCGCCAGATCCGCCGCAGCGACGCGTCGGTCATGCGCGCCAGCACGGCGGCGTCCTTCACCGGGATCATCGCCTGGTAGTAGTAGCGGTTCAG
>NZ_NPKS01000127.1:0-527 GCF_008329595.1 Methylobacterium sp. P1-11
GTGTCTGTCGACGGCTTCGGGGCCGGCCCGGACCAAAGCCTGGAGCATCCGCTCGGGAAAGGCGGGCCGGAGTTGATGCGGTGGTTCTTCCCGACGCGCGCCTTCAGATCGATGATCGGGCAAGAGGGCGGGACTGACGATCGTTTCGCCGACGCCGGGATGGCTGGCTTTGGCGCCTTCATCCTCGGCCGCAACATGTTCGGCCCGATCCGGGGCGAATGGCCGGACGAAACGTGGAAGGGCTGGTGGGGCGACAATCCCCCTTATCACGCGCCGACCTTCATCCTCACCCACCACGCCCGGGCGCCTATTGTGATGGAGGGCGGGACAACCTTCCACTTCGTCACGGACGGGATCGAGGCGGCGCTTGACCAAGCTAGAGCTGCCGCGGGCGACTCGGACGTCAAGATCGGCGGTGGCGTGTCGACGGTCCGCCAGTATTTACTCGCGGGCGCAATCGATGAATTGCACTTGGCGGTGTCGCCGGTCGTTCTTGGCCGGGGCGAGCACCTGTTCGCAGACATCGA
>NZ_NPKS01000128.1:0-504 GCF_008329595.1 Methylobacterium sp. P1-11
TCTGGAAATTCCAGTTGGAGTTGATAAGCTATCCCTGCGGCGGCTTCGCCGAAGAAGAGCAGCAATATCACTTCATGCTTGTGCATTTGAAGGATCAGACTTTGGACTGGATCAACGCCGGACACAGGCGTACGGCTGTCATGCTCTTTTTTGTGAGCGGCTTACTACTTGCGCCGGTTTGGATGACCATCGGTTTATACATTTTAATCCGACATGACCTTCTGGGTGAAGGTCATCTTACCTTCTGGATACCCATCTTTTTAGGGATGGCAGGGTGCTTTTTTCTGCCAACCGAGCGCTTATCCACGAGGCTATTGATTGCAATAGCCTACGCACCTGTCACGGTGGTCTTCCTAGTGGGCTTCAGTATCACTGTAGGCTGTCTGATGATCGGAAGCTGTCTGTAGCAAGGGTCCAACGCCACAGGAGAGTTGCGAGCGGGCGCAACGGTGGCGTCCGTTTTCCGCAAACCACGCTTAAAAGCGGACCAGCGGCAATCCACCC
>NZ_NPKS01000129.1:0-500 GCF_008329595.1 Methylobacterium sp. P1-11
GGCGCGCTGGGTGTCGTGTACGGCGACATTGGCACGAGCCCGCTCTACGCGTTCAAGGAGGCCGTGAAGGCGGCGACCGCCGGCGGCGCGGCCGTGCCGGCGGCGGCCACGGGTGCGGTCTCGCTGATCCTGTGGTCGCTGATCCTGATCGTGTCGCTGAAATACGCGGTGCTGATCCTGCGCGCCGACAATCGCGGGGAGGGCGGCATCGTCGCCATGCTGGCGCTGCTCGGCGCCCGGCATGCCCGGCCGGGCACGTGGAAGGCGCTGCTGCTGGTGGTCGGGCTGGTGGGGGCGGCGCTGCTGTACGGCGACGGGGCGATCACGCCGGCGATCTCGGTGCTGTCGGCGATCGAGGGCCTGAAGGTCGACGCGCCGGCGCTCGGGCCGTTCGTCGTGCCGATCACGCTGGTGATCCTGGTCGGTCTGTTCCTGGTCCAGCACAAGGGCGTGGCTGCCATCGGCCGGGTGTTCGGACCCGTCATGCTCGTCTGGTTCGC